>NZ_KV813698.1:46720-321793 GCF_001813685.1 Rothia sp. HMSC061E04 | reverse complement strand
GGGGGGGGGGGGGGGGGGGGGGGGGGGGGGGGGCGCCTCCTGCGCCTTTTGCGTGCCCCGGGAGAGTACATGCCCGGCGCATTTTTGTGCCCGCGCTGTGTTTCTTGGGCTTGCGCCGTGTTTCTTGGGCTTACGCTGTGCTGATGCTGGGCATCCGCCCGGATTGTTTGCGGAGTGAGCCGCGCCTCTGACAGACTGGAAGAGGCGCCGCACCTGCGGTACCGCACACAGATAATATCCCGCCGCGCGGCGGGGGAGGGGAGCGCACCGTGCGCCTGGGAGTTCTGGATGTCGGGTCGAATACGGTCCACCTGCTACTGATTGACGGCAGCCCCGGGGCGCGCCCCGAACCGTACGCGTCGCACAAGATTCCGCTGCAGCTCGTGCAGTACCTCGACGCTGAGGGCAATATTTCGCAGGAGGGCGCGGACGCGCTGACCCGCTTCGTGGCCAGCGCCCGCGACTTCGCGATCGAGAATGAGGCGGAGGACCTGCTGGCGTTCTCCACGAGCGCTATCCGTGAGGCGGGTAATGGTGCGGCGGTGCTGCATCAGGTGCGTGAGCAGACCGGTGTGAGCCTGAACGGTATTTCGGGCGACCAGGAGGCGGCGATTACGTACTTTGCGGTGCGCCGTTGGCAGGGCTGGGGTGCGGGTCGCATCCTTGATTTTGATATTGGTGGCGGTTCGTTTGAGTTTTCGACGGGTACGAATGCGTTGCCGGATGCGGCGATGAGTGTGCCGTTGGGTGCGGGCCGTCTGACGCGTGAGTTTTTTGATGAGCAGCCGCCGAAGCCGAAGCAGGTGAAGCGTCTGCGTAAGTATGTGCGTGAGCAGATCGCCCCGGTGGCGGAGAATTTGCTGCGTTATGGTGCGCCGGATATGACAGTGGGTACGTCGAAGACGTTCCGTTCGTTGGCGCGTATTTGTGGTGCGGCGCCGTATTCGGCGGGCCCGCATGTGAAGCGTGAGATGCATCTGCAGGATTTGCGCCTGTGGACTCGTCGCATGGAGGCGATGACGGTGTCTGAGCGTAGCGATTTGCCGGGTGTTTCGAAGGCGCGTGCGGAGCAGATGCTGGCGGGCGCTATTGCGGCGGAGGCTGCGATGGAGGCGTTCGGTATTGAGACAATGCGCGTGTGCCCGTGGGCGCTGCGTGAGGGCCTGATTCTGAAGCGTATTGAGCATCTGGCGGAGGGTACGGGTACTCCGGTCAACCCGAAGACCCTCCTGGGTGCGTAACCGGTGCGTGACGTGGCCGAATAGCCGCAGGTGAACTCCGCAGGCTGGTGTGTAACGCGCACCGGCCTGCGGGGTTTTCCGTGTGGTGGGTTCATGATGTTCTTTATCATTTCGTGATAGTCTGAACACGGACAGTTGCACAACGATGTAAAACGCGGCTGTCTAGGAAGTTTATCCACCAACAAAGTTGTCGGGAAGGAAGTGCTTATGGCAACGAATCAGAAATTTGTAAAGATTCAAGACGTTATTGATGAAGTGAATAGCATATGGGGTGAAGAGCACGAAGAAAAAAGAAAAAGCATAATTCTGGATAATACCTTAAAGCTCCCATTGTATGCATTTTTTGTCTTTTCATTAATTTATTTTTCTGTTTTTATTATCAATTTTCCATCTTTAAAATCATTGTCTGGTAATGGGGATGGGTCTAGTATTTGGCTAGTGCATGAAATATTTAATATTCCATATTACATATTTGACTTAAGGGTTGGAATTATTTCCTCCATCGCTAGTCTTCTTCTGAGCTTATTTGTAAGTGTTGGAAAGTTTGCCGACGGTGAAACCGGTCTGATTGGAGAGGCACGACGCGCTGCATACCGAAAATTTGCAAGAATAGTTGGATATATTGTTTTTGTCGCATTTATTCTTAGTTTTTGGCATGGTCTTTTGGCTGGGTATTTTAATGGTACGTCGTATGCGCCTGAAATATTTGGAGCCTGGAGAGTCGGTCCCGGATGGGGAAAGCTTATTGTTGCGGAAGATGTCAATCTTGCAAGATATGGAGAAATGCCCTTGTGGATTATGTTATTTTTTGCATGGTTCACATTGGCATCATGTCTGATGTTGACCCATAATGAGAAAGATATTTTGCTTCAGAATATGCATTATCTACAGAATATTAAAAATATATCCAGCATTTCCTTCATGTCGGATGCGTATAGTATTGCTACCGATCGGATAAATGCAAATAATTCAGTCCCGCAACTTTCTAGTAAGCGTAAAAAAACAGAATCCTCTTACCATGATTTGTTCGTGTCAAAATCTACTGGGTATGCTGGGTTTAAGTTTTCTGGTGAACCTTGCCTGTTTAGTTTCATTTTTTGGTTATCTTTTGCGGTTGTTTATACATTTTCCTTTGCATTCTTTCTGGGTAATAGATTTAACGATAATCAAAGTGTAAGGCCAGAGGTTATTGCGATCTTTGCATCCTCTATCATCTTTGTTTTTGAAATGTTATTTAAGGGACTTTCAGACAGCTACCTATATTTTTATATTTGTCGCATGCAGATCAATTCGGCACATGAACCTTGTGCTCGGATTTGGGCTTGGGCTAAATTTATTTTAAATTCAGCGAGCATAGGTATCATCCGAATATTGCTGCTTCTAATTGCATTTTTGTCTTGGGTTGATCCAAGGAATCAAGCCTCGTTTCCTGAAGGTGTATATGCGGTTTTCACTTCTGAAAAGTCGCTCTGTTATTGGGGTTTTATTGCGATTTTTTATATTGCCAAATATGCTATTATAAGACCTCTCGTTATTCGTCGATTTTATCATAAATTGAAAAACCAATCCGAAAAGCATCTATGCGCTGACTTGCCCTATGTTACGCGGAATTGGAAGAAGATTAATTCTAAAGAATATTTAATGATTGCATATATGTATTTTACGATGCTAAAAATTAATGAGTACTATTCACGGTATAAAGATGAAAATGGTATTTTTAATTCCAAAGATGGGGATACACCGGAGTGTAAATCTGAATTAAAGAAAGCGTGATGGAATAGTCTACGCGAGAAAGGCCATAAGTAGCGCCCCTCCGCAAAGATAAACGTTGAGAAGGCACATGTGTTTCGAACAGTCACGTCATAAGTGGCTTCTGGAAACACATGTGGCTTCTCGCTATGCGGGGCTATAACCCCCTCCAGAATTTGTGTCATGGTTTAGCGTCTTCTGCCATGGTTTTTAACTACGACCAAAGACGCTAACCTATGGCACAACTTTCAGCGCAGCACAGCATGCTAAAACAAGAACGGCCCGGATCCACACGCATCCGGGGTCACCCCTCGTTTCTTAGGGGAATTTTATCGCCATTTTGATACAATCACAGAGGGTGTAATTATCAGAAAGAAGGGGTAGAGCATATTAATGCATGGCAGAATTTTTCACAATAAAATGTAGCGGCGCGACAAGAGAAATAATTTTACGAGAGACTATTGGAGGCATCGATGGCTTTTCTGGGCTACAACAAAGACGAAAAGTTAGAATTTAACTATAAGAGGGCCTGCGGGTTGTGGCTAATCGTGGTGGCGGCAGTTATAGCAATAGCCACCATGGCCGGAGGAAAGCAAATAATAAATATGCAGGTATTCAGTATCGGCTACGTTATTAGCTTTTTCTCAATCAACATGAACAAGAAGGTGCTGAATAGGCTATCCGATGGCCCTTCGAGTGAATTTCAAAATAAAGTATCTTCACGTGCCGTTATTCTATTATTTGTTTTGATGTTTTTGCTGGGCGGCCCATTCTTCGCAACTGAAAATTGGAGATTGATTTGGCTGGGGGCACTGATGGCAACCGCGCTACATTTCTTCCCGTACTATTTTGTGCATGGAAAGTCAATGATATACCTGGGTCTAGCCTGTGTCATTAATATTTTTGCGGGATATATTTTTACCGGCATCCCGTTAGGGGTCATTGCATATATTGACGCGGCAATTAAGCTCGTATTCGGAATTTATCTGCTATTCCTTTCAAAGCCATCAAAGCAAATTTAAGACAGTTCTTCGGCACAGCAAAACAGGGCGGCCCTGGACGCACACGCATCCGGGGCCGCCTGCTGTGGTTATTTATACGTTGGGTTAGAACTGGTTTACATGTCGGGCCAGTCGCGGTGCAACGAATACTCAGTATCCCCGTCGCCGTTATCGTTCAGGTGCCAACGCTGACCGGTACGGACATCGGCCTTACGCAGACGCGGGTTTGGGTTATCCTTCTTGCCCATCGTCGGGTCGTTCTTACATCCCCAGCGAGTATCATCTTCATCGCAGGTGCCGCCGACACGACCCACATCAACCCACCACACACGCACCAGCAGCGGGTCGACAGTTTCCTTTGTCAACACGACATCCAGAGTCTGCCAGTCGCCGCCGTCAACACGGAAACGACCAGAGTAAGACACTGTTGCGTAGGCGTGGAAGTTACCCGAACGCTTATACACATAACTGGTTGCGGTCTTGCGTGACTCTTCACCGCGTGCCCTGCTAACCGGCTTACCCATCGTGTAGAAGCTGCCCTCGTCACCGTTGCCATACTGGATGGTCATCTGGGTGGGGTAGGATTCCATCTCTACGTGGCCGATCATGAGGTCACCTTCCCAACGTGCGGTGGGCGCGTCAACGTAGAAGTTGACCGCCTGGTTCTTGTAGACGTTGGGGTTGTCCTCACTCAGACCGGTGCCAAGGTTATAGGACTGCTTCAAAACAGGGGCCTGAATGTCAGTTTTAGCGAATTGGTCCTCAATTTCTTGGAGCATTTCTTCAGGGGAAGGGCCCTTGGGTTGTTCAGGGTTATTCGAGGTCAGTGTTTTGGTGTCGTCGGGTACGCAGTAGCGGCCGCCAACATGGTTGGGTATTCTGTTGGCGTTATCTCCCAGAGGTAGAGGCCCTATGGTGTAATGCCCCGGACGTCGGTCTACTTTCGTGTAACATTCTGCATCTCCGGCTTTTCGGGCTTCGGGTACAGTTCCGTAGACTGTTTGATTAGTGCCATCACGCATTGGGATGTGGTTATCCTCCCAACTCTTGCGTGCTGCTTCTACCGAGGCAGCAGAAGACGGGTCATCTCCCGAAATTTGTGTCGTTTTCGATTGATTGACAGTGTGTGATCTTTTTGCAGAATCATCGTCCTGGGGGATGGGCTTATTTCCCGGAATTTTTACACAATGACCGTTAGAATTTTGGTTTGTGCATTCAACGGCGATGGAACTAGGAAAATATGACATAGGAATTACCACAAGAATAGAAGCACATACGGTGGAGAAAATTTTTCTATTATTCTGCATTGATAGCTTCTTAGTGTTAGACATTAAAATCAGATCCAGAAATTTTCCAGTATCCATCAGAATATGTATACAAGAAATAGAAGGAATCATCATTCGTGTCTGTATTAGCATCCATTTTTAAGCGACCATCAGGATTTACATATGTGACAGTTGACCAGATGATTCGGAATTTCATCCGATAACTCTTATTCTGATCATCGTAGATTAGGGGGCCTTCGGATTGATAAGATTCCAATCCTCCAATAATCCATCCTCCACGTTCGTAAAGCGATTCCGTGTAGCTATATGAATTATATTCATCGGTATCTTTCGTGACATATTTGAACGCATATGAGCAGTCGCCAGTCTGGGTGCCATAGTTGTGTGCAACCAGCCAGTCCTGCATCATCTTCATTAGACCCTCTTCGGTCTCGGGGTACTGTGCAGGCTCATTGCGAGGCTTGGGGACATTCTGTGCAGGGCCGTAGCCATCTGCCTTGCGGTACTCACCGTCGGGTGCCTTGGACTGCCCGGAGTAGCCGCGGGTAATAACCGGGCTCGGAGTAGCCGATGCAGAAGCGGCATCAGATGCTGCCGCAGAAGCCGAAGCTGATTCGCTCGGTGCGGCGGAGGCGGTGGCTGCCGCCTCGTTATTTGCCTGCTGGCCACATGCCGCAAGCAGGGCACCCAGGCCCACAAGTGCGCCGCCACCCAGCAGGGTGCGGCGATTAAAAATGGTCGGATCCATAGAAGATACGCTCCTATCGTCGGTGATGGTGTGTTGTTTAGTTACTAGTCGGGCCGTTATTCACAGATTGCGTCGACTGCCGGAAGGAAAACAGCCCCGTAGTGCGCCCAACAAGCGCATCGGTGCGCTATTGAGTACTACAGTTACCACCCTACCGCATGTTTGCCGTCGTTTGCATTCTTTTGAGGGTGGTGGCGGTGGTTGGCCATTATTTGGGCTTCTCAATGCTTTATGCATCAAATATCTCTGCGCCTGTGGATGGGCTGCCGATAGGTTACGGCCCTTTCGATAGGTTAGTGTCTTCACTGCGGGTTAAAGACCCACGGCGAAGACACTAACCTATCGAAAACCTCTGTCTAAAAAGCATGCAGCCCCGGACGCACACGCATCCGGGGCCGCCCGGCACCTGTCAGAACCTATTTCTTAGAGCCGAACGCCCGCGTCCACGCCCAGCGGGTCAGCACCGCCGTGCCCACCGCAACCGCCATCGGCAGCCACGCACTCGCACCCTGACCCGTAAAACCAATCAACAACGTCAACGCAGACAACGGCGCATTCATCGACACACCCAAAAATGCCGCCGTACCCGTCAACGCCGCCGCATACAACACCATCGACGCGCCACCCGGCACCCCGCCCAAACCGGGGAACGCCCACAGCACCAGCGCCGCCACACAAAACGCAGCCGCCGCACCCAACGCCAAACTCGGCGTCAACGTACCGCCATACGAACCCGAACGCAGACTCACCACCACCACGGTAGCCTTCGCCACACACAACGCCAACACATACACTGCCGCCGCCGCAGACAAGCCGTCCGCCGCCGCATCCAGAGACGCATTAAACGTGTGCTGAGTCAGCAGACGACCATTGCCCAGAATCTCCGGAAGCCACAGCGAAACCACTGCGACCAGCACAAACGACAAAGGAATACGCCATAAAAGAGAACGGTCCTTCGCCTTAATCTTCTCCGCACGCTGCGACAACGCCCTAAAACCCAACGCCAACGGAGTCAACACCGCACCCGTTAGCGCCGCCACCGTCAGCGTCGTCGCATCCAACGGAAGCTGCGGCACCGGGTACGTCGGCTCATTGACAATCACCAGATTCGCCGTGACCGTCGCCGTCCACACCGTCACCGCACCCACATACAGCGACCACAAGCTCAAACCCGCAGCCATTGCCTCCACAAGGTACACCAGACCACCAATCGGCACCTGATACACCGCCGCCAAACCGGACGCCGCACCCGCCGCCACCAGCAGGCGACGCTCACAATCACCCAGCAGCGGCGAACCATCCGGGCGAGAGCCACCCACACGCTCCAGAAAACGCGCGCACCGACCCGCAGCCAGCGCACCCAGCTCACGAGGCGCGACCTCCTTACCCACCGGGGAACCCGCACCCACCGCAACAATCTGAATCACCGAATGCGAAATCTGCCGCCACAGTGACGGCGCACGATTCTCCTCAGTAGCACCCGCAATCTGCGACTTCACGCCGACCACACGCCGACCACCCGACTGCAGGTAATACCAAACTAGCGCCACAAATGGGCCCAACGCCGCCAGCAGCAGGGCACGACGCGCCGGGTCAGCGCCGTCAGTGACCATCGGGTGATGTCCCTCAGCCTGACCGAAAGTTAGCTCCTGCATAAAATCCAGAACATAATGCAGGGCAATCGCACCCAGGCCGCTGAACACGCCCGTGACCAGCGCGGCAAGGGTCAACACCAGAAGGAGGCGAAACAAAAAAGAGCGGGAACCAGCAGGATTCTGCGGGCTATTCGAAGAAGAACCAGTATGAGAAGACATAGAAAAAGGGGTGTGCGTTGCGTGCTGTGTGTTGTTGAAGGCTTCATGCCCGGCACAAACTGCCGCGGTTGAAGTTGCTTTCATTCTACGCCTGCACTTTTGGCGGCTTATGGGCGGGCCACAAGGTAGGAAGCTGAGCCCGGCGCGTTGGGACCCGGCGCATGGCGGCACGCTGAGTGAAGCCGCCACCCAGAAAGCCCGGAAGAAGCACGAACCAGGTCACAAGCCCGTAGCCGCACCCGCTATGCTGGAAGGGTACGCCTCCACACGTCCGCCGCGCACAGCACACCGCGCACCCGCAGGGCGCAGGCACCCCATTAGGAAGGATCAACGATGACCGCAACTATTGCTTTTCTCGGCACCGGCTCCATGAACGGCTCCATCGCCGCAGGTCTGCTCGCTGCAGGCCACGACCCCGCCCACATCCGCGCCACCGTGCGTAGCGAAGAATCTTGCGCCGCCCTCGCCCAGCGCCTCGGCGACAGGGTAGAAATCATCACCACCGGTGGCGAAGCTGACGGCAACCACAAGGCAACCGCCCACGCAGACGTCGTGCTGCTCGGCGTGAAGCCCTACGGCATCGTTGAGCTTGCCCGTGATATCGCACCCGCCCTCGCGCCGAACGCTGTTGTGGTGTCCGTTGCTGCTGGAGTGACCCTCGAAACCCTCGCCGAGTGCCTTCCCGCAGGTCAGCCCATTGTTCGCTGCATGCCGAACACCCCCTCCTCCGTGGGCAAGGGTGTGCTCGCCATCTCCACCACCGACACCGTGAAGGACGAGCAGAAGAAGCTCGTCGAAGAGGTCCTGGGCACCGTCGGCTTGGTCGTTGAGGTCCGCGAAGACCAGATGGATGCGGTCACCGCCGTCTCCGGTTCCGGCCCGGCATACGCGTTCCTGCTTGCAGAGGCGATGGCGGCCGCCGGTGAGAAGCTCGGCCTGGACGCAGACACCGCCCTCAAGCTTGCCAGCGCAACCGTTGCAGGTGCGGGCTTCCTGCTCGACACCAACCCGGATGCGCCCGCCCTGCGCCGCGCCGTGACCAGCCCGAACGGCACCACCGAGCGTGCACTGAACACCTTCGTGGATGGTGGCCTCTTCCAGCTGACCGAGGACGCGATGCGCGCCTGTGCGGCACGTTCGGCGGAAATGAGCCAGCTGTACACCGCTGACGAGGACTAATACCGTCTGGTAGCATCCCCTGACTAGCTGAAACTACAGAAAAACAGCCTCCTCCCGGCAGAACGGGAAGAGGCTGTTTTTGCTATGTCTAATCGCGGGCTGCTCAAACGTGGGTTGCTCAAACACGGGCTCCTCAAAACCAGCAGAGCTGGGGAAGATAACCGCCGCAGCGAGGAAAAATACGCTTAGGGTCGTGCCGCAAAACGCTCAATCAAATCCACCTGACCGGACACGATCAGAATGTCACGCGAGTGAATGCGGGTGGTCGCATCCGCGTAGGTGAAGTCCTCACCGGGGGACTTAATACCGACCACGGACACACCGTACTTGGAGCGAATATCCGACTCGGCGAGGGTAAAGCCGTGGGTTTCCTTCGGTGGGCGCATCTTCGCAATCGCGAAGTCGTCATCAAACTCAATGTAATCCAGCAGACGACCCGAGACCAGATGCGCGGCGCGGCGGCCGGCGTCCGCCTCCGGGTAGACCACGTGGTGCGCGCCGATACGCTCCAGAATCTTGCCGTGCGCGGGGGTAATAGCCTTCGCCCAGATACGCTCCACGCCAATGTCCACGAGGTTCGCGGTAATCAGCACGGATGCCTCCACCGAGGTGCCCACACCCACCACGGCGGAACCGAAATCGTCCGCACCCAACTGGTGCAGGGTGTCGATATCGGTCGCGTCGGCGGAAACCACGTGTGTCAGCACGCCGGACCACTTCTGCGCGAGTTCGGGGTCCTTCTCAATGGCAAGGACCTCCTTGTTCTGCAGGCGCAGCTGCGCGGCAACAGCAGCACCGAAGCGGCCCAAACCGATCACGAGGACGGGGGCGTTATGTGCACTAGCCAATGGTGGGCCTTTCTTCGGGGAACTTGTAGAGGCGGCGGCGTGAACGCATCGCCAGGCCGGTTGCGGCGGTGGTCGTGCCGATACGGCCAATGAGCATGAGCAGGCTGAGCACGTACACACCCGCAGGTGGCAGGCTTGAGGAGAGCCCGCTGGACAGGCCGCAGGTGCCGAAGGCGGAGATGACCTCGAACATAACTTCCTTGAGGTCTGCGCCGCTGATCATGACCAGGGTCGCCGTGCCGATACACACCATGGTAGCGCTCATAACAAGCACCGAGATAGCAATGCGTAGGGACGACTCGGGGATCGTGCGGTTGAATGCGACGACCTTCTGGTCGCCTCGCGCTTCGGCGAGGATGGACAGGGCAATCACGGCGATGGTGGTGACCTTCACGCCGCCCGCGGTCGAGCCGGAGCCGCCACCGATGAACATGAGCACGTCGGTGAGGAGGGTGGAGACGGGCGTGATGGTGTCCATATCGACCAGGTTGAAACCGCCTGAACGCATCATCACGGAAGCAAAGATGGCGTTCAGAATCTTATCGCCGGAGGAATAAGAACCGATGGTTGCGGGGTTATTCCACTCGAAAAGGCCCCAGAAGAACGCGCCAAAACCGAAGAAGAAGGTCGTGGTGACCACGGTCAGCTTTGCGGTCAGCTGCCAGCGGGAGGGGTGGAACGGGTTGCGCTGAACCGCAATGAATACGGGGAACCCGAGCGA
This sequence comes from Rothia sp. HMSC061E04, assembly GCF_001813685.1. Taxonomy (NCBI): domain Bacteria; kingdom Bacillati; phylum Actinomycetota; class Actinomycetes; order Micrococcales; family Micrococcaceae; genus Rothia; species Rothia sp. HMSC061E04. Next base: position 311,206 of record NZ_KV813698.1, on the reverse strand, counting down.
ACCCAGGAACACGGCGGCGCAGATGGGGCCGAGGATGAACAGGTCGTGGCCGTAGGGTACGATGCCGTCGGAGTGCGGAGTGAATCCGGCGTTGTTGAAGGCGGAGATAGCGTAGAAAATGCCATGCCAGAGAGCCTGGTGCGGTGCTTCACCGAGCGCGAGGAATCGCGGGGTGAGGAGCATGGCAATGAACGCTTCGATGGAGAAAGACGCGTACGCCACTGCTTTGACGATGCCGCCAACCTCGCCGAGTCGGCTAATGTTCAGGTCTTCCTGCGCAATGAGTTTGGTGCGCAGACCCATTTTGCGGCCGATAGCCAGCGCCAGCAGGGAGGTGATGGTCAGCGTACCCAAGCCACCCACCTGGCAGGCGAGAAGAATCATTGCCTGACCGAAGGTTGACCACTGATCCGCAGTGGAGATGGTGGTCAGACCGGTCACGGTGACCGCGCTGGTAGACGTAAAGACGGCGTGGTGTAGCGCGATGCGCTGCCCGTCTGCTGAAGAAATCGGCAGGGACAGCATGATGGTGAAGAAAGCGATGACCAGGATGAAGGCGCTGATTGCGGTGCGCGAGGGTGACGCCAGAACGGAGGAGTCGATGAAGTCGCGGAAGCGTTCGAGGGTTTTCCGGTTGAGCTCTAGCGGGTTGTGTTTGCGTTGAGCGTCAGGGCTCTCGTGGCTGTGGTCGCGCAGGGCGGGCATGCGGTCGAGCTTAATACCGGGCACGCTGGTGAGAATGCTCAGGTTTTCGGCTTCGATGCGGTCGCGGCGGCTTCGTCGAACCTGTTGATTTTGTGGTTCGGAAGTGACACCGCTGAGGGTGTCCCAGCGGCGGTTGAGCTGGCCGTGGGGGTGGTTGCGTCGGCGCCGGGTGTGGCGGATGATGCGTCCCATGCGCCTCCTTCAGCGGGTGTCTGGGTGTTGGTGTGTTGGGTGGCGGTTTGAGCCTGTGTTTAACGCCTTCTAGTGTATCGCGCCGGGTCCTGCTGAGGGGGTTGAGGCTTTGGTGGTTTGGGGGTAAATATGTGAGCTTGGAGAAGGCATGGGGTTGGTTTTGTGGGTGGAACCACGAAAACTATATATTCTGCATTAGCTATATAAGTATTGAGGGTTTGAGTGGCTCGCATATGCCTAGGATGAGATACAGGAAATCTTCATTAGATGTGATAGACACTTTATGCTTTTCTCCCTTTCAGGGCTCCATGTTGGGCTAGTGTTCAGGGGGCTTTCAGAATTTTTGAAGGTAATTTCTGTATCAGCCTCATTCTAAGCTTGAGGCGCTACTTTATATGTCATAATCGCTATATGCATTCTGATGTTTTTTCTGTCATCGCGGATCCGACTCGCCGCCGAATTGTGCGTATTCTCGCTGAGCAAACCCACACGGTGGGCGCAGTGGTTGAAAAGCTGGGCATGAGCCAGCCGACCATTTCAAAGCACCTGAAAGTCCTTCGCGATGCAGATGTGGTCTCCGTGACCGTGGAGGGGCAGCGTCGCCTCTACTCCCTGAACCCGGATGTGTTCGCCACCGTGACCGAGTGGATTAACGAGACCGTTCAGATTGCACACCAGTCCAATGAGGCGCACGTACCCGTGGCACTGCCCGGTGGCGTGACTGCATCTGCCTCCGATAAGGCGACGGCTGAGAAGACCTCTGAAAAGAGCGCTCCGAAGCCCGTAGCCGAAGAGCCCGCTCAGAAGCTTGCACTCGCTGCGGCGGCACCGACTGTAACTGCGCCGGCTGCATCCGAGAAGAGCGAAACCGCGGAGAAATCCGAGGCGACCGACTCGGAGACTCTTGCCGTTGAGGCTCCCTCCGCTGAGGAAATCGAGCAGGCACGCATTCAGCGCGCCCGCGCCCAGTACCTGACCCCGAGCGCACGCATCTACTCGCGCCCGGCGGACCAGGCATCCGAAAGCGCCACCTCCGAAGCATCTGCTGAGAAGACCACTGCTGAGCCCACCTCGCAGGAAGAGGCAGCGGATAGCACCCCGATGCGCCCCTTCACTCCCGCATCGTACGGCTACGACGCTGGGGTGACCCCCGCAGCATCTGCAACCCCCGCCCAGCCCGCTACCCCTGCGGCACCTGCTGAGGTGAAGCCCACTGAGACCACCAAGACCACTGAGGCTAAGCCTGTCGTAGCGCAGAAGCCGGTGGTATTCCCTCAGCCTGCGGCTGCGGTGTCTTATGGCACCGACCCCGCTGCAGTTGTGGGTGGTTCGATTCAGCCTATTGCTGTGACCCCCGAAGCTCCTGCTGCCGAGGAGCCCGCGGTGGCTGAGAAGACTGTCAACGAACAGCCCGCAGAAAAGGCTGAGGAGAAGCCCCCGGTTGAAGAAACCGTAGCTACTGAGAAGCCAGCAGTTGAAGAATCTGCCCCCGAGAAGACCGCCGTAGAAGAGTCTGACAAGGCTGAAGACACGTCTGAGGCTTCCTCTGAGGAGACCGAGTATCAGACCATGCCCGCCTACGATTCGGTGTACCGCCCCAGCACTGAGACGACCAGTACCGAGGCAAAGGACAACCACCGCGGTGGCCTCTTCGGCTTCCTACGTGGCCGCCGCCGCTAAGACGCGCCCTGACGCCGTTCAACCTCCGGCATAACTCATCGATAAAGCACACACACTCTCACTCACCTTTATCTAACCGAAAGACGCATTCACGTGGCTATTCATCGTAAAATTCTGCGCTGGCTCGAGAACGAACTGTTCGAGGGTAACATTCAGCTGGGCCAGGACCTGCCCAGCGATAGCGAGATTGCACGCGCTATTGGTGTGAGTCGTTCCCGCACCCGCGAGGCTCTACGCACCCTGGAAGATATGGATCTGGTGCAGCTGTACAACGGCCGCGGCAAGGAAATGCTGGTGCACCTGAGTGATGAGCCTGCCGCTGCCGCGAGTGCCGCTCTGCGCCTGCACATGTCCAGCTCGCGTTACCCGACTCGTGATCTGGTGCAGACCCGTATTCTGCTGGAAAGCTGGGCGATTGCGCGTATTGACCCGAAGACCGCCTCCTTCGCGGAGATGGACGAGGTCCTGGAGCAGATGGAAGATTTCGATCTGTCGATTCGTGACTTCCTGGAGCTTCTGTTGACGTTCCACCACCAGGTGATGCGTTGTGCCGGTAATGAGCTGCTGGTGGGTCTGCTCGCATCGGTGCGTCAGCCTAGCTTTGAGTCGATGCTGTCGCTGGTGGGTCGTATGCCGCTGTGGAGTAGCGCTGTGGAGCGTCTGCGTGCTGAGAGTCGCGCCATTGCGGAGGCTCTGAAGGCTGGCGACGCTGCGACTGCGCGTGCCATGGTGATTGGTCAGCTGCGCGGCATGTATTCCGACGCCGGTATTGACCTGGAGCAGGAGGCAACCTCTGCGAATGGTCTGCCGGGTGAGCCGATTGCTTCTGAATTTGCGCCGGTTGATGTGGATGAGTTTGCCGCTGATGACTTTGACGATTTGATGCAGGACGATGCGTCCTTCGCCGATGTGGGGGCACTTCCTGCCGCTGAGGCTCCTGTTGCGGCGTCTGCTGAGCCGACTCAGGTTCCTGCTCCGGTTTCTGCTGCGGCGTCTGCGCAGTCTGCTGACGTGGAGTATGAGCAGTCTGAATCCGAGGCTGCCCACGTTGAGATTGTCTACATTGAGGAGACGGCGTCTGAGATTCCCTCCGCGCCGACTGATACCTCTGCTGAGACTACAACTGGTGCGGATGTTTCTGCTTCTGACAGGGTAGAACGTTCCATTCCCGCTGTTGCTCAGCCCGCATCTGCTGCAGCTCATGCTGCTCCCGCGCAGCCTGCCGCTCATTCGGTGAGCCCCGATGTGCCGCTGAGCTTCGGTACCCCGCGCCGCAGCACTCCGGTAGCGCAGACTGCCCCCGCTGCTTCTGCGGCTCCGGTATCTGGTGTCCAGGCGCCGGCCTCCCAGACTCTCGCTTCCCAGCCCCTCAGCTCGCAGACTCTCAGCTCCCAGACCCCCAGCGGTCAGTTGCCGAGCGTCCCTGATGCTTACGCGCAGGAAGAGGCTGAGAGCCCCGCGAAGGTTCTGCGTGCTTCTACGGCGGCTCCGCGTCGTCGTAGCGGTCAGATTATTTCTCCGGTGCGTGCGACCATCATTAAGCCCGTGGATCGCAGTAAGGTGCTGACTGCGCCTGCCCGTACCGCCCGTCCTGCGGCTGTTGTGACTGCCGCGGCGCCTGCGGAGTCTGAGTCGGCTGAGAAGGTTCTGCGTGCACCTGCGCGCCAGGAGGCGCCCGCTGCTGAGCCTGCTGAGCCTACCCGTCTTGAGGCGGCTGCGACCATTCACGATACCTACGAGAAGCTTCCGCATGATGAGCCGGTGCAGGAGCGCGGCGGTATCTTCTCGAAGATGAAGCGTTTCTTCGGTGTGGATGTGTACGAGCCTGAGCATGACGAAGCGCAGGAGAGCGCCGAGAAGAAGCAGGTTCTGAAGGCTGAAACGAAGCCCGAGTCCCAGCCTGAGCCTCAGCCCGTCATTGATGAGGAGGCGCTAGCTCGTGCCGAGGCTGAGCGTGCTGAGCGTTTGAAGGCGTTGCACGCGGCGGTTGAAGAAGAGGCTGCTGAGGAAAGCGCCATTGAAGAGGTTTCGGTGGAAGAGCCGGTTGAAGAACCCGCTGAGGCTTCTGATCCCGCGCAGGAATCGGTAGAGGCCGCCTCCCCGGCTGAGGAGAGTACTCCTGATGCTGCTGTAGCTTCTTCCGGTTCGGTGCTGTCTCATGGCGGTGCTAAGGGCTCGAAGAAGTCGAAGAAGAAGCGCCGTTAGGGCTACCGAATCCCCGTTTTCGCCCCGAGATATCCTCAATATACCCGCGGGAAAAGCGGAAATTCAGGGAAAAACTCCTGAAAAGCCGCTCTCGAATGGTGAAAATGGGGGTAAACCTAGTACTCTAGGTAGGTAGCGCTCTAAAACGCAAGGGTATTTCTGTGCCTAAAATGCGTTTTGGATCGGTTATACCGGTATAAATATCCCCGGGTAGCTACCGAGTCGAATGGCTCGGCCGGGTACGAGTAAAGTGAGGAAATCCTATGGGTTCCGTTATCAAGAAGCGCCGCAAGCGTATGTCCAAGAAGAAGCACCGCAAGCTGCTTCGTAAGACCCGCCACCAGCGCCGCAACAAGAAGTAAATAGACTTCTTTCGCCCCGCCCTCCGTATGGAGAGGCGGGGTTTTTGCGTTCCTACAGTTTTTGCGGGCCGGGTTTTGTATTTGTAGAGGGTATGTGCGGGTCACCTGTTTGGGGCGCGGCGCGCTATCTGAGAGACTGGGATTATGACTGAAACTTCCACCATTAAAGTTCACCTCATGCGTCACGGCGAGGTGCACAACCCCGAGCGTATCGTGTACGGCCGTCTGCCCGGCTACCGCCTGTCCGATAAAGGCCAGCAGATGGTGCGTCTGAGCGCTGAGGAGTTCGCGGCTCGTGCTGAGCGCGGTGCCCGTTTCGTGCATCTGGTCTGCTCGCCGTTGCAGCGTACCCGTGAGTCTGCCGCCCCGGTTGAGGAGCTGCTGTGCCTGACCGCGCAGCCGGATGAGCGCGTCATTGAGGCGGATAACTACTTTGAGGGTCTGCATGTGAACGCGCAGGAGCTGCTGAGGAACCCGCGTCACTGGACGAAGCTATACAACCCGGCGCGCCCCTCCTGGGGTGAGTCGTACCTGGATCAGATTCGCCGTATGGCTGCGGCTGTTCAGGATGCGGCGCGTACCGCCTACGAGCGCGGCGGCGAGGGTGCGGAGGCGATTATTGTGTCGCACCAGCTGCCGATTTGGATTACTCGCCTGGGCGTTGAGGGCCGCATGCTGCAGCATGACCCGCGTGCCCGTGAGTGCAACCTGGCGTCGATTACGACTCTGGCGTTTAGCACCACTGATTTTGAGCATGAGATGCCGCATTTTGTGGGGTATTCGGAGCCAGCGGCGCCGCTGTACGGTGGCGTGATTCAGCTACCCGGTAGCTAAAACATCCGGTAGCTAGTTCCTGAAGCTGTTTTTGAGCATAGAGAAGAGGCTGTGAGCCCATCCGTTGCGGATGCGCTCACAGCCTCTTGCTGTAAACCTTGAGGGCGCACGAGCTGCAAACCTAACTGTCCTGACTAGTTCTGCCCGTTACCCTGATTCGGCGTGCCGTCCTCAGGATTCTTATGCTCGGGGTCCTGCTTGTTGTTCGATTCTGCTTCGCGGCTGCGGCGTTCGCGTTCTGCTTTTGCTTTGAGCCAGCGCAGGTACTCTTCATCGTCGTCGGGGGAAGACACCGAGGGCGCCGGGGAGCTGCGTCGCTGACCGAAGCCGGGGCGAGGAGTGCCTGCTGCGGGCTGTGCTGCTGGCTGTGCCTTGGGGCGGCCCAGGATAAGCCACATGAGCGGGCCCACCACGGGGAAGAGCAGGGTGACGAGAACCCACAGCCACTTGGGCAGGGTTCGCGCCTCGTGTGCGGGGGTGCGGACGGCGTCCAAGAGGGTGTAAAGGGTCAGCCCCACGATGAGGGCGGCGCCGCCAATAATCAGCATGGCTCGAATCATAAGCACTACTATGACATACCGCCGCGTTATTGCGGAACTATGAACCGGGTGCCCGCCAACGGCGTAATGGCACGGTAAAAGAGCCCGATGCGAGGTAGTGCAGAACCGGAAGCCGGCTTAGTAGCCGGTGAACACCTGAACCTCGTGGCTAATAATATCCAGCGAGCCCAGCCACACGGCGAGGGCAAGAATAACCGAGTACACGAGCGCCACAATACCCGCCTGCTTGAGCACGGGAATCAGGTCGCGGCCGCCGCGCGTCCATACGGTCACGCAGGAGTGGATGGTCGGGCCGACCAACAGGAAGATCAGCAGGAACCAGGGGTTCTCATCGAGCAGGAGTACGCCCAGACCCAGTGCCAACGCCATCTCCACGATGTAGGTGATGCGAGACCAGCGTTCGCCCAGGCGGACCGCCATGGTCAGCTTGCCCGCCTCAATGTCGGTGGGAATGTCACGTACGTTATTCGCCATGAGCAGCGCACAGGAAATCAGACCAATGCCGATAGCACCAACCCAGCCGAGCAGGGTCAGGGTGTGTGCCTGCGTGTAGAGGGTGCCCAGGGTCGCAACCAGACCAAAGTAGACGAAGACGAACACGTCGCCCAGGCCCATGTAGCCGTAGGGGTGCTTGCCGCCGGTGTAGCCCCACGCCGCGAAGACGCTGGAGGCGCCAATCGCCAGGAACCACCACTGGTTCGCCAGAGCCACCAGGGCAAGACCGGCAAGCATCGCCAGGCCGAAGCAGGCGAAGGCGGCGTACTTGACGGAGCGGGGGCTTGCCACGCCGGAACCGACGAGGCGTAGCGGACCCACGCGGTCTTCGTCGGTGCCCTTGATGCCGTCGGAGTAGTCGTTGGCATAGTTCACGCCGACCTGCAGGAAGAACGCGACAAGGAACGCCAAGAACGCGTAGAGCGGCTTGAATTCGTTGACCTCGTAGGCGGCAGCTGAGCCGGCAATAATGGGGGCGACGGCGAGCGGCAGGGTGCGCAGGCGAGCGCCTTCAATCCATTGGGCGGCAGTTGCCACGGGGGTTCCTTCCGGGTCTAAATGCGTATGATGCGTGGGTTTTGTGCGTGACGGTCAGGGCGTGCGGGCGGCTGCGTGTGCGGGGTGAAAACCCGCGGATGAGCCTGCTTTAGCCCTGACGGTAGTCTCTGTCCAGGATACTGTATATTTCTGCGCGGTCCGGCTTGCCGGTGCTGGTGAGCGGGAAATCCGGCAGGATGCTCAGCTGCTTGGGGGCGGCGGGGGCGCCGAGCTTTTCGGCGCAGCGGGCACGCAGCAGGGCGCAGAGTTCTTCGTTCAGGGCGGGGCGATTCTCGGTAGGTGCAGCCGCTGCACCGGCAGAAGGTACGAGCGTGACCGCGGCGGCAATGGCTGTGCCCCAGCGGGCATCGGGCAGGCCGACTACGCAGGCTTCGCGTACGGCGGGGTGCTCTTCGAGGACAGTCGCCACGGCGCGGGCGGAGATTTTTACGCCTCCGCTGATGAGTACGTCGTCGCTGCGGCCGAGCACCTGCAGGCGTTGCTCACTACAGTTCTTGTTGCTGTCGGGAGCTAATAGACCGTAGTCGTCGGTGCGGTACCAGCGGGTGCCGTCGGCGGCGGTGAAGAAATGCTCGGCGGTGCGGGCGGCGTCGCCAATGTAGCCGCTGGCGAGGTGCGCGCCGCTGATCCAAATACGACCCACCTGTGCGGGCTTCCCACCGGTATCCGGCACGGCGGGCATACCTTCTTCGGGTACGAGCTCCACCCTCACGCCGGGCAGTACGGAGCCGGAGTAGACGCATCCGCCGGCGGTTTCGGCACTGCCGTAGGTGGTCACCGTGTTCAGCCCCAGGGCGGTGGCGGCGGCGAGCAGGTCGGCGCTGGCGGGGGCGCCTCCGAGCAGGATGCCGGTGAAGGAGCTGAGCGTCTCATGAATTTCAGCGCCCAGGTGCGGATCGGTGTCCGCGCTTTCGAGCAGCTTATGGAGCTGGGTGGGCACCAGGGAGATAAACCGGCGTGCCGAGCTCATGCGCTCAACCGCCTGCAGGAACACCTCGGGGCTAAAGTGCACGGGCTCAATGACGGAGCGGGCAATGACCGGGGCGGTGCCTGCGAGCACGGAGCGGGCGAGCACCTGCGCGCCAGCAATATAGTGCGCCGGAAGAGCCAGGAGCCACTGCGATGCCGCATCGGAGTTTGAGTCGAAGAAGCGTTCGGTGGCTGCCGCACTGGCGGCAAGAGCTCGCGCGGTCAGCGCGGTGCGTTTGGGGGTTCCGGTGGATCCGGAGGTTCCCACCACCAGGGCGATAGGCCCCGCAGCCGCATCCGCCGCGTACCCGCCCAGTAGCTGCTCAAAGGCACTCAGCATGGCGTGAGGGTCGGCGGGTTGATTGGCGCGCACCTGTACCGCCTGCGGGTGCAGGGCAGCCTCCTGCGGGGCGGGTGAGGGCATGAGCCCGGGTGCGGGGGTGTTCATCATGGCTAAATCCTTAGCGGCTGTTTGTAGCGGCTGCGTGCTGTTATGCGCCGGCGTCATATGCCGGTGTCATATGCCGGGGCGGCATCAAATGCGCCGGAGCCGGATTCTTAGCTGAGGTTCTCAGGGTTGAATCCGGCTCCGAGCCTATGCATCTGAAACTACTTCTGTAGAAGGGGCTGTCTCTTAGAAGTAGTAGGGGTAGTTGGACCAGTCCGGGTCACGCTTCTGCAAGAACGCGTCGCGACCCTCCACGGCCTCGTCGGTCATGTATGCCATGCGGGTTGCCTCGCCGGCGAAGACCTGCTGGCCGAGCATGCCGTCGTCGGGCAGGTTGAAGGCGTACTTGAGCATGCGGATTGCCTGCGGGGACTGGCGGGCAATGTGCGCTGCGTATTCCAGGCCCTTGTTCTCGAGCTCTGCGTGGGGGACGACGTCGTTGACTGCGCCCATTTCGTACATGCGCTGTGCGTCGTATTCCTTGGCGAGGAAGAAGATTTCGCGGGCGAACTTCTGACCCACCTGGCGTGCGAGCAGCGCCGAACCGTAGCCTGCGTCGAAGGAACCGACGGTTGCGTCGGTCTGCTTGAACTTACCGTACTCTTCGGAAGCGATGGTCAGGTCAGCAACCACGTGCAGGGAGTGGCCGCCGCCTGCAGCCCAGCCGGAGACGAGGGCGATAACGACCTTAGACATGGTGCGGATGAGGCGCTGCACTTCCAGAATGTGCAGTCGGCCTGCGCGTGCCGGGTCAATGCTTTCTGCGGTGTCGCCGCTGGCGTAGTGGTAGCCGTCGCGGCCGCGGATGCGCTGGTCGCCGCCGGAGCAGAATGCCCAGCCGCCGTCCTTGGCGGAGGGGCCGTTGCCGGTGAGCAGCACGGTGCCTACGTTGGAGGTCATGCGGGCGTGGTCGAGGGCGCGGTAGAGTTCGTCCACGGTGTGCGGGCGGAATGCGTTGCGGACCTCGGGGCGATCGAATGCGATGCGCACGGTGGGCAGATCACGTAGGATTTCGCCGTTTTCGTCGCGCTCAACCTGGCGGTGGTAGGTGATGTCGGTGAAGTCTTCGAAGCCTTCGACGACGCGCCAGTCGGCGGGGTTGAAGATGTCCGAGACCTTTTCGGGAAGTTGTGCAGTCATAGACCCTATTCTACGTTGCCCGGGCATATATGAAGGCCCGGACCGCGTGTGTGCGGCCCGGGCCTTAGAGATTGGGTAAGGAACCTTACCCGGTCTTGGTTACCTAGGGGTTACTTGACCTTTGCGAGCTCTACCGCGCGGTCGAACTCTTCGTCAATGACCTGGTTCTTCTTGTAGGTGACCAGGGAGACGATGATTGCGACCAGCATTGCCGACGCGAAGCCGGGAACCATTTCGTAGAGCACGGACTTCATCGGGCTCTGGCCCCATGCGAATGCCACAACGGCACCGGTGATCATGGAGGCGAGTGCACCCTGGGTGGTCAGCTTACGCCAGTAGAGGGAGAGCAAAACGGTCGGGCCGAATGCCGAACCGAATCCAGCCCAAGCGAATGCGACCAGCTGCAGAATGGAGCTGTTGGGGTTCCATGCCAGGGCACCGGCGACCAGTGCCACGATTGCCACGCCTGCACGGCCGAGCCACAGGGACTTGGATGCGCTGAGCTTCTTCGAGGAGAAGATGCCGTAGAGGTCCTCCACCAGAGCGGAGGAGCACACGATCAGCTGCGAGGAGAGGGTGGACATAATTGCCGCCAGAACCGCAGCCAGAATCAGGCCCGCAATGAGGGGGTGGAACAGAATCTGGGAGAGGTCCAGGAAGACCGACTCAGCGGTTTCCGGGTTGGTGAGGGATGCTTCGGGGTGGCGTGCAAAGTATGCGATACCCATGAATGCGCCGCTCAGTGCGCCGAACACGGTCAGGACCATCCAGCTGATGCCGATGCGGCGGCCGGACTTAGCGTCTGCGGGGGTGCGCAGCGCCATGAAACGCACGATAATGTGCGGCTGGCCGAAGTAGCCCAGACCCCATGCGAGGGACGAAACGATACCGGCGAAGGTGGTGCCTGCGAAGAGGCTCAGCGCATCGGGGCTTACCTGGCTGATGGACTCAACCACGGGGCCCACGCCGCCGAGGTCAATAATGGTGACGACCGGAACGGCAATGAGTGCTGCGAGCATGAGCAGGCCCTGAACCATGTCGGTGTAGGATGCGCCCATGAAGCCGCCGAAGAAGGTGTAGAACACGGTGATGCCTGCCAGCAGGAGCATACCGGTGTGGTATTCCTGTCCGAAGGAGGACTTGAAGAACAGGCCGCCGGACACCATGCCGGAGGAGACGTAGAAGGTGAAGAACACCAGAATCACGACGCCGGAGACGATGCGCAGCACGCGCTTGGTGTCATGGAGGCGGTTGCTCAGGAAGACAGGGACGGTCACGGCGTCGCCTGCTACTTCGGTGTAGCTACGCAGTCGCGGTGCCACGAACTTCCAGTTGCACCATGCGCCGATGGTCAGACCGACGGCGAGCCACGCCTGGGAGAGACCGCTGAGGTAGACGGCGCCGGGAAGACCCATGAGGAGCCAACCGGACATATCGGAGGCGCCCGCTGAGAGAGCGGCGACGGTGGGGGAGAGCTGTCGCCCGCCCAGCACATAGTCGTCAAGACTGTTGTTTTTGCTATTTGCCCATAGGCCGATTGCGATCATGGCAACAAAATAAATCGCCAGCGCGATGACCTGGTATGTACTCGCGGCCATAATGTTCCTTCTCTCCTGGTGATAGTGTGCGCCTGTGTGTATTTATGCGCTACCCCATAACTTTATGAGTGGCATAGGATACAGTCTAGGCTTTGAAGGGCTGAAAATAAAGTCTATTTGACGTCTAGGAATGAGAAGCTGTGGAATAAATATGTGTTTGCTGTGTAAATTTTGTGGTCGTACAGGTGGGGTGCTGTGGGAGCGTGTGCGAAAAAGTGCCCGAAAAATCCCTGGATTTCAGGGTTTCGGGCACTTGAGTGAAAGATATGTAGTTGAAAAGCAACGCAAACGCTCAATGGCATATGCATCTAAAACGAATTAAACGAAAAATTTAAAAGCCGTTCGGAGTGTTGAACTGTTACACAACAATGTCACAGAGGCTTAGAGATCCCTCACGACCCATGGCTCAGAAGCCATACGAGCCGGGTCAAAACGCTCCAAAATCGCCGCCGCATTAGGCACCGGAACATCCGCGGAATGGGCGGAGCCATCAGCGTTATACACCGGAATAGACGCGGCAATCCAACCCAAAATCGTCGGAATCTCGACACCCGCCTCGCGCAGCTGCGGCAGGGTCACCGCACCGTCACGCTTCGCCAGGCGCTTACCCCCCTCGTTAAGCGCCAGCGGCACGTGAGCGTAACGTGGCTGCGTCAAACCCAAAAGCTGCGCCAAATACGACTGGCGAGGCGCCGAAGGGAGCAGATCATCACCGCGCACAATCTGCTCAACCCCCACAAATGCATCGTCCACCACCGAGGTCAAGTTATAGGCGTAGGTGCCGTCATTGCGCACCAGCACAAAATCATCCACCAGCCCCGTGTAAGCACCGTAAAAATCATCCTGCACCGTGTAGCTCGTGCACTCGGCACGCAGACGCAGAGCCGGCGAACGCTGAGCACGGCGCTCCTCCCGCTGCGCTTTGCTCAGCTCACGGCAGGTGCCCGGGTATGCGCCCGGCGCACCGTGCGGGGCGCTCGACGCCTCCTGAATTTCGCGGCGGGTACAGAAGCACTCATAGACGAGGTTTGCCTCGCGCAGCTGCGCAAGCGCCTGCTCATAGGCAGCAAGGCGCGTGCTCTGGTACAGCACACCTACTTCCTTGCCCTCGGCGCTTTCGCTGCCCTCAACGCGCTCTGTCGGGGCACCGGCTGCCGGGGTACCAGGGCTTGCATCCCAATCCAGACCCAGCACCGCTAAATCAGCAATCTGACGCTCTGCGGCACCCGGGCGCACGCGATCTAGATCCTCCACGCGCAGATAGAAGGGTTTGCCACCGCGGCGAGCCATCGCCCACGCCAAAATAGCGGTACGCAAATTGCCCAGATGCAAATCCCCCGAGGGGGAGGGGGCGTAGCGTCCGGTACCGCTGGGGAAAGGCAGGTTCGAAGGGGTGGAAGACGAGGTCGGGGAAGAAGTCATACTCCTATCCTATAGGGGTGTTAGATGCGGGTTAACCGTGCGCACGACTCTAGGTTGAGTGGCATCGTGGCATAAATATTGCTTCTACGGATGCGCGCCGGACTTTTCGAGGGGCTCCTTTGGCGATGATGTGCTGTTCAAACAAGCCGGAGAGGTTGATAAGGCTCACCACTTTCTTGTTGCTAGAGATAAGTTTGCGCAAAATAATGCACTTTCATTGCCTTGAATTGTTACCGAACCGTAAATTTCTGTTCTCTGAAGCCCGAATAACTCCTCAGCCGCTAAAAATTCCAGTAGGGTTGTATCTATGGCTCGTACTATTGAACTCGCAGACGGCGTGTACCGCATTGCGACCGACAACTACCGACTGAACACCGGCCTGGTCCTCGGACTGGACCGTGCACTAGTCGTAGATACCGGCGCAGGTCCCCGTCAGGCAACCGAAATTTATGATGAGGTTCGCCGTCTCACGCGCCTTCCTATTACCGTTGTAAACACTCACGGACACTATGAGCGTTTCTTCGGCAACGATGTTTTCGCGGCAATGGGTACCGAAGAATTCTGGGCGCATCCTCGCGCCGCGCGTGCAATCCGTAAATACGGTGAGGCGCAGCGTCCCTACGTCGAGACGCTGGAACCGGAAATGGCACACAATCAGGGTGCCGCCACCAATATTGTTGTTCCCAACCGCCTGGTCGCCAATAGGGGCGACGGCATCACTTTCACCCCCATCGACCTGGGTGAGCGTAGCGTAACCCTCATGTACATGGGTCCCGGCCACACCGACGGTGACATTATGGTCGGTGTTGAGGACGTGCTGTTCATGGGCGGTCTGATTGAAGAGGGTACCGACCCCTACTTTGAGGATTCTTTCCCCGACCGTTGGATTGATACTCTCGGTGCCGTGCTCGAATTTGATCGCTACCGCGTGTTTGTGCCCGGTAACGGTGAGCCGGTAGACCGCACCTTCGTGGAGCGTGAGCGTAACACCATGGTGACCGCTATTGAGTCGATTCGTTCCTCCACTTTAAATCGTGATGACGAGGCGACGACCGCGGCAATGTATAAGCTGCCGTATGCACCGGGTGCTACGCGCTTCCTGCTGGATCGTTTGGCTCAGCTTGAAGGCGCACCAGTAGCGGCGTACCTGGAGGCGGATCACCCGGATACCAGTGGTTTCACGGGTCCGATTACTCTGGGTCAGGCTTCGTACTAAAACCCCGTATGCAATATGCCTCATGGGGCACAAATACAGGTGAGGGCTGGTTTCTATGATAGAAACCAGCCCTCACCTTTTATATACCCATAACCTTAGGGCACGTATTTAGCGCTGAACGTACTGGGCGTGCATTGCCTCGCAATCAGCTGCCAAAGAAGCCGGGACTTCACCCATTGCCTCGCACAGCTGCACGAAACGATGACGCCAATCCAGGTGTTGCAGCGCCTGACGAATCTGCAGCTCACCCTGCGCCGGAGTCCAGCGGGAGACCGCATCGGCAACCTGCGCGAGGCCTGTGCGTGCATCCGCGTGATCAATGTCGATGGTTGCGCCATCCCAAAGAATTTCACGCACGGTGGTGGTGTTCGGAACCTTGCCGACCACGGTCACGCCCGAAGCCAGGGCGTCGGTCCAACGACCGGTGATGTACTCCTTGGTCGGGTGAGTGTATGGCGCCGGGCTGACCGAAGTGGAGAACGCCAGCAGGAACTTCGCGCGGTTCAGCGAATCCTGCAGGTGCTGAGCCGACTCGCGGTCATTTGCACCGAAGGGCGGGCGGCCCTTAAAACTCAGACCCAGCTCGCCGGCGAGGGCGGCGGTCGCCTCGTCATCTTCGTAGGCGGCGGGCTGACGGCCCACGCGCAGCAGGTCGGTGCTCTTCGAGCCCAGCGCAGCCAGACGGTCAGAGAAAGCACTCCAAACATCCGCACCCCAGGGCAGAACGCCGGGAGTCTTCACGCCCGCGGCAGTCCAGGGCTGAACGTCGTCAACGTCCGCAACGAAAATACGGTCGTAGGTGGAGGACTTAGCCACCGCGGGAATACGGTCATCCCAGAAGCTATCAATCACCCAGCCGTAGATTGCGCCGTAGCGGCGGAACGCGAAGGAACGCTGCGAAATGGCGTACAGCTGACCGGGATCAGAAGCAATCACCAGGCAACGCTTGGAGCCGCCCTTGAGGCGGGGCAGACGCGCCAGAAGCTTCGTTTCCTTGCTGAGGGATGCGCCCACATCCACGGTGTGGACGGTACCGCCGGTGTAGCGGGCGAGAAGCTCCGCCATGGCGTGTACGGGAACCCAACCGGCTCCGGAGGGGACAGCAACAATAATATCGAGTGAGCTCATGAGAATCCTTGGGAGCAACGCCCGCCGCAGGCACCGGGCTCACCGGGGTAAAACCTCGGGTCGCGGGCGGTGTGCATCAGCGGCGAGAGCGTGAATGTCAATAAATGATAGATAGGGTGCCTTGCGTCAGCAGGCGCGCAGAAAAACGCGAATGCAGCGGCGAGTGAAACCGCTACAACCGGCTAGCTTTCAGCCACGGAAGGCTACGGCACAGGTAGTTTTCAGTATATCGGTCAACCCTGCGCACGGGGCTTAGCCTGCAGCCTTTAGAAACGGCTTTAGGGCGTGTGAATGCGCACCTCAATGCCCGATTCGGTACCAAAACCGGCAGCCATGCGCGCCAGATCAGTATTCGGGGCGGCAACCACCGTGAAGAAACGATTCACAGCGGCGGTGAACTGCTTCTGACGAGCCATATCGCCGTGTTCAAGGGTCGTGAAAATACCGCCGCCGGCATCGTCAAAGACCTCAACCCGCAGTTCGGGCAGAAGCTCAGTATTCGGCAGGTTTAGTGAGGACACATCGTGCTGGAAAGTCAGGTCACCGCACAGCAGGGTCACCGGCAACGCGGCGCCGCCAATGACCGGGCGGGAGTTCTCATCCACGCCGGCAGGGTAGTAGCCCGACAGGGACACACCAATAGCGGTCGCAATCGTGCCGTCAATACCGGCAAGACCGCGATTAGCAAACACGCGCGCGGGGGCGGGCTCGCCCAGGGCGGGGGCTGCCGCATCCAAATCACGCACCAGGTTTGAGGATCCCAGTACGAGCAGGCGGCACTGAGCCACCGCATCCTGCCAGACGCGGCGGGCGTAGGAGCGGCCAGCGGTGCGGTTGCGGTAATCGGTGTAGTCAACCGAGCTCTCGGCATCGGGGTGTTCGTAGGCGGCAATGGCGTGCAGGCACTCATCCTGTAGCTTGCGGGCGGGCTCAACCCACTGCTCTAGCCAGCTCAGCTCGTCCACCAGCTCATCAGCGGTAGCAGAGGATGCGCACGCAAACTCGGCGAGCTCGTGCGGGGTCGACAGTTCCACGAAGGAGCGGGCGCCCGGCTCGTACCAGCTGGCGCGGCGCGGGGTGTAGAACGCGCACTGAATATCTTCGCGTTCCAGCAGCGCCGTAATCGGGCGCGAAAGCGTCGGGTGGCCGAAGAGCACCACACGCTCAATCTGCGCGGCGGGGGCGAACGAATCATCAGCGAGCAGCTGCGGGTAGTGAGGAATGGAGGTTACGCCGTGGCGCGCCTCGGAGGAAGGCTCCGCGAACAGCGGCAGGTTCAGCACGCGCGCGAACTCCGCCGCAAACTCGCCGGCACCGTCAGCGGCAACCACCACGGTGCGGTGCGCCGGAGTGAACTCCGCAAGGTCCGCCTGCGCCTCCAAAGAATCCAGAAGCCAACGCTGCTCGGCGCTGGAGAGCCCGGAACCCTCAGCGTGGGCGGCGCGGGCGCGGCCCTCAGCCTGCGGGTCGTAATCCTCCAGCAGGCTCTGTGCCCACTGCGGCAGCATCTGCGCAAAACGACCCGAGGGGGTCAGCGGCGTATCGAAACAAATGTTCAGGTGCACCGGGCCAATCGGCTCGGCAGACTGCTTGCGCCAGTGCTCGGCGCTACGACCGGTCAGCGCATTCAGGCAAGCGGCAAAAGCCTGAGTCTGCTCGCCCTCCACCTGCTCGGGATAGGAGGTCAGATCGGCTTCAGCACGCACAAAAGGATGGAAAAAACTCGCCTGACGGGTCGTCTGATTCACACCGCTACCGCGCAGACGCACCGGACGGTCCGCGCTCAGCACCGCTAGGGGCACGCCGGCGTGGTAGGCCTCCATGACGGCGGGCACGTACTCGCCCAGTGCCGTACCGGAGGTGCACACCAGGCCTACGGGCTGACCGGATGCCTTGGCAATACCCAGGGCGGTAAAGGCTGCACTTCGCTCGTCCACGCGCACGTGCGCAATGAGCGCGCCGGCTTCAGCGGCGGCGGCAATAGCGTACGCAAGAGGTGCGCTACGGGATCCCGGAGACACGACAACATGCCGCATACCGGCACGAATCAGCGAATCGAGCACGGATACTGCGGTGAGCATGGCGGGGGTTGAGCGGTTTTCAGTCACCGTACCATTCTAATGCCGTAAGGTTTTTCATTCAGTTATGGTTACCCTTCACAGGCGCGACCTTGAAAATTACAGTCTTCATAGCCCGCAGGCGCGTTCCAGTACCCGGTAGCAGGCGGTGACGCGCTCCACCCACCACTGGCGGGTCTGCTCATCGGTGGCAAGACGCTCCAGGCGCTGCGGGCTGGGGGTGATGGCGCGCAGATCCATGAACCCGTCGCGGGCGATGAGCGGCTCGTCGGTAACGTCCTCAGCCATGAGGGAGACCGTGCCCAGACCGCACCCGTACCTCAAGGTCGGTAGGGAGGCCGCCAGAGAGGCACCGGTGGCAATGCCCACCGAAGACTCCAGCGCAGAAGACACTACCGCCGGAAGCTGCGCCTGCTCCACCAGCGCGAGCGCACGGCGTACACCGCCCAGCGGCGCTGCCTTAATAACCATCAGGTCCGCGGCGTTCGCGCGCGCCACCTTCAGCGGGTCTTCCGCCTTGCGAATCGATTCGTCGGCGGCAATGCGGGCGGGCAGCCCCTCCTTAGCAATGGCAAAGCGGAGCGCAGCCATATCCTCAATGGATGCCACGGGCTGCTCTGCGTAGATAATGCCGTACTCGCAGAGCTTGCGCAGCGCATCAAGGGCACCGGCGAGGGTGTAGCCCATGTTCGCGTCCACCTTCAGGCGCGCATTCGGGAGCGCCTCGCGAGCGGCTGCTACCCGCGCAATATCGTCGGCGAGGCTCTGACCCTTCTCCTCCACCTTGATTTTCAGTTCCTGAATCTCACCCTCGTACTTGGCGAGCACCTCCGGCACACGCTCGGCGGGCACCGCAGGCAGGGTCGCGTTCAGCGGGATGCGCGTACGCACCGGCTTCGGGGTGGGCAACCATGCCGCCTCTAGCGCGCAGGCAAGCCACGCGGCAGATTCCTGCGCACCATACTCGAGGAAGGGCGCGAACTCGCCCCAGCCGTGCGGGCCGCAAATCAGCGCGCTCTGGCGGCTATTGACCCCGCGGAAGGTGACCGTCATCGGAATTTCGACCGTGAACAGGTTCTCCAGAACCTCCTGCAGCGGCGGCAGGGGAGTGTTCGTGAGGTGAAAACCGTAGCCGAGAGGCGGCACGCTCATACTGGTGTTCAAGGTATCTGCCCTTCTGTGATGCGCTATGAGCTCACCATAGCATTCTAGGGGCGGGCGGGTGCGCTCGCACCCTGTCACGCATTCTCTGGAAACTCTCAGGTTGTGGTCGAAAAAACTTTAGTTTTTCATAGCTTAACCTGGAATAGTAGGTAGTTAAACCTGGGATAGTAGGTAGTTATTCGCCCGAGAACTCGGACGGTGCTTCGCATAAAACGGCAGCTTGAGGGCTACCGTTTTGAGGGGCTGGCATCTGCGGGCTCGGGTATCACTAACAGACATGAGGGCGAGAAGGTACAAAGGGTTATGAAGAAGAAAACACCGGCAAATACATCGGGTTCGGAAAACTCCGGTTGGGAGAGCTCCGAAAACCTCGATGCTACCAGTGTGCTTCACCCCGCTGATGTGCATGCGGCCGCTGCTGACAATGCGCCCACTACGGTGTTTTCCTCTGATGAGACTGCGGTGCTCTCTGATTATCAGGACCCGACTGCGGTGCTCTCTGATTATCAGGATGCTACCCAGGTGCTCACCTCCCACGAAACGGCTACCCCTGCCGCTACGCACAGTGATGACCGCACGAAAGTTTTGACGGATTACGATTCCTCGCCGGCTAACAAAACTGCGCCTGCAGGTTCCATGAATACCGGTTCCGCGAACGCTGAATCTGCGAATACCGAAGTTATTTCTTCGTATCCCGAACTTTCAGAGGTTATTGGCGCGACTCGTCCTTTGCCGCGCGCTTACCGCGCCCCCATTAAGATTCCTGAGACGATTCCCTCGCCGCAGGAGCGTGCTTCTCAGGGGAACTATAGTGCGGATGAACCGATGCAGGCTACGCGCCGCCTGGATCCGCCGAAGCCTCCGGTGAGCGGTTTCCCGCTGAACAATCAGATGGGTGCCTCCCCAATGGGTGCGCCTCAGATGGGTGCTCATCAGCCTCTTCCCATGCGTGCGATGCCTCCGCAGCCGGTGGCTTATCCTCCCGAGGCGTATCCTGCCGCCGCCTACCCGAACGGTGCGTATGTTCAGACCGGTCAGGTTCCCGTGGATGCTTCGGGCCGCCCGGTGAATCGTCCCGGCGAAGAGCAAGTGCATCATCTTCCGAGTACCGGTATTTTGATGCGTCACGTGATGGCGTTGCTGTTCTTGGGTCTGTCTCTCTACGGCGCGTTCGTGTTCTTCATTTACACGGCGACCGGCCAGCAGGTTGATGAGCAGGCGTACACCGAGTACGCGAACCAGTTCAAGAGTTACCGCGGCCCGACCCTGACGGCGCTGGATTCTCTTCCTGCGGTTGTCGGCGTGATTGCCGTGCTGGGTCTGGTTGCGGTGCTGATTTGGAAGCACCGGTTCCTGCCTTCGCTGATTGGTGTGCTGGCCGCGGCTGCGGCGGTGACGAGTACGTATCTGCTCAAGCACTACCTGATTGTGAAGCCCGACCTGGGTGTTCAGGAAGCGCTGAGCAACTCGGCGCCCAGTGGCCACACAACCTTCGCGGCGGCGGCTGGCACGGCGCTCTTCCTGGCGGCGCCTCGTTTCTTGCGGCCCACGGTGGCTCTCTGCGCGGCATTGGCGACCTGCCTGACGGGTGCCTCCACGATTATTAACGGTTGGCACCGCCCGGCGGATGTGGTGACCGCTATTCTGGTCACCGCCATCTGGACGGTTGTGGGTATGGGTGTGTTGCGTTATGTGCGTCCGGCAGATTTTGCGGTGCCGGCGCGTGGCGGTTTGGTGCTGGTGCCGTTGATGACGATTGCGACGCTGTTCCTGTCGTTCTGCGCGGTGATTCTGTACTTGATTGCGATTTTTGCCCCGATTCCCGGCGGTGCTTTTACCGCAGCGACCTGCATGATTATTGCGGTGAGCTTTGGTACGACGGCGTTGATGGTGAACCTGTTGCGTCCGCGTAATAGTAATCGCTCCGCCTATTCGAAGGTGTGGAGTTATCAGTAGATGTTGTTCCCCTCCCTGCTCGGGGTGTTTCAGCTTGATGTGAGCTGAGGCATTGTCCCGGCGCGGGGAGGGGAATACAATATAAGAAATTTAGTATTTTTAATACCAATATTAGGGAGGGGGTTGCGCGCCCCCTTTCACTCACCCCTCAAGAGAAAGGTGCGTACCATGGCAGGTACCCATGAAGGCCGCGTCCTCGTATTCCCCCAGCTCACCGAAGCGCTGACCCCCTTTGAAGATAAGCCCCAGGCTCGCAAGATTGTTGATGCCGACGGCGGCAACCTGACCCTCATGGAACTGGCTGCAGGCCAGTCCTGGCACGAGCACCACAGCGTACACCCCGTCTTTGTGCAGGTGCTCAAGGGCGAGGTGATTTTCCACGTGAAGGACCGCGATATTACCCTGGTGCCCGGCAAGCCGATTCACGTGACCGCCAAGCTGCTGCACTCCCTGCGCGCCGTGAAGGACTCCACCCTGCTAGTGACCATGCTGACCGGCGAATCGCACCCCGAACCCAAGGTCAATATTGACGTCGAAGAGGTCTAATCCCCGACCTCTAAACCCCTGCCCCCAAAACCCCTAACCCAAAAACATTAGCTCGCCGCCGTATCTGCACAGGATGCCGCGGCAAGCTTTTGTATGCCTTCCTGCCCTCACATATGCCCGCGAGAATACCCTTACGCTACGCCCTGAGCTTTCTGCACGCTCGTACACCCCGCGCGGGCGTACCCTGAGAAGTACACCTCCGCTATCATCACAGGGAACAACCCGAAAGGATGCGCAATGCCCAAGTCGCTGCAACGTCCCGTCGTTCTTCTCACCGGCGCCAGCTCCGGTATCGGCTACGACGTGGCGCCGCTACTGGTGCGCTACGGCTACACTGTCTACGGTGCCGCCCGCCGCGTTGAGAAGATTGAAGAGCTCGCCTCCGAGGGTGTGAAAGCGCTCAGTCTGGACGTTACCGATGAAGCATCCATGGAAGCCGCCGTACAGCAGATCATTGACGCAGAAGGCCGCATTGACGTGCTCATCAACAATGCAGGCTACGGATCCTACGGCGCCATTGAAGACGTCCCCATCGACGAGGCACGCCGCCAGTTCGAGGTGAACCTCTTCGGCCTCGCGCGCCTCACCCAGCTGGTGCTGCCGCATATGCGCGCACGGGGCAGCGGGCACATCCTGAACATCTCCTCGATGGCGGGGCGTATTACCTCGCCCCTGGGTGCCTGGTACCACGCCACCAAGTACGCCCTCGAAGCGTTCAGCGATGCACTGCGCATGGAGGTTGAAGAGTCCGGTATCGACGTGGTCATTATCGAGCCCGGCGGCATCAAAACCCCCTGGGGACTCATCGCGGCAGACCACCTAGAGGAATCCTCCCGAAACGGTGTCTACGCGGCTCAGGCGCAGCGGGTTGCGGCAAATATGCGTAAGCTCTACTCGCCCTCCTCCAACCTCTCAGAGCCTAAGGTTATCTCTAACGCTATTCTGCGGGCGTTGGAGGCACGCCGCCCCAAGACCCGCTACCTGGTGGGATTCGGTGCTAAGCCCTCCGTGTTCCTGCATACCGTGCTACCGGACCGTCTCTTTGACAAGGTGGCGCGCCGTATCTTCTAGAACCGAAATAGCGGCGAACTAGAGCATTAAAAAGCGGGCGGTGCTGCGCGAAACAGAATGTTTCGTACAGCACCGCCCGCTATGTTTTTCAAGAGCTAGTACTAGTCTACTACGGCATGGGTCGGATCGAGCACGCGCGCCAAGAAAGCCCGAGTACGTTCGTGCTGGGGGTTGCCAATCACCTGATCGGCGGGGCCCTCCTCCACGACCACGCCATCGGCCATGAAGACGACCTTATCGGCGACCTCGCGGGCGAACGTCATCTCGTGGGTCACCACGATCATGGTCATACCCTCGTCAGCAAGGTTGCGCATAATGCTCAGAACCTCGCCGACCATCTCCGGGTCGAGCGCACTGGTCGGCTCATCGAAGAGCATCAGGTCCGGGTTCATGGACAGCGCACGTGCAATAGCCACACGCTGCTGCTGACCACCGGACAGCTGAGCCGGGAAGCGGTCTTCCTTGCCCTCCAGACCAACCTTGGCGAGCTGCTCGCGGGCAACCGCCTCCGCCTCAGCCTTGGAACGGCCCAGAACCTTAATCTGAGCGATTGTGCAGTTATCCAGAATGTTCAGGTGGCCGAACAGGTTGAACTGCTGGAACACCATACCCATGTGGGTACGCACGCGGTTAATGTCTACGTCCGGGTCGGTGACCTCGGTATCGCCCACCATGATGGTGCCGTCGTTCGGTTCCTCCAGCAGGTTCACGCAACGCAACAGGGTGGACTTACCGGAACCCGAAGGGCCGATAAGGCACACGACCTCGCCCGGCTTGACCTGCATGTCAACGCCCTTGAGAACCTGAACCTTGCCGTAGGACTTGTGCAGGTTAGAAATGCGCACCGAGGAGGCGGCCATGGATGAAGTTGAAACAGTCATAGTATCTTCCGTAATCCGTATCTGTCGTTGCGCTTACTTGCGGCCCGCAAGCTGGGTGCGGCGCTCAAAGTATGCGGAGAGCTGGCCCAGCGGAACAGTGATAATCAGGTAGCACAGACCCGCAACCACCAGAGGAGTCAGGCCCGCGTTAGCGGCGGTCAGGCCCTCACGGCCGAACTTCGCCAGCTCGTACTGAGAAACCGTCACGCCCAGCAGGTACACGAGGGAGGAGTCCTTGGTCAGCAGGATAACCTCGTTGGTCAGCGGAGGTAGAACCACTCGGAACGCCTGAGGAATAATGATCGAAATCATCGCGCGAGTGTGGGACATACCCAGGGAGCGTGCCGCCTCCATCTGACCCTTCGGGATCGCCTGCAGACCCGCACGCAGAACCTCACTAATGTAAGCTGCCGAAACCATACCCAGGGACAGGGTCACCGGAATCAGGTTATCCACGAAGCGGATCTTGAACGCCAGGGGAATGCCGTAACCGAACGCGAAGAAGACCAGCAGTGCCGGGATACCGCGGAAAAGCTCCACGTACAGGGTCGCAATCCAGCGGTAGGGGGCGATGGAAGAAATACGCATGAGCGCCAGCAGTAGACCGCCGGAGAGGCCCACAATGAAGCCCAAGGTGGTGTACAGCAGGGTGTTCTTCAGCGCCACGGTGATGACGTCGGGGAACTGCTTAGCCGCAACATCCAGGTTGAATACCTGCTGGCTGAGGGTCTTCCAATCAGCCAGAAGAATGGCTGCCAGGGCGATAACTGCCAGAAGGGCGTACTGCGCGTAGCGGAAGAGCTTCTGCTTCTGACGGGGTGAGAGTTTAGAGGACATGCGCTTTCTTATCCGTGTGCTGTTCGGTCAAGAGCGTTTTATACGCTCACAAGGGTAGAGGCCGGAGAATCCCCCAACCCAAAAGTAATAAGGGTACTCCTGAATTGGGGGAGAGACTAACCAGCTAGATTCTTAGGAAGCGGAGGAAGAGGCGCTCGCGGAGGTGGAGGAAGTGGTACCAACCCACTTGGCCTTCATCTTGTCGAGTTCGCCGTTTTCCTTGAGCTTGGCGATGGTAGCGTTTGCCTTGGCCAGCAGTGCCTTGTTGTCGGAGGAAACTGCTGCGGCAATCTGCTCGGTGTTCTCGGAATCCTGGTAGGCGATCTTGAAGGAGTCCGGGTCATTGGTCAGTGCCTCGGACACCACGGAGAGGTTCGCTGCGACTGCCTTGAGCTGACCGGTCTTCAGAGCGGAGAACATGAGGGAGGTGTCTTCGTACTGGATGACCTCTGCACCGTTTTCCTTGGCGTAGGTTTCACCGCTGGTTGCCTGCTGCGCACCAACGCTCACGCCCTTCAGGGCTGCGGCGGAGGTGATGGAGGAACCCTTGGGGACCAGGATTGCCAGGTTGTCGTCGAAGTAGACGGTGGTGAATTCCATCTTGCTCTTACGTTCATCGGTCACGCCGATACCCGCCAGGGCGATATCGCACTGACCGGTGGCAAGACCGGTACCGGAGTCCAGACCCTCGAAGCTGATGGAGATCAGCTGAGCCTTCACGCCCAGGTCGGAGGCGATAGCGTTGGCGATGTCTGCATCCAGGCCGACGATGGTGCCGTTTTCTTCATATTCGAAGGGCTTGTAAGGGGTGTTGGTGCAGACGCTGAGGATGCCGGACTTGACGAGGCTGACCTCGCCGTTAGGGTCGGTGTTCTCGTTGGCGGTGGAGACACAGCCGGTCAGTGCCAGGGACAGTACTGCCAGCAGTGCGAGGGGCTTGAGGGATGCCTTCTTGAGGGATGCGGTGTTCATTGGGATGCTCCTGTGTGGGGTGTGCTCTATGAAATCTATGGTCTATTGTGCGCGCCTATGTTAAAAAATGCAAGCATACACATAAATATTCATAAATTTTTGCTGAATATGCATAATTCGCACCCCCAAAAACTGAATAAAACCCAGAATTAGCAACTCGAAAACCACTCCAGAACGCACCTTAACGCACCGTGCGACACTACTACGGTTTACCCAACTATCGAATCTAGTAACCTCCATGCCACAATTGAGAACGTGAACGCAGAGAAGAACACTCGCGCAACCCGCGCAACCCTAGACAAGAAAACCAGCGACATCGCCGCCATGTTCGATACCGTAGCCGAACGCTACGACCTCATGAACGGCATCCTCTCCCTCGGCCAGCACATCTACTGGCGCAAGCAGGCGGTCGCAGCCGTCGACGCGCACCCCGGCCAGAAAGTGCTGGACGTAGCCGCAGGCACCGGAGTCTCCTCCGAACCCTTCGCCGACGCCGGCGTGGACGTCATCGCAGCAGACCTCTCCGAAGGCATGCTGGATGTGGGCCGCCGCCGCCGCCCCGACATGACCTTCGTGCAGGCAGACGTCACCGCCCTACCCTTCGACGACGAAACCTTCGACGCGGTCACCATGTCCTACGGCCTGCGCAACGTCGCCAACTACCCCAAGGCACTGAGCGAAATCTACCGCGTGCTCAAGCCCGGCGGACGCATCGTCATCCTCGAGTTCTCCACCCCGATTTTCGCCCCCTTCGGCGCGGTCTACAAGAACTACATCATGAAGGCAATCCCGCCCATTGCCCGCGCAATCTCCTCCAACCCCGAATCCTACGAATACCTCGCCGAGTCCATCATCACCTGGCCCAACCAGCAGGAACTGGCGCAGAAGTTCAAGGAAGCGGGCTTCACCTCCGTGCAGTACCGCAACCTGACTGGCGGCATCGTCGCCATTCACCGCGGTTTCAAGCCTGAAGCACACAACGCATAGACACCGCGTTCACACACCACCGAAGACACCAACACCAAGAAGATAGAAGACACCGTGAGCAACGCAGAGCAGCCCATTGCCGCAACCGACCTGCTGGGAGACCTCGACCTGAAACTGCCCGCAGGCTTTGAACTCATCGCCGCTGACCCCAAGCTGGGTCCGCAGATTCTCTCCTCTCTCGCACGTATTGAGGAGCGCCTGGCAGAAGCCATCGCGCAGACCGACCACCTGGCGGATGTCGCATCCCGTCACCTGCTCTCCGCGGGTGGCAAGCGCGTGCGCCCCCTGCTGGCGTTGCTCTGCGCAGCCGTAGACGGCGAAATCAACGATGACGTCATCGAAGCCGCCGTGGTCGTTGAACTGACCCATCTGGCAACCCTCTACCACGACGACGTGATGGACGATGCCCCCAAGCGCCGCGGCGTGGACAGCGCCCAGATGATTTGGGGCAACTCCGTCGCGATTCTCACCGGCGACCTGATCTTCTCCCGCGCATCCTTGCTGGTGTCCGAGCTGGGTACCCGCCCCATGAAGATTCAGTCCCAGACCTTCGAACGTCTGGTGCTCGGCCAGCTCTTTGAGACCACCGGCCCCCGTGAGGGTCAGGACCTGCTCGACCACTACATCGCGGTCATTGAGGGTAAGACCGGTTCCCTGATTGCCGCTGCCGGCGAGTACGGCTCCCTGCTTTCGGGCGCTTCCGAAGATGTTATCTCCATGGTCAAGGCGTACGGTGAGCTGGTCGGCGTGGCGTTCCAGCTGGCTGACGACGTCATCGACATTGTGAGCGACGGTAAGACCAGCGGCAAGACCCGCGGCACCGACCTGCGCGAGGGCGTGCCGACCCTGCCGACCATCCTGCTGGACCGCGCGGTAGCCGCCGGCGACGAATCTGCTATCAAGGTTCGTGCACTGCTAGATGTAGACCTCAGCTCCGACAAGGCTCTGGAGACCGCGGTGGAGGCGCTCGCCGCCCACCCGGTCACCCAGGAATCATGGCAGATTGCCTACGACTGGGCGGACCGCGCGATTGCCGCGATTGCTCCGCTGCCTGAGTCCACTGCGAAGGCTGCGCTGGAGTCCTTCGCTCATGCTGTGGTTCACCGCGAAGGCTAAAACCTGCCGTGTAGTGTGTACTCGGGTCTAACGACTTCCGGGTGTCTCATACTTCAAAACCCCCGCTGAATCTGTCCGGATTCGGCGGGAGTTTTCTATGTTATGGCTAGTCAGCGCAGATTTTCGGGGTGGCTTGGGGCTCCTCTCACCCTCCGAAAGCTTCCGCATGCTGGGGTCTCCTTGACCGACCCCTACCTTTAAGGTAAACCTTATAGGCATGTCCGAGGTGCACATCCACCCCTCAGACGCCTGACGGCTCCCACACCCAACCCGTGTTGGAGAGCCGTTTACTATTTCTGGACGCGAGCAGAGCCCAATCACTCCGACGGGTTATTCTCGCCCCAACCATCCGCGTCCCCACACATTCGAGGTTTACAACTATGGGAGCATCTACCCCTAAGGCGCCCACGAAGCGCGAAGGCTTCTCCAGCCGTCGCGTCTTCATCTTTGCCGCCATCGGTTCTGCTGTTGGTCTGGGCAATATTTGGCGTTTCCCCTACATCGCATTTGATAACGGCGGCGGCGCCTTCATGATTCCCTATATTGTCGCCCTGCTGACCGCCGGTCTGACCTTCCTTTTCTTTGACTACGCTATCGGTCACCGTGCGCGTGCGTCGTCCCCGTTGGCTTTCCGCCGTCTGAACCGTAAGACCGAGTTCATCGGCTGGTGGCACATGGGTATTAACTTCGTGATTGCTATCTACTACGCCGCTATTGTGGCGTGGTCGCTACGTTACATGGTTTTCTCCTTCACTAATGCGTGGGGCGATAACCCGAAGGCATTTTTCCAGGGTGAGTTCCTGAAGGTTGCAGACACCCCCGGTGTCTCCCTGGACTTCAACATGGATGTTCTGGTTCCCATGGTGCTGATTTGGGGTGTGCTGCTGGCTGTGATGGCTCTGGGCGTTCAGAAGGGTGTTGGCGCCGCCAACATTGTCTTCATGCCGATTCTGCTCATCATGTTCGTTGGTCTGGTGATTTACTCCCTGACCCTGCCCGGTGCTATTGATGGTCTGAACTCTCTGTTCACCCCCAGCTGGGACTCCCTGGCTAACCCCGATGTGTGGGTTGCTGCCTACGGTCAGATTTTCTTCTCGCTGTCCATTGGCTTCGGCATTATGGTCACCTACTCTTCCTACCTGAAGCCTAAGACTGACCTGACCGGTTCCGGTGCTGTGGTTGGTTTCGCGAACTCCGGTTTTGAGCTTCTGGCGGGTATTGGTGTGTTCTCGGCTCTGGGCTTTATGGCTCAGGCTGCTGGCACCCAGGTGAGCGAGGTTGCAACCAGCGGTATTGGTCTGGCGTTCATCGCGTTCCCGACCATTATTTCTCAGGCGCCCGGCGGCGTGCTAATCGGTATCCTTTTCTTCGGCTCCCTGCTCTTTGCTGGTTTCACCTCCCTCATCTCGATTCTTGAGGTGATTATTGCCGGTATTCAGGACAAGTTCGCGACGTCCCGCCTGGCATCTACCATTCTGGTGGTTGTTCCGATGGCTCTGATTTCGCTACTGCTGATGCCGACCACCACCGGTCTGTACGTGCTTGATATTCTCGATAACTTCGTGAACCTCTTCGGTATTCTGGCAGCTGGCTTGTGCGCCATTATCGTGGTTGCATACGTGGTGCGTGCACTGCCGGCTCTGGCTGAGCACCTGAACCGCTACTCCTCCATCAAGGCTGGCAAGATTTGGATGATTCTGCTGGCTGTCGTGACCCCGCTGATTCTGGGCTACTCCCTGATTCAGAGCGTCATTAAGCTTGTGGCAACCCCCTATGAGGGTTACCCGGCAGATATGCTGGCTATTTTCGGTTGGGGTATGAGTGCACTCCTGCTGGTTGGCGCGATTGTTGTTTCTCTCTTGCCCTGGTCGAAGAAGTCTCGTGCTGCTGAAGAGCCTCCGGCGCCTCCGGTGATTGCCGGTCAGGTGGAGCACGGCCACGTTGATTCGACCATTACCCGTTAGGAGCCCTCATGTCTATCTCCGCAATTGTGATGCTCATTGTGGCAATCCTGATTATCTGGGGTGGCCTGGGTTTGGCTCTGCTGAACCTGCACCGTCAGCCGGATCTGGATGCTCTCGATGATGCTGCTGAAGCTCAGGGTTCTGAGCTTTAGAGTGTGAACGCGATACACAGTGATGCCCCGCAGGCTAACGCCTGCGGGGCATCACTGTGTTTTATGCGGGACTGCGTTTTGCGCGGGGTAGGGAGAGCTACTTACTCTGTACGTCTTCAGCCTGCACGAGCGGGATCATGCCGGTTTCCGGGTCGGACAGCGCGGAGACGCGGTAGGCACGGGAGGCACGCAACGCATCCACAGTGAAAATGACGAGAGCGACCCAGATGAGGCTCAGACCCAGCACCTTATCGGCGCTCATCTGCTCGTGCAGAACGGTCAGTGCCAGAACGAACTGGATGGTCGGGCCCAGGTACTGCACCATGCCGATGACGGAAAGCGGAAGAGCTTTGGTGGCCGCAGCAAAGAGCATGAGCGGCACAACGGTGACCACACCCGTGGAGGCGAGAAGCCAGAAGTGTCCGGGACCCTCACTGAGGAGAGTCATCTGTCCCTGCGCGTTGAGCACCAAGAGGGCGGCAACACCGAAGGGCGCCAGGATGAAAGTCTCTAGAGACAGCGAAATAATGGGGCTGACATCGTGGGCGATGCGTGCCTTCAGCAGACCGTAGATGCCGAAGGTGAACGCCACGCCCAGACCCGTCCAGGGCACCTGGCCGTAGATGAGGCTCATGATCAGCACCGCAATACAGGAAATCGCCACAGATACCCACTGTGCCGGGCGTAGGCGCTCATGCAGGAAGATGACGCCCAGCACCACGGAGACCAGTGGGTTAATGAAATATCCCAGGGACACGTCAATGGTGTGGCCGCTGGTTGTCGCCATCACGTAGATAAGCCAGTTCGCACAGATGAGGAATGATGCCGCCGTCAGCACCAGCATGATGCGGCGGTCCCGTAGCGCACGGCGGAAGTCTGCAGTTACCCTCAAAATCGGTAGCAGCAGGGCGCAGAAGATGAGGGAGAAGACCACACGCGCCACGACAATCTCAATAGGGCCTGCCGGCGCCATCATCACAAAATACAGGGGGAGCAGACCCCAAATAATGTAGGTGCCGATGATGGCGATGAACCCGTTGCGGGTGGTGTGCTTCTGTGTTTCTGACATGGTTTCTTCTTCTGAACTAAGTTCTCGGTTACGTTCTTCTAATGCTAGTCCTCGGGATGCGCCAGCGGGGGCTTTGAATCGCACTGGGGGTACTCTACCTGCCGGGCACGCCTCAGGCGCGGTACCACGAGGATACCGCGCCTGAGGAATGTTGCGTATTCGGTTTAGAGGCCGAAGAAGCGGGAGAAGAAGCCCTTCTTCTTGGGCTGCGCTGCCTTGTGGCGTGCAGATTCTTCCTGCTCGCGGCGGGCTGCCTCTTTGTGCTCTGCCTGCAGGTCGGGAGTTGCACCAGAGCTGCGGATGGGCTCCACGTGCTGCTCCTCGTACTCTGCTTCCTTCTGCTCAACCTCGACGGGCTGCTCAGCAACAGGTTCAGCTGCGACCGGCTCCTTAACCTTAACGTACTCGCCAGAAGCCTCAACGGTCTTGTGCTCGGGCTGCTCGGTACCGATGGATTCGTCGGTGTAGACGCGAGCCTGCTCGGTCTCTTCTGCTTCGTACTCGCCAGGCAGGGTCTCCACGGTAACCAGGCCGGGCTCTACGTGCTCTGCCGGGTCCTGATCGAAGGGAGCCTCGTCGGTGGGGTAGAGGTTCTCGGTGCTCTCAACGCCGGCAACCTCGGTCTCTGCGACCGGTGCGTGCTCGGCAATTTCTGCGGCACGCTCAGCCTCAGCTTCGGCACGTGCAGCGGCGCGTTCTGCCGCCTCCTGCTCGCGCTGTGCGTTTTGAGCCGCTGCCTCAGCAGCTGCCACGCGCTCAATCTCGGCCCGAAGTGCTGCAAGGGATTCGCGACGCTGTGCGGCAGCAGCTGCGCACTGCTCCAGAACTTCGGGGCCAACCTGAGGTTCAGCCTGCTCGATGCCACTGATTCGGCCCTCGTCGAACCACAGGCGCAGGGCGCCGTCGGTTGCAGTCAGCACTGCGGTTGCTTCGGTATCCCAGGCAATGTGGAAGCCACGCTGCTGAGCGTAGGAGTCCACCGCCAGAACCTGGTTGTGTACCTCTTCGCTCTGCAGGGTCTTAGCAATGACGCGGCCAATACCCTTGTAGGTCGGTGCCTCGAGGGTCAGCTCAGCGCCCTCTAGCAAGGTCCATGCGCGCACACCAGCACCTGCGGGCAGCGGGTAGTGTGTGTACAGGCCGCTAATGGTCTTGGTCGCCAGGGTCAGACGGCGTGCCAGAGACTCGGAGAGGGGCAGCTCGTCGGTGGTCAGCTCAACCAAGCCGTCACGCTCACCTGTTTCACGAGCCTGAATAGCGGCAGAAACAACGGAGTCGGGGAAGTAGCCCAGCTGCTGCCAAGACCAAATCCAAGTACCGCGGTTCTCAGATTCAGTGCCCAGTAGATGCGGCTTGAGCGAGAGCGGGGGAGTGGAGTCAAAATCCAGAGACTGGGAAGTGAAATCCACATTCCACTCGGAGGTACCCACGAGCTCGGCGAGTCGAGCCTGGTACTCGGTGGAGATAAAAATCGATGCGTCGATAAGGTCCTGCAGAGAATTCGTCATGCTTCAAGATTATCAACCTTTTAGCGTTCACCATGCCGTGTATCCCCGGTTTTAATGTGCGCTTTAGGCGTATTGGGCTATAAGGTGCCTGATTGAGCCGTATCCAAGAGCTCTGAAGGAGAGGTAGAGCATATATCTTCCGGCGTAAACTATCTGCGTGGAGTGCCCGTGTTCGTTAGAATCGAAGGGACGGCTTCTTCCGGCACCCTGTAAGCCGACACTACGACCGGACACGGATGCTTCCAGCCGCGCCGTAATCACACTCAAGGATATATGAACTATGACTGAACCCCGCCTCGCCGAGACGAGTAGCCGTGCCGCGCGCATCCAGGACGCGCTGAACAACATTGGAAGCTGGCTGCTGGATGTCGTTAGTGTTGACCCCGGCTGGAGCGAAATGGTGCTGGACGTCAAACCTCTGGTAGGTCAGATTTTCGTGCGCGTGCGTGAATTCCGCAACGGTGAAGAGTTCATCGGTACCATCGGCCCGCTCAAGGATGGATCACCCATTATTGCTGAGGTCCGCAAGCTGCAGCGCGCTGCCTACGACGGTAACCGCGGCACCTGGTTTACCGCCTCCATCGTGGTTGCGGCTACTGACTGGCCCAACCCGCAGTTCAGCGTGGGTGCCTCCTACAACCGTGACGACGAGCCTGCTAGCTGGAAGAATGAAGGCACCCTGACCGCAACCGACGTGCGTGAGCACTTGGCTGAGTTCCCACGTGATGCTTCGCTTGTCCCCGCGTGGGCTCGTGAGCGTATGGAGGGCCGTGCCCGCCACTCTGCCGTAGCTGCGCTGTCTTCGAACGAGCATGAGATTCCGAACCCGTACTTGGTCTCCGCTCTGGAAACCTTCCGTAACGACGTGCAGGAGCGAACCCTCATTAACGTGGTTCGTACAATGCTCGGTGGTGACGTTCTGCTCGACGCGACCGGTTCCCTGCTGATTCCTTCCGAGACGGACGCAATGGGCCCCGAATCGGTGCTGGCCCACCAGGTCATTCGGATGCCAGAGACCAGCATGCAGGCGCTGTGCGTGTTCTCCTCCTCCGAGCACATTGGCAAGAGCTACGTGCGTCAGGAATCCGAGGGGGATGAGCTGATTCTGCGTGAACCGGCGATGAAGGTCTTCATTGACTTCCTCAGCAATGAGGCGCTGGACTTGATCGTGGTTGACCCCGGTACTGACCATGAGTGCTACATTGAGCGCGCTCAGGTGCACTGGATTGTCACTTCTCCCCGCAATGACGGTGCAAAAATGGCGCTTGTGCAGGACAACATGCAGATGCTGCTCGGCTCGCTGGCGTCCCCGGCGTCCGTGCTGCTGGTGGGTGTTGACCCGGCCGACCCGTCTGGTACCTCCTTCGTGTTTGACCCGGATGAGAATGGCAACCCGCAGAGCCTACTGGTGTTCACCTCGCCCATTGAGATTGCGGCACTGGACCCGCATGTTGAGGCGCGTTCGGCAAATGCCTTGGATATTCTGCGTTACGCCCTGGATATTGGCGCACCGAGCGTGAAGGTGAACGCAATTAACCCTTCCACTGTGTTGAGCGCGGCGCAGATTCGCGAGCTCCTCGATATTGTGCGTGGACAGGAAGCGGTCTTCGGCGCTTCTCCCGCTGGTGCTAGTGCATCCGCATAGTTCGTAAAACCCGTCACGTAAAATCGCCCGGAAGAAACACCCACACGGTGTTGTCTCTTCCGGGCGATTTTTGTGTTTGGAGAGGGTTGTAATCCTGCAAACGGGTTTAAAATATGGGGCCGGTGACTCAACCTCACTGAAAGTCACCGACCCCATAGTAGTAGCCAGCTGTGCGTCATGTTCTCGAGTCTACAGGAGAACAGACGCTGCCGTATCTTATGAACCAGATGCGGCGGCTGCCACGGCCTCGCGAACGCGAGAACCGAGCTCAGGGTGAACGCTATCCCAGTATTGGAACGCGCGTTCACGAATCTCGTCGGAACGAACAGCGCCTACGTGACCGGAGATGTTGCTGATCAGGCGTTCGCGTTCTTCGTCGTTCATGGTTACCTCGTAGAGGGTGCGAGCCTGCGAGAAATCATCATCATCCGGGCGCAGGGTGTAGGCGGTGCGTACCAGCTCGCCATCAGACTCCCAGCTACCTTCGCCAGCGCGTTCCGCATCCGCATGCGGTCCACCCAGACTATTCGGCGCGTAGGTCGGAACGGAGGGGTCGTTGAAGTTATAACGCATCGAACCGTCATGCGAATAGTTGTTCACCGGCGCTGCGTGTGGTGCGTTCACGGGCAGCTGTGCGAAGTTGGTGCCGATGCGGTAGCGATGCGCATCCGGGTAGGAGAAGATACGACCGAGCAGCATCTTATCGGGCGAAGCCGCGATACCGGGCACAAAATTCGAGGGGGAGAAGGCTGCCTGCTCGATTTCAGCGAAGAAATTCTGCGGGTTGCGATCCAGCACCATGCGACCCACCTTGATCAGCGGGTAATCCGAGTGCGGCCACACCTTCGTCAGATCGAAGGGGTTAAGACGGTAGGTCTTCGCGCTCTCATAGGGCATGATCTGCACATAGAGCGTCCAGGCGGGGTAGTTGCCACGCTCGATAGCCTCGCGCAGGTCGCGGCGGTGGAAGTCAGCATCCTTACCCGCCATTTCATCGGCCTGAGCCTGGGTGAAGAACTCGTTGCCCTGCTCGGTCTTGAAGTGGTACTTAACCCAGAAGCGCTCGCCCTCGGCGTTAATCCACTGGTAGGTGTGAGAGCCGAAGCCGTCCATGTGGCGCAGGGTGCGGGGCAGGCCGCGGTCGCCCATCAGCCAGGTTACCTGGTGCGCCGATGCCGGATTGAGGCTCCAGAAATCCCACTGCATATCGTGATCGCGCAGACCCGAACCGGGCATACGCTTCTGCGAGTGGATGAAGTCGGGGAACTTAATGGCATCGCGAATGAAGAAGATAGGAGTGTTGTTGCCTACCAGGTCGTAGTTGCCTTCGGTGGTGTAGAATTTCACCGCGAAACCGCGTGGGTCACGCCAGGTATCGGGGGAGCCGGATTCGCCCGCCACGGTTGAGAAACGAATCAGCAGCTCGGTTTTAACGCCGGGCTGAAAGAGCGCCGCACGGGTGTACTGCGAAACGTCTTCGGTGGTTTCAAAGTAGCCGTATGCGCCGGTTCCCTTCGCGTGCACCACACGCTCGGGCACACGCTCACGGTTGAACTGAGCGAGCTTTTCAACAGCGTAAGCATCGTGCAGAACGATGGGACCATCGGCGCCCACGGTGAGCGAATGATCATCTGAAGCCACCGGCGTGCCAGTGCTCGTGGTGGTGTAAGAACCGGGATGAATGGGGTTCTGCGGGGTCTGATACATATTTGCTTCTCCTTGTGTTTTTGGTGATGCTATGTGGTTTTCGATGAGCATTCTTCCTGTTTTAGGGTGCAACTAACGAACACCGAGGGGCTGTTTTCACGCCCGGAGTAAGGTGTGGGAATGTGGTTCGTTAGTGCTGAACGCTCGCTGCGGCTTGCATCTGGCTCTTCGCCAGTTCTGCTTCTGCCTCAGTTTGACAGCCTGCGCAGACGCCTCGATACAGTACATCTGCGCTAAAGAGCGCCATGCCATGAAAATTACTGGGAGTCAGGCAAGGCGCGGAACCGACCGCACAGTCCACGTCTTCGACCTTGCCGCAACGTACGCAGAAGGCGTGGTGGTGGTTGTCGCCCGTTCGGGTTTCGTAGAGGGCGGGGGTTCCCGGCGGCTCAAACTTGCGCAACAGGTCGATATCGGTCAGATCGGCAAGAATCACGTAGACCGACTGAACAGTGATGGCGGGGATGCGCTCGCGGACTGCCTGCACAATGGTGTCGGCGGTGGAGTGCGGGTGATCCTGTACTGCATGGAGTACGGCGAGGCGCTGCTTGGTGACGCGGCGGCCCTTGGCGCGCAGGCCGGTGGTCCATGCTTCTTCGAGCTGTTCGGGGCTCATTGCGGGGAGCAGAGGTAGGCCGGTGGTGTGGGCACAGCCAGTATTGTGGTGTTCTGGATGCTGGGTCTTCTTCGTATCGGAGGTTGTCTTTGCGTCGGTCATAGGTATAAGTCTACACATTATTATGAGAAGTTCATAATTATCTTATGAAAAACTCATAATAAGCCGGTGAAGTGTCCTTTTCATCCACTCTGTGGTGCCCCTCCGCCCCCCTCTGCTTCGGGTGTAAAAAGATGCCGTACAATCAAAGAACCTAGAGTAACCCGCACCGGCGATTACCATCAAGGAGGATAGGGGCATGGTATACGACTTCACAAATCCCATTTACATTCTGCTGATGGTTTTGCTCTTTGGTGTACCCATCGTGACCCCCGTAATTTACGGTCAATACCGCAGTACTACCACCGGTTTTGATCTGGAGGGGCAGCTGATGCTTGGTCTGCTCTTCACCCTTTTCCTGGGTGCTTACGGCACGATTCTGCTGCTCGGTATTTTCCCGACTGCTACGGCTCAGGTAATGGAGCAGGTGCCCCTGGTGAATATCCCGGGTGCCATTCCCTAACACCTTCCGCATAGTTCGGTGCGCCGGTGACGCTCTGGGTGAATCCGCGTGCCATAAGGTGCGCTGGCGGGTGCTTACACGTACTCTATAGAGTCAAGTACACGCTGACCTATTTGCTCAGGAGGATACCCATGCACAGTCATAACAATGGATTTAAAACTGCCCTGCTGATGGGCTCCATGGTGGGCATGATGTTGCTCATTGGCGGTCTGCTCTCGGTGAGCTTCCGCTCCTCCATTTTCATCTGGATTATGGGTTTGTTCGGTTTGGCTTCGGTCGCGTACACCTACTGGAATTCCGATAAGCTCGCCCTGCGTTCCATGGATGCATACCCGGTTAGTCGTGAAGAGGTTCCGGTGCTTTACGACATTGTGGAGGAGCTGTCCTCCCGCGCGGGTCAGCCCATGCCTGCCCTCTACGTGGCGCCGACTATGACCCCGAATGCGTTCGCAACCGGTCGTAACCCGCAGAATGCGGCGGTGTGCTGCACCGAGGGTATTCTGCAGCTGCTGGATGAGCGCGAGATGCGCGGCGTGCTCGGCCACGAGCTGATGCACGTGTACAACCGCGATATCCTCACCTCCTCCGTTGCGGCGGGTATCGCCTCTATCATCGGTACTGTGGCTCAGTTCCTCTCGTTTGGGGCGATGTTCGGTGGATCCAATCGCGATGGTGAACGCACCAACCCCCTCGCCATGTTCGTGGTTGCCATGCTGGCTCCCATTGCTACGCAGGTCATTCAGATGGCTATTAGTCGCACCCGTGAATTTGACGCCGACGAGGACGGCGCACGTCTGACCGGCGACCCGCTGGCTCTGGCCTCGGCGCTGCACAAGCTGGAGAGCGGTGTGTCCATGTATCCGATGGATCCGAACAACCGCAATACCGAGGCGGCAAGCGCTATGATGATTGCGAATCCCTTCGGTTCGTTGAAGAATATGCTCTCTACTCACCCGCCGATGGATCAGCGTATTGCGCGTCTGCAGCAGCAGGCTCGTGAGATGGGTCAGTACTAAGTCTTTTCTCGCCCTCGTCTCCGGGCTTGAATGTGACGCTCTATGAATATGGCGTTGCATGAATATGACCCGGGGTGACGATTGTGACCCGCGATGACGGGTCGGCAGACAAAAAATCCTCGGGGTGGCTACTGTGGAAGTAGTTACCCCGAGGTTTTTATGTATTGGTCTCTAACCGTGCTCCCTCGCGGGGGAGTGCATGAGCTTAGCGGTAGTTGGTGAACTGCAGGTCAACCTCAAGGTCGGCGGACTTGAGCATTGCAATGACTTCCTGCAGGTCATCGCGGGACTTGGAGGAGACGCGCAGCTCATCGCCCTGGATGTTCGCCTTCACGCCCTTGGGGCCCTCTTCGCGAATCATCTTGGAGATTTTCTTTGCCTGATCCTGTGCGATGCCTTCCTTGATGGAGCACTCGATGCGGGTTTCCTTGCCGGATGCGTAGGGTTTGCCGGAGTCCAGGGACTTCAGGGAGATGCCGCGCTTGACCAGTTTGGACTGGAAAACATCCAGCACTGCCAGTGCGCGCTCTTCGGCGTTTGCCTTGATGAGGATTTTGTCGCCGGAGTAATCGATTTCTGCGCCAACGCCGCGGAAGTCGTAACGCTGGGAGATCTCCTTCTGCGCTTGGTGCAGTGCGTTGGAAACTTCCTGCTTGTCCACCTTGGACACAATGTCGAATGACGATTCGCTAGCCATGGGCTTTCCTTTCGTGAATGAGGTGCTTCTGGCACCGGTTAGTACTAGCCTACCGGGTTGGGGCTCTTGTTCACAGCTAACTAACAGAAATACGGGCCTGTTTTACAGGTGTTACCAACCT
Source organism: Rothia sp. HMSC061E04 (assembly GCF_001813685.1). Taxonomy (NCBI): domain Bacteria; kingdom Bacillati; phylum Actinomycetota; class Actinomycetes; order Micrococcales; family Micrococcaceae; genus Rothia; species Rothia sp. HMSC061E04. The sequence continues at coordinate 273,029 of NZ_KV813698.1, read as the reverse complement.
AAAAAGAGGACAATGGAGATATGACCATTCATAATCTGTCTGTAACGGACGCACACACGAGCGAGGAAGCTCGCGATCTGCAAACCCTGCTCTTCATTGACTTACATACCTCTCTGGGTGCTGAGCCCGAAGATATTCCTGAGGCTGAGCGCCTCAGCGAGTCTGACCACAACGATATTCACCTTGACCCACATTCGGAAGAATCTAAGGATTCTCCCTTTGAAGGCATTGGTATTACTCTGACTGAGCCTTCACTGGTGGCACGTTTCCGTGGTGTTCGCCGTGATCTGGAACGTGAGATTGCCGGTGACATGTGTACTGTGGAGCAGGCGCGCCGCTACCTGGAGCACCTGGAGATTGTGCTTCTGCTTGAACAGGATGGCGATATTCCTTCCCGTTCCTTCTAAAACTGCTGTAGGTGATGGCTTTATTCACGGCTTTATTCATAAGGTGAGAGCACGCGCGCTGCAATAGATGTGTGCGATAGATATGGGTGCGCGGTGAGCGTGTGATGATGCTCTTGCGTGATGAAAAGACGATAAATGCAACCAGATATATAACCTTCGTCACAAAACCCTATGTGAAGTGTACAAGTCTCTAAAACTGCTGTAGAGTAGTCTCTGTTCGCTTGAGCGAGCAACTAGCACTTAGCTAGGCGGCAGGTTACCCGAGCGGCCAAAGGGGGCTGACTGTAAATCAGCTGGCACTGCCTACGGGGGTTCGAATCCCTCACCTGCCACAAATAGCCCGGTTACAAAAGTAACCGGGTTTTTGTGTATCTAAAACTAGTTTCAGGGTGGATCCCGTAGCCGCTTTCTAGCCAAGCCGCTTTCCACTGCGAAGATCTTCTACCATAGTGGTCTTCCACGGTTGAGCCCGTATTTTCTTGGTGCCCACATTGGGGGCTTTCCCCAGGACGCTGTAGGGGATAACCAAGGGGCTTCGCCTGCCGAGTCGGGCGCCTCCATTATTCGGCTATGAGGGCATTCGCCAGAGTATTCGCGGCACGCCCGTAAACCGGCTGAAACAGCCGCGAAAAGTACTTACTATGACCGCAATTTGTCATATCTTTCACAATGTTTGAATCCCAGGGCGAACAATTAGCGATTGGGGTCTTGAGGGTGTAGCTTTATCTCATGGCTACTATTGAAATTACTCAGCAGAACCTGACTGCTACCGTCGAGAGCAACGACATCGTCTTCCTGGACTTCTGGGCAGATTGGTGCGGTCCCTGCAAGCAGTTCTCTCCCGTCTACGAGGCGGCTTCGGAGAAGCACAGTGACATTGTTTTCGGCAAGGTCGACACCGAGGACCAGGGCCAGCTTGCTCAGGCAGCAGGCATCACCTCCATTCCCACCATCATGGGCTTCCGTGGCGGTATCCTGGTTTACCAGCAGGCTGGCGCACTGCGCGAAGACCAGCTGGAGACCGTAATCGGTTCGATCCGCGAGCTCGACATGGACAAGGTCCGTGCAGAGATCGCAGCAGCAGAGGGCTCTGCAGAGAAGAAGTAAGGCTCAACACTACAAAAGAGCTTGAACGGGGTGTACCCGCCGGCACAACCGGCAGGGGCGCCCCGTCCCCTTTTAACCTCGTGAGGGTGCAGGAGCATTAGCGGTCGCGGTGATCCTCAATGGTCATGCGCGCCCCGTAGCGCTGCTTCGAAAAGCCTGAAGCATGCATGAGCCGCACCAGACGCTGCCGATGCGGGCTAAAGGGCGCCAGCAGAGTGAGCATTCCCGCATCATCGGTGCGCTGACCGGTGAACAGCTCACCGACCGCGTGCGCCAGATGGTAGTCGCCCACGCTGATGGCGTCAGGGTGCCCGCACACCCGTTGCAGGGCCTCGGAAATACTCCACGGGCCCACACCGCGCACAGTGTGCAGGCTTCGCGCCAGTAGCGCGATGTCGCCTTCTGCCGCAATGTTTTTTAGAGATTCTGCGGAACGAGCGTAAGCGTACACAGCGTCGTAGCGGCTTTTATCAACACCGGCCCGATGCCAATCCCAGGTAGGAATCATCGCCAGGGTCCGGGCGCTTGGGTAGACGCGCATTCCTTCCGGCTGATGCCCCAACCCGGTTAAAGGGGCGGGGGAACCGTACTTTCGCAGAACCCAGCCCAGGGCTCTGAACGCTTCGGTCTGGGTGATGCGCTGTTCCACAATGGCGTTGAGCATCTGCCGGTCCAGCTGCCCCGAGGCGCTGAGGCGGAGCCCCGGATTCTGCCGCCAGGCCTGCTGAACACGGGACGGAAGAGACTCAAAAGAAGACAGCGCGCCGAACTGCTCAGCGGGGTCGTGCAACCCCAGCCAGTACGTCATTTCCTGCGCTAACGCCTGAAGGTCGGCTCGCGCCTGCATCTGCTGATTAGCGGCACTATAAGAAACCCAGATGCGAATACGCACCGGGCGCATCAGCAGGCGATGTAGGGAGGGGAGGGCCTCGGGAAGCTTAGCGGGCTGCCCCAATCGTTCGGCGTACAGCACTGCCGGGAACTCATGAAACGGCGTGCGAGCCGTCAACCAAATCCTTTCGGCACCATCCGCGCGGCTCAGCGCACGATACGAAAGATCCTGGGCACCGCGGCGTAGCGACCCCAACGTCTGCACCAACTGCACCGGAACATGCGGCTCAATCACAACCTCGCACACCTCCGGGCTCAGAACGCCCGGAAGAGACGAAACAGCGGGGGAGAGAGTACGAATCTGAATGCGTGGTTCGTAAAGAGCATCCGCAAGCGCCGGTGCATAGGGTACACCAGCTGCCGCCAAAGGATGCCGGGTGTGCCGTGCATCCGCTTCGGAGCGGCCATGCGGAGAAACAGGAGGAATCGTACTCACCCCACCAGTCTATTCCCTCATTGACGATGCCCAACCAATATACGCCCCTCAGCTAAAGTGACAGAAATACCCGGCAGAGCAGTCACACCGCTAATGCGATACCCTAAAAGATAGAGCAGAAATGAACGCAAACACCGCCACCGGCACTATATAGGCTATGCGTTCTGCCCGTTCACAAGGGCGCCTACAGCCCGGACATGCACCCCGAGAGAAGGACGCCTATGGCAGCGGAAGCACAAGAAGCATCCTCGAATACTGACGCACCTGAACAGAAGAACAGTACCGCCACCAGCGCGGGCCGTACTCAGCGCGCCAAGAAACAGTCGCGTCAGTCCCTTACCGAGCGCGTCAAGAGCATCCGCCCCCTAGAACTACTACCCGGTCTGTTGCTATCCGCCGCCGTTATGGCGTTGTACACCTACTATTCGCTGCAACAGATGAAGCACTGGATTACCCCCTCTTGGGATCTAGCGATTTTTACCCAGATGGCACAGGCGTACTCGCACTTCTCTGTACCCATCGTGCCTATTAAGGGGCCCAATTTTAACCTCTGGGGTGATCACTTCCACCCGATTCTGGTACTCCTGGGACCTGTCTATGCGTTGTTCCCCTCACCGACCACGCTACTGGTGGTGCAGAACGCCCTGGTTGCCTTCGCAAGCTTTGCCATTGTGCGCTTCACTCAGCGTGCCTTCGCGCTCGCCCAGAAAACTGAAGATACGCAGAAAACTGAAGATGCGCAGAAGAGCGAACCGACGCAGAACGTTCAATCCGCAAAACTTCAGGGCGTTATCCCGACCATCACCGGTCTGCTACTCGGCGCCGGATTCGCCCTCAGCTTTGGCGTTCAGCAAGCTATCGCCGCCCAATTCCACGAAGTAGCCTTCGCCGTGCCGCTGCTCGCCATGAGCCTCGGTTACCTGGTGCTCGCCTCTCGCGTGAGCGGCACCGAACGCGCACGCTACCTCGCCTATGCTTGCTGGTGGGCTCTACCCATTGCCTTCGTCAAAGAAGATATGGGCATTACTGTCGCAGCCATCGGCCTCATTATCTTTATCCGCACCGGCTGGCTGAGCACCGCCGTAGACATTCTGATGCCGCGCCTCTCTGTGGGCACCCCGGCCCCGATGCGAATCCGCGTGCATCAGCTCTACTCCTCCTGGGCTCGTACCCCCGCCGTCGCCGAATCGACCATGGTCATGATTTGGGGCGTATTCTGGTCGGCCGTTGCCATCTACGTGATTCTGCCCTACTTCAACAGTGGGGGACACTTCGACTATGCAGACAAGGTGAATTTCTCTGCGGCTCTGGGCGACCCCTTCGGTTCGGCACTGCAGATGCTCAGCAACAACACCAAGCTGGCAACCCTCAGCCTGCTACTCATTACCGGGGCAGTCCTCTGGGTGATTTCTCCGCTCGCGGCAATAGTTCTACCGACCCTTGCTTGGCGTCTGCTCTCCACCATGGAGTCCTACTGGGCAAGCACCTGGCACTACTCGCTCGTGCTCATGCCCATCGTCTTCCTCGCCCTGCTTGACGCCGTCATGCGGATACGCTACGGCGTGGTTCCCGCAGTGGTTCCGATACGCTCGGCTACGCGCGCAATCGATAGCGCCTCCGCACAGAAACCTCAGACCAACACCCAGCCCAGCCGCCTCACCGCCACGGTACGCCGCATGCCCGTGTGGGCTCTACCCGCCGTGGCGCTCTTCCTTGCTGCATCCCCGATTTTTATGCCCGGCTCCCAGCAGCCCCTCGCATCCCTGGGTAATGCGCAGTTCACCGCCTCCGCGCTGACTAGGACTGACCAGATGAAGCAGGACGCCGTCCAGAAGGTACCCGAAGGGGTATCGGTCGCATCTGACCTGTCGATTCTGACTCAGCTGATTCCTGGTCGTACCGTCTACTGGATTGGACATGATGGTGAGCCTGCCCCCGACTACGTGGTCATCGACCGCATGAGCAACTCCTGGGGTGGCAACCCGCCGACCAATGCCGCACAGTATGCGGCTGACCGCTACCGCCACTCCTACGCGAAGTACGCGACCGTTGGCACGATTGATATTGTGCGGCGCGTAGATTAATCCGAGGACTACATAGGCATGATGCGTGCCTGAAAAGCGCCTGCCCTCCGGCTGTGAGGGTGGGTGCTCGCCGTTAAGAGATGAGGTTTTAAGCACCTTTTGAGGTCAGATAGGTGCCGCTACGGTACACTAGGTAGAACACGGGAACCCCCGATGAAGGTCTTGTGCGCACCCAGCACCCAAGGTGGTGCTGGAATTGTAGGTGCGCCGTACTCACCATCACCGATTGATATGCCCCATAAACTTGCGGTTTACACCGTACACGCGGGCTTCTCTTAACGATCTCTGGTCCAGCGTCTTTGCTACGTCTGCTGTAACAGATACACCACCGCCGTAGAGCGAGAAGGCGAACCACCAGGAATACGTGATATTACATGTGAGCATTATCCACCCTGTACACCCCTGTATCACAGGGACTACTGTGTGCCGAGCGTAGAGTATGAGTAGACGTGCGGATAATGTGCAGAGAAATTCAAGACCACCCCCAGCAAAAGCCGCTACCCGTAGCATCCGCAGAATACCTCTGCAGAATGTGCCGGTAACGGAGGCTCCCTGGACGTTCTACTCCCCAGGGGATGATGTGTGGCTGGGCCGTGAAGGGGACACCCGGTAAGCGCCGAAAAGCGTGCGCTTCCACCCCTACCGTATAGAGGAAAAATTGACTGAGAATACTGCTACCCCGGCCGAACTGAATGCCGAGGCAGAGGCCGTTGTGACCACCGAGAATACCCTTGGGAGCACTGCTGTAGAAGCAGAAGAAACCACCGTAGAAACTACTGCAGAAGCACCCGCCGCAGAAGAAACCGCCGAAAAGGCTGAAGAAGAAGGCGTACGCTTCACCGACCTGGGCCTGGATGGCCGCGTCCTGGCTGCCCTGGAAGAGGTTGGCTACGAGAAGCCGTCCCCCATCCAGGAACAGACTATCCCCCTGCTGCTTGAGGGCCACGACGTGGTTGGTCTGGCACAGACCGGTACCGGTAAGACCGCAGCATTCGCGTTGCCGGCGCTGTCCCGCATGGCTGAACTCGCCGACATCAACGGCGTCTCCCGCGACACCCAGGTTCTGGTTCTGGCACCCACCCGTGAGCTGGCTCTGCAGGTTGCAGAAGCCTTCTCCTCCTACGCAACCCACATGGCGGACTTCACCGTTCTGCCTATCTACGGTGGCTCCCCCTATGGCCCGCAGCTGGCCGGTCTGCGCCGCGGCGCACAGGTCGTTGTCGGTACCCCTGGCCGCGTGATTGACCACCTGGAAAAGGGCTCCCTGGACCTGTCCAACCTGCAGTACCTGGTGCTGGATGAGGCAGACGAAATGCTGCGCATGGGCTTCGCCGAAGACGTGGAAAAGATCCTCGAAGGCACCCCCGACACCAAGCAGGTTGCACTCTTCTCCGCAACCATGCCCAACTCGATCCGCAAGATCGCTCAGCAGTACCTGAATGATCCCACTGAGATTCGTGTCAAAGCTAAGACCACCACTAGCGCAAATATTACTCAGCGCTACATGCAGGTCATGCACTCCCACAAGCTGGATGCAATGACCCGCGTGCTCGAGGTCGAAAACTACGACGGCATTATCGTCTTCGTGCGCACCAAGAAGGAAACCGAGGAAGTTGCCGACAAGCTGAAGGCACGTGGTTTCGCGGCAGCAGCGATTAACGGTGACATCCCCCAGCAGCTGCGTGAGCGCACCGTTGACGCCCTGCGTGACGGCCGCATCGACATCCTCGTTGCAACCGATGTAGCGGCACGCGGTCTGGATGTTGAACGCATCTCCCTGGTCGTCAACTACGACATCCCCCACGACACCGAGTCCTACGTGCACCGTATCGGTCGTACCGGCCGTGCAGGTCGCGAGGGTGCAGCAATCCTCTTTGTCACCCCGCGTGAGAAGTACATGCTGCGTCAGATCGAGAAGGCAACCCGCCAGAAGGTCGAGCCGATGCACATGCCCACCGCAGAGGCAGTGAATGAGACCCGTAAGCAGCGCTTCGCTCAGCAGATTACCGAGACCATCGAGTCTGAGGACCTGAGCTTCTTCCGCCAGATTATCGAGGACTATGAGAACGAGCACGACACCACCGCTGAGGACATTGCAGCCGCACTGGCTATTATCGCTCAGCAGGGTCGCCCCTTCTTCCTGGATGAGGAGGAAGATATTGCCCGTAACTCTCGCCCCTTCTCTGACGATGATTCGGACCGCGGCGGACGTAAGGCAAAGCGCGCGCACAACGATGAGGGTATGGTCAACTACAAGCTGAACGTTGGCCGTTCCTCCCGCGTGACCGCAGGTGCTATTGTGGGTGCGCTGGCTAACGAGGGTGGCATTAAGGGCTCCCAGATTGGCTCCATCGACATTCGCCAGCACTTCACCATTGTTGGCCTGCCCGAGGACCTGCCCCGCGACTTCTTCGATCGCTTGCGCGACACCAAGATTGCTGGCGAGTTCATCAACATCCGTAAGGACAACGGTCCCAAGGGTGGCGGCGGCGGCCGCAGCTTCGGTGGTGGCCGTCGTGAGGGCGGTTTCCGCGACTTCGATCGCCGCGAGGGTGGTCGTCGTGAAGGTGGCTACCGCGGTAACCGTGACGGTGACCGCGACTTCAAGCGTGGCGGCCGCGATTTCGGTGGCAAGCGCAATGACCGTGACTTTGGTGGTCGCGATTTCGGTGGCCGTGATAACCGCCGTGAGGGTGGCTACCGTGGCAACCGTGAGGGTGGCCGTGACTTCGGTGGCCGTGATAACCGCCGTGATGGCGGCTACCGCGGTAACCGTGACGGCGGCCGTGACTTCGGCGGCCGCGGCAAGCGCTACTAAGATTTCAGCTAAGCCTGAATTTGCGGTAGGAGGAGCTTGCTGAGTCTATCGGCTAGCAGCCTTGTCGTCCGCATATGAGTCAAAGACCGGCAGGGGAGTGATGAGCTCTCCTGCCGGTCTTTATGTATTTGTGTGTTGATGTGTTTGCGTCAGCTGTTGCGGTGGTGCCTGGTCAAAGCTGGGCTATCATGCGGCAGGGCGGAAAACAGGAAAACGTTAAATGTGGTGTATGCCATAGCTTCTCCGCTTGCGAGCATTCTTGAAGACCTGTATAGTTTTACCTGTTGCCCCGATAGCTCAGTGGTAGAGCGCCATCTTGGTAAGATGGAGGTCCCGGGATCGATTCCCGGTCGGGGCTCTCTCATTAATTCATGCGAGAGCACGTATTAATGATTTGGCGGTGTAGCTCAGCTGGTTAGAGCGCACGACTCATAATCGTGAGGTCGACGGATCGAGCCCGTCCACCGCTACGCCCCGATAGCTCAGTGGTAGAGCGCCATCTTGGTAAGATGGAGGTCCCGGGATCGATTCCCGGTCGGGGCTCAGATAAGCCTGTCTCTTCGGAGGCAGGCTTTTTTGTTTGCCAATTTTCTTTGCCTGAAACCCGGTCTGCAGGCGCTTAGCGAACGGCTCGATGCCGGGTAGAGCATGCCGGGTATAGCAAAGCCCCCGAGAAAAACTCGGGGGCTTCGTCTTTATGCTCTGATCTAAGCGTTAGGAGGCGCGGCGCACCACCGGCAGCTGGGACAGCAGCTCGTAGGAGCGCAGGCGGTCCTCGTGCTCCCACGCCTCGGTCATGACGATAAGCTCGTCAGCGCCCGTGCGCGCCACCAGGTCCTCAATACGAGCCTGGGCGGTGGCGGGAGAGCCTACGATTGCCTCAGCGGTCATGCGTTCAACGTGCATCTTCTCCGCGTCGGTCCAGACGGCGTCCATATCTTCCACGGGAGGTGCGAAAGACAAATTGCCGCGCACCACACCCAGGAAATGCTGCTGCTGGGTCGTGTACAGGTAGCGTGCTCGCTCATCGGTATCGGCGAGCATCGCGGTTGCACCCACCATGACGTAGGGCTGTTCCAGGTGCTCCGAGGGCTTGAAGTTCGCGCGGTAGGCGTCCACTGCCTCCTGCAGCATTGCGGGCGCAAAATGCGAAGCGAATGCGTAGGGTAGACCCAGCTGTGCGGCAAGCTGCGCACCGAACAGGGAAGAACCCAGAATGTACAGGGGCACCTTCGAGCCCTGGCCGGGAATGGCGTGCACGCGGTGCATGGGGGAGGGCTCGCCCAGGAAGCGCTGCAGCTGCTGCACCTCGGCGGGGAAGCTCATGGCGGCAGAATCGTCGCGGCGCAGAGCGGCGGCGGTCATCGGGTCGGTGCCGGGCGCACGGCCCACACCCAGGTCAATACGGCCGGGGTGGAATGCGTTGAGGGTACCGAACTGCTCCGCCACCACGTAGGGTGCGTGGTTGGGGAGCATAATGCCGCCCGAACCCACGCGAATATGCTCGGTTGCGGCGGCGATCTCCGCCATGACCACGACGGTCGCCGAGGACAGCAGGGAGCCGGCATTGTGGTGCTCAGCGACCCAGAAACGCTCGTAGCCGTAGGACTCAGCCGCGCGGGCGGCATCGATGGTGTTGAGCATGGTCTGGTGCTGGCTCTGGTCGGGGCGGTGCGGCATCAGGTCAAGCACCGAAATTTTTACGTTGGAAGACATAACTTTTCCTTCTGAAATAGATTGCGGGTACCCGTCCAGCCTACGCCTGCTTGGGCTGGATGGGTAGGGGCCTTCGCTAGCAGGTAAAAATGCGACGAAATACTGCACGCCTGCACGCTGGTTGCCTGCACGCCGGTTACCTGTACAGTGGTCTGTCCACTCTGTGCGTTTGAGCTGAACACTGTGCACAAGAACGGTAGACTGAAATCATGAGCATTAACCCTGAGATTGTGGGCAGGGTCTACCCGTCCGAGAACACCTACGTTGTCGGTCGCGAAAAGATCCGCGAATTTGCCCGAGCAGTTCACGCAGAAAACCCCCTCCACCACGACGTTGAGGCAGCCCGCGCGGCAGGGTACGCAGATGTGATTGCCCCGCCGACTTTCGCCATTATCCTGGCGCAGGCAGCCGACGCGGCACTCATCAACGACGATTCCGCCGGTATTGATTTCTCCCGCGTGGTGCACGCCGACCAGCGCTTCACCCACCACCGCCCCATCGTTGCCGGTGATGAGCTACGCACCGAAGTTCACGTGGACTCCGTGCGCGTTATGGGCGCCGGCGCAATGCTGACCACCCGCGAAGAAATCGTTGACGCGCAGGGCGAGCCGGTCACCACCTGCATTTCTTCCCTGCTGGTTCGTGCTGAGGAGGAAAACTAATGGTGCGTTTTGAAGATCTTGAAAAGGGCCAGGACATCGGTTCGCGTACCGTGGAGCTCTCCCGCGCTTCGCTGGTGCGTTACGCTGGCGCATCCGGTGACTTCAACCCGATTCACTGGAACGAGCGTTTTGCACAGTCGGTGGGCCTGCCCGGCGTGATCGCTCACGGCATGCTGACCATGGGTACCGCCGTGCAGCTCGTGAGCGACTGGGTGGGCGACCCCGGCGCGATCGTGGACTACCAGACTCGATTCACCAAGCCCGTTCCCGTGGCGGATGCACCCGGCGGCGAAAACCCCGACACCCCCACGAACGCCCTGACCATTAGCGGTAAGGTGGGTGCCCTGAATGAGGAGGAGTGCACCGCCCGCATTGACCTGACCGTCACCGCTCGTGATGAGGAAGGCAAGGAGCAGAAGGTCCTGATGAAGAGCCAGGCTGTGGTTCGTCTCTCGGCATAGAGTTTCTGTGCTTGCAGATAGCCGTGTGAAAGCAACCATGTGAAAGCAACTATGCGAAAGCCCTGGCGCTACCCCGATGAGGTGGTGCCGGGGCTTTTGTGCGCTCGGCTGTTTGTTCGGCTGCGCGCTCGCTGGCGGGTGGCGGCGCTTCTTTTTGTGGGGAGGCGCGCCGGAAAATGAAGGCAAAATCACCATAAGGTTTTCATGACTTTAACGCGTGGTGGGTGCTGACCCCGCACAACGACCGGTATTCTTAACCTATGACTGAAAAGCTGTTGAGCGAACTGACCACCGCCCAGGTAGGCGGCCCCGCTAAGACCTACGTCCGCGCCACCTCCGAAGCAGAAATTATCGAAGCAGTCTCCGCTGCAGACGCCGCAGGCGAACCCGTCCTCATCGTGGGCGGCGGCTCCAACCTGCTGGTTTCCGACGAAAGCTTCAACGGAACCGTCGTGCACATCGCCTCCGAAGGCGTAGAGATTCTGCCCATCCCCGCATGCGGCGGCGCGAACGTGCGCGTGCAGGCGGGCACCATCTGGGACGACTTCGTGAAGCTCAGCATCGAGAACGAATGGGTTGGCCCCGCGGCTCTCTCCGGTATTCCCGGCACCGTGGGTGCAACCCCCGTGCAGAACGTCGGCGCATACGGCGTTGAGGTGGGAGAGTTCATCGCCTCCGTACACACCTGGGACCGCGAAAAGAACACTCGGAAGACCTTCGCGAGCGCAGACCTGCGCTTCGGCTACCGCGACTCGGTGCTTAAGCGCGCAACCGTCAACGGCTCGCCCCGCTACGTGGTGTTGACCGTTGATTTCCAGTTCACCCTCGGTAGCCTGTCTTCCCCGATTCGTTACGCCGAGCTGGCGAGGAGCCTGGGCGTTGAGCCCGGCCAGCGCGCCGAATCCGCCCTGGTACGCGAAAAGGTGCTGGAGCTGCGCGGTTCCAAGGGCATGGTGCTCAACCCCGAGGACCGTGACACCTTCTCCACCGGTTCCTTCTTCACCAACCCGATCGTTCCGCGCTCGACCCTGGATTCCCTGCCGGAGGGCGCCCCGAACTTCCCGGTGGTCGTGAAGACTTCCCCGTTCACCGCGGGTGTCGAGGACCCCGATCACGTGAAGCTCTCGGCTGCTTGGCTGATTCAGCACGCAGGCTTCGAGAAGGGCTTCGGCCTGGAGGGTGAGTCCCGCGAAATCGCTCAGGGCCGCGCAAGCCTGTCGACCAAGCACACCCTGGCGATTACGAACCGCGGCGGCGCATCCGCTGAGGACATCTTCGCTATCGCCCGCGCTGTGCGCGACGGCGTGCGTGAACGTTTTGGCGTGACCCTGGTTCCTGAACCTGTCGTGGTCAACGGCGAAATCTAAACGCTCAACTTCTCGCCTCTTATAGCGCGAGGACGCATAGAATAAACGCTTCGGGCGGTCTCTGATAAAAGAGGCCGCCCGAAGCGTTGTATTGACTCACTGAGCTAGTGGCGAGGTGAGGAGATGCGCACCTGCCCCGGCAGGTAGGGCCTGCGTTTGGGTGCTGTGCGCGTTGCCGCAAGGGGAGCGGCAGGCAGGTGCTCCATCAACACCTGAACCGCCAAGGGAAGCTTCTGCGGCGGGCTGGGGGCGTGGAAAATCGGCTTATGGCGCGTGGGACGGTACGGGTAGTATTCCGCGTCCTCGCTGTGCGACCAGACAAGGTTGCCGAACTCGCCGGGAACGGGGGAAAGCACGTTGGCGTAGTAGGCGCGCGTCTGCAGGTCGGCACGCTCGGAGGTACCGGTAGCGGTGCCGGTAGATACACCGCTGGGCACACGGTCCTGCTCAATGATGAGGGCGCGGACCATGCCGCCTACGGTGCTGATCGCGTTTACGTGTAGGGCGAGCAGATCCCCGTCCTTGTGGTCGACCTGTACCTGCCCGTCCGCGAGGATTTGGGTGCCCATTGTGATGCTGCTGGCAATTCCTTCGCAGAAGGCACGGACGAGCGCCATGCGTGCTGGGTAGAGGTCTGCGATATCCCAGCCGATGAGGGCGGGCGCGGCGGAATTGCCTGCGTAGTCCTCGCAGGATTCGTAGGCTGCGACATCCACGTAGCCGCGGGCGATGGGCTCACGGTCGTAGGGGCGGCCGTCGCGCTGCTCCCAGAAGCTGAGGGCGGTTGCGGTGAAGACAGCCTGACCGTCGCGTACGGCGACGCTGAGCGTAAAGTCCTGCGGGTAGCCATTTTTGGTGCGCGGGCGCAGGGTGATCGCGCGGGTGTATTCGTTGAATTCCTCGGGCCAGTCCAGGTAGTAGCTCATTTTTGCCCCGTCGCCACGGTGCACGGTGAGTTCGCCCGGCAGCAGCATGGCTTCGGGCACGCCGCCGGCACGTTCGGTGGCGTAGTGTTCGCTCACGGGCCAGGGGCTGAACTCTGTGCGGTAGGGGCTGGAGAGGAAGGAATCGAGCATAGACGTTATCCTCTCATAGTTTGAGGTTGTGGCGCATGGATAGGGGGCTTAAATGACAAATGAGCTGTCCCTTCTGATGGCTCGGAAAGAGTGTTCAGGAGGGACAGCCCATCATGTAGGCTAGGCGGCTCGTTAGAGGGATTCGCCGCGGCGTTCAGGCAGCAGGAACACGGTGGTTGCCGCTACCAGGAACGCGGTGGAGAAGAGCGTAAAGAGCAGCGGGGTTCCACCGAATGCGACCAGCGGCGGCACAATGAGCGGCGCCGCGATGGAGGCGATACGGCCGATACCGGCGGCGGCACCGGTTCCGGTTCCGCGCAGGTGGGTCGGGAAGATTTCCGGGCTCAGGGCGTAGAGGGCGCCCCACGCACCGAGGTTGAAGAAGGAAAGCATACAACCGGCGAGGATAATGAATACCTCGGCGTGCGCCATACCGTAGCCAGCCGCTGCGAGGGCGGAGCCGAGCAGGAAGGTCGCCAGGGTTGCGCGTCGGCCCCACTTTTCGATGAGGTAGGCGGCGACCGCGTAGCCGGGCAGCTGTGCGAGGGTCATGATGAGCGTGAACGCGAAGGACTTCACGAGGCTGAAGCCCTGGGCGTTCAGCAGCGCCGGAATCCAGATGAACGCGCCGTAGTAGGAGAGGTTGATGCAGAACCAGATGATGCACAGGGCGATGGTCTTGCGGCGCTGACCGGCAGCCCAGATGGAGTGGATTTTTGCGGATTCTGCGTTGTCAGCACTTTCTGCGGCCCCGTGTACGGAAGCGTCTTCGGTCTGCTTCTTACCGGTTCGGGAGAAGAGCGCGGGGGAGGCCTCGAAACGTTCGACGACCTGGCGTGCCTGATCGTGCTTGCCGACCGACTCCAGGAAGCGCACGGACTCGGGGGTTCCCATACGGATTACGAGCGAGTAGATGGCGGGAATCAGACCGATGGCAAGCGCCCAGCGCCAGCCATTCGCCTGCGGAACGATAAAGGTACCGATGAGAGCGGCGAGGATCCAGCCCAGAGCCCAGAAAGCCTCCAGTGCGACCACGACGCGGCCGCGAATAGCGCGAGGCGAGAACTCAGAAATCAGAGTGGATGCCACGGGAAGCTCCGCGCCCAGACCCAGACCGACCAGGAAACGGAAGACGAGCAGCACACCCAGGGAGGTCGCCAGGGCGGAGGCGCCGGTCGCCAGACCGTATACCAGCAGGGTGAGGGCGAAGATGTAGCGGCGGCCGAGCTTATCGGCGAGTAGGCCGCCGAAGGTTGCGCCGAGCGCCATGCCGGCGAATCCGATGGATCCGAGCCAGGAGGCTTCGGTGGGGCTGAGCTGCCATTCCTTGATGAGGGCCGCCATGACGAAGGAGATGAGGCCAACATCCATGGCGTCCAGTGCCCAGCCGAGACCCGAGATGCCCAGGAGCTTGCCGTGGGCGCGGGTGAAGGGCAGGTTTTCGAGGCATTCGTTGAGGGTCGGTGCGGCGTTGCGTTCAGCAGCGGGTGCAGAGGTACCAGCGGGTGCAACAGCGTTGGTGCGGGATGAGTCCGTTGATACGGGACGGGGGGAGGACACGGTAGTGGGTCGCTTCCTTAGTGTTTAGGCGTAGTGCCGGGCGAATTGTTCCCTTACAGTGTATAAAGGTACTTTCGACTTGAACACTATTGAAACAAAAAAAATTTTGAAGATGACGGAAAAATCTCAACATGAAGAAATCTTTCACAGCCGCCGCCCAGCGGTAGGTGCTATTCTCTAACCACCGCCGCCCGGTGAAACTCACCTACGGCACGTTTGGAAGGACCACCCCTGAAAACCATTGAAGATGAAGTCAACGAAAGCGAGACCAGCCGCTTTCACCGCTGGCTCGAAGCCCGCAAGGAACGCATGCACGCGCATCCGGTCATGCGTCATCTCTACAAGCCCCTCGTCATCGGCGTGGGCGCCTTCTGCTTTATCGCCGGTCTGATTATGCTCGTCACTCCCGGCCCCGGCTGGCTGTTCATCTTCATAGGCCTGGGCATTTGGGGTACCGAATTCACCTGGGCACGCCGCGCCAATATTTTCATGAAGCATGTGGTGCTCACCGCCTGGTACCGCTACCGCGCCTGGCGACAGCAACGCAAGGAACGCAAAGCCACACGCAAGGCAGAACGCAAAGCCGCCGCCGCAAACCAGCGCTAACCTGGCTTGCACTAAGCCCACACGAGCTATACGCAGACACAAAAAAGCCCTCGCCCCCATCCGATAAGAATGGTAGCGAGGGCTTTCTTATAGCGTGTCAGTGAGCTTTAGAGCTTGCCAACAGCAATCTGCAGCATGCGGCGAATCGGCTCAGCAGCACCCCAGAGCAGCTGGTCACCCACGGTGAACGCGCTAATGTACTCGGGGCCCATCGCAAGCTTACGCACGCGACCAACCGGAATCTCCAGAGAACCGGAAGCAGCCACGGGGGTCAGCTGCTCCATGGACTCCTCACGCTGGTTCGGGACGAAGCGAACCCAGGGGTTGTCCTCAGCGATGATGCGCTCGATCTCCTCGATCGGCAGGTCCTTCTTGAGCTTGATGGTCAGCGCCTGAGAGTGCGAGCGCATCGCAGCGATGCGGACGCACAGACCGTCCATGGTGATCTTGTCATCTTCGGAGCGGCCCAGAATCTTGTTGGTCTCAACCTCAGCCTTCCACTCTTCGCGGGACTGGCCGTTACCCAGGTCAGAGTCAATCCAGGGAATCAGGGAGCCGGCGAGCGGCACACCGAACTGGGAGGAATCCAGCTCACCGGAGCGCTGCTTAGCAAGGATCTTGCGGTCGATGTCCAGAATTGCGGATGCGGGGTCGTTCAGCTCCTCGGAGACCTCGTTGCCCAGGTCGCGGAACTGTGCGAGCACCTCGCGCATGTGGCGGGCACCGCCGCCGGATGCAGCCTGGTAGGTCATGGAGGTAGCCCACTCGACCAGGTCGTTCTTGAAGAGGCCGCCCAGGCCCATCAGCAGGCAGGAGACGGTGCAGTTACCGCCGACGAAGTCCTTCACGCCGGATGCCAGGCCGCGGTCGATGACGTCGCGGTTGATGGGGTCCAGCACGATGATGGAGTCATCGTTCATGCGCAGGGTGGAAGCGGCATCAATCCACAGGCCGTCCCAGCCGGCTGCACGCAGCTTCGGGTGCACAGCCTCGGTGTAGCCACCGCCCTGAGCGGTCACAATAATCGAGTGCTTACGCAGCTCATCAATGTCGTATGCGTCCTTCAGTTCGGACGGTTCAATTACGCCGTCGAAGGTGGGCGCAGCGCCACCAACATTAGAGGTAGTGAAGAAGACGGGGGTAATGCCCTCGAAGTCGCCTTCCTCAACCATGCGCTTCATGAGGACGGAGCCCACCATACCGCGCCAGCCAACAAAACCTACAGAGTCACCGGGATTAAAGTTCATGGTTCCCAGTGTACTCTCAGGCTGGCGGGTGCGGACTAACACCGTACAAAAAATTTGATATTCGGAACGGAATACCGTGTGAAGAGGCGGGGCTTATTACCGGGGCACCGGGAGGCGCATTAAACACTCAAGCCCGCGGTACTCCGGGTGGAGCAGCCGCAGGCTTGAAATGCATGTCTATATCAGCGAGTGAACGAGGGAAGCTTGAACTAGATACGTTCGAGCCGCTGGAACGAGAAGTACATGGGGTTCTTCGTGCCCGACTCATCGAGCAGGTAACCCTTCTCGCTATTCTCCCATGCACTCTCGGAGGTGACTCGCCAGCACCCGTTCGGTGAGCTGCCCTCGCAACTGCCCGCAGAATTTGCAAGCTGCAGTTCGGGCGCTCGCGTATCGCCGGTAATCTCGTTGCCTTCCTGGCAGTAGAAGAGGGTCCGCTCCACCGTCTCCACCCGACCGAAGGTGGGCAGGTCGGTGCGGGAGAGCGCCTCCGCGTAGACGGAGCCGCCACCAATAATCCAAGCATCAACCGCGGCGGTATCTGCCGGGGTAGCTTCGACCGGCGCGCCTGCAACGTCACGAGCTGCGTACAGCGCCGCATCCAGCGAGGGAACCCACAGCGCACCGTCGCGTTCTTCCGCCTCGGTGACCGAACGGCTAATCACAATATTCGTACGGCCCGGCAGGGGACGAAAACGCGGCGGGACCGACTCCCAGGTGCGGCGACCCATAATCACCGGAGCACCCAGCGTCACCTTCTTGAAGTGCGCCAAATCCTCCGGAGCGTACCAGGGCATATCCCCGTCACGGCCGATAATACCGGCATCAGTTTGTGTCCAAATAGCGCCCAAACGATACATCATGCCTCCTCGTTACCTGCAGTTAGACCGCAATCGGGGCGGCAATACCGGGGTGGTGCTTGTAATCCACCAGCTCAAAGTCTTCATACTCGTAATCGAAAATAGAAGGCTTCTTGGTCTTAATAACCAACTTCGGGTACGGGTACGGTTCGCGCGGCGGGTAGGGGTTGCCGTCCGGGTCGGTGCCGTAGCCCAGCTGCTTCTTCACCTGCTCCAGGTGGTTTGAGTAGATGTGGCAGTCGCCGCCGGTCCACACGAACTCGCCCGGCTCCATGCCCACCTCCTGCGCAATCAGGTAGGTCAGCAGCGCGTACGAGGCGATGTTGAAGGGCACGCCCAGGAACATGTCCGCGCTACGCTGGTACAGCTGGCAGGACAGCTCCTTCACACCGTCCGCGCGTTCGTGTACGTAGAACTGGAAGAGTGCGTGGCAGGGCGGAAGCGCCATGTTGTCCACCTCGGCAGGGTTCCACGCTGAGACGATGTGGCGGCGCGAGCTCGGGTTATTCTTCAACGAATCGATAACCTTCGCAATCTGGTCAATCGTGCCGCCGTCGGGGGTCGGCCACGAACGCCACTGCACGCCGTAGACCGGGCCCAAATCGCCGTTCTCATCAGCCCACTCATCCCAAATGGTCACGCCGCGCTCCTGCAACCAACGCACATTCGAGGAACCGCGCAAGAACCACAGCAGCTCAATGGCAACAGACTTGAAGTGCACGCGCTTGGTGGTAATCAGCGGGAACGACTCACTCAGGTCAAAACGCATCTGACGGCCAAACACGCCGAAAGTGCCGGTGCCGGTACGGTCGGAACGCTGCGCATCCGCCGCGATGGCGTCCTTGTTCTCCTCGAGGATTTCGCGCAGAAGATCTTCATAGGGAGTGGGGATTGCGTGAGTCATAAGAAAAACCTTGAATCCTGTCAGTAGACGTGAGAGACGGCCACAAATCAACCGCCCCTCTATTGTAAAACCCTCGAACGGGCGCAGGTAGAGCAAACGCGCTGAGCATAAAGCCCAGCGCGCTCGCCGTTAGAAGATCAAAGTATATGGATGCTAGTCCAGAGCCGCGCGTACACGCTCTACCGAGACAATACGCGGGTTATCGCCCTCAGTCACCTGCAGAACCAGGGCATCGCCAGGCTCCAGGTACGGGTCCTCGGGCGGAAGAACCTCCGCGGAACTCTCAAACAGGTACTCACGCAGAACTTCCATCACCTGGGGCAGAACCGGGCGGTGAGTGCACAGCAACGAGGAAGAATCCTTATCGAACAGCGATGCCACGGTGCGGGCAACACGCGCCGGGTGACGCTGAGCGCCAGCCTCAGACAGGGACTTCTTCTCCTTCACCGACACGCCATAATCAACCGAGTACGGGGTCACGGTCTGAACGCAACGCAGCCACGGGGAAGAAATAATACGGCTCGGAGCCCACGCCGCAAAGAGACGGCTAGAAGCCAACGCCTGACGCTTGCCGGTAGCCGCAAGCGGGCGGTCATCCTCAGCGGCAGCCCAGTTCGAACGCGGCTTCGCCTTCGCGTGGCGGGCAATGAGAATCGGGCGGGTACGCAGCGCATCCGCCTCAGCCAGAGCCTCCAGGGATTCCAAGGGTGCCAGGTCATCCTGGTTAGTCAGCAGCGCGCGAGCAACCTCGGTGGTCACCCAACGCAGCTCATCCACTTCACCCTCATCCGCCAGGGCGCGGGAACCCTCGGGAAGCTCAGCAGCCCAGTAGAAAACATCCTTCGGACGGCCGCCCACCGGGTAGGAAGTCACCGCCAGGGGCACACCCAGAACAACCTGCAGACCGACCTCTTCGCGAATCTCACGAATAGCGGTCTCAGCCAGGGACTCGCCCGGATCCTGCTTGCCCTTAGGCCAGGACCAGTCATCGTAGCGGGGGCGGTGAATGATGAGGACCTCAAGCGCACCGTCGCGCATGCGCCAAATCAGTGCGCCAGAAGCAACAATATCCGCAGTGTTTGCGGGGGCGCGGTCAATGCTGTTGACCGCGTCAAAACGTCGTGCCGAGTAGTAGATGGAGGGGGAATCCAGCGGTGCCATATCTCTCTCAGATCCTCTTCGCTAGGCTGTGCACAATGCCAGAGGGCACCATGCTCCGCGTCTAATTGTAGGGGAGAGAAGCGTCAAGTTGTAATCTCAACGTAACCTGTTGTTCACTTTTGCTCTAAGTGCACTAGTCCACCGCACGTTTTTGCACGACACGCGGAAAACCCCGCCTGCCCTCACACCAAAAAGCGTGAGAACAGACGGGGTTCACCACCAGAAATTACCGGTAGGTCAGCGGCACATCCTTAGACCTTATCGACCACGTTCTTACGGGAACGCGAGCTCAGGTAGTACGACTGAACATCCTGCAGCGGGTTGCCCTGGTCGTCGGTGTCGTGGCGGGTCCAGTTGCCCTCAGAATCCAGGTGCCAGGTACGCGAAGAATCACTCATATACGTGGTGAACATGTCACGCAGATACTTCACGTGGCGCGGATCCTTCACCGGCACCAGAGCCTCAATACGGCGGTCCAGGTTGCGGTGCATCATATCGGCAGAACCAATGTAGACAATCGGATCGCCACCATTCTCAAACGCAAACACACGCGAATGCTCCAAGAAACGACCCAGCACCGAACGGACGCGAATATTCTCGCTCAGACCCTTAACGCCCGGGCGCAGAGCACAAATACCGCGAACTACCACATCCACCGGCACACCAGCCTGCGAAGCGCGGTACAGCGAATCGATGACGGCCTCATCCACCATGGAATTGCACTTGAACTGAATCTTCGCAGGGCGGCCAGCCTTGTGGTTCTCAATCTCCTGATCAATGCACTCAATCAGGCCGCTACGCAGAGTACGCGGCGCCACCAGCAGCGACTGGTAGTTGGTCTTCGGCGCGTAACCGGACAGCTGGTTGAACAGGCGGGAGACATCCTCACAAATCTGCTCGTCACAGGTAATCAGACCCAAATCCTCGTAGAAACGAGCGGTCGACGGGTGGTAGTTACCGGTACCAATATGAGCGTAACGACGCAGGTGGTTACCCTCGCGGCGCACCACCAGCGACAGCTTGCAGTGAGTCTTCAAACCCACGATGCCGTACACCACGTGCACGCCAGCGCGCTCCAGCTTACGAGCCCACGAGATGTTGGCTTCCTCATCAAAACGAGCCTTAATCTCCACCAGCGCCACAACCTGCTTGCCAGCCTCAGCCGCCTCAATCAGCGCATCCACGATGGGGGAGTCGCCACTGGTACGGTACAGGGTCTGCTTAATCGCCTGAACACGCGGGTCAGCGGCAGCCTGAGCCAGGAACGCCTGCACACTGGTCGCGAAGGAATCGTACGGGTGGTGCAGCAACACGTCGTGGTCGCGGGCGGCAGCGAAAACGTCTGCAGCCTTCGCAGTCTCGGTAGCGTTGAGCCAACGGGAAGTGTGCGCAATGTGCTTGGGGTAGTGCAGCGCCGGACGGTTCGCACGAACAATCGCACTCATACCGCGCAGATCCAGCGGAGCCGGCAGACGGTACACTTCAGACTCGTTGATGTTCAACTCAGAAATCAGCAGATCCAAGATGGTCGGGTTGATGGTGTCCTCAACCTCCAGACGGACCGGCGGACCGAAACGACGGCGCAGAAGCTCCTTCTCCAGAGCCTTCAGCAGGTTCTCTGCATCGTCCTCTTCCACCTCAAGATCCTCATTACGGGTCACGCGGAAGACGTGGTGCTCCACAACCTCCATACCCGGGAAGAGGGTATCCAAGTGCTCAGCAATGATGTCTTCGAGCGCAATGTAGCGGCTCTCACGGCCCGCAGTGTTGGCGGCGCGCGAACCATCCACAGAGACCATACGGTCCAGCTGATCGGGCACCTTCACGCGAGCGAACAGCTCCTTGCCGGTCTGCGGGTTACGCACCAGCACCGCAAGGTTCAGCGACAGACCCGAAATGTACGGGAAGGGGTGCGCCGGGTCAACAGCCAGAGGAGTCAGAATCGGGAAAATATCGCGCATGAACTCCTCGCGCAGACGCTGCTTAGCGTCCGCATCCAGGTCGTTCCAACCCACAATGCGGATGTTCTGCTCCTCCAAAGCCGGAAGAACCTGGTTTTGGAACACATCAGCGTGGCGAGTCTGCAACTGGTGAGCGCGCTCAGCGATCTCTTCCATCTGCTCCTCGGGGCTCAGACCTGCTGCCGAAGGCACCGCCAGACCGGTCGCAATGCGGCGCTTCAGACCCGCCACACGCACCATGAAGAACTCATCCAGGTTAGACGCCACAATCGACAGGAAGTTCAGACGCTCCAGCAGGAATAGGTTCGGGTCCTCCGCCAGCTCCAGCACGCGGGTGTTGAAGTCCAGCCAGCTGCTCTCACGGTCGAAGAAACGCTCCGGGCCGAACTCCTCTTCCAGACTGAAGTAGGAGCGCTTCTCGCCCTTCTCAATGCGGTCGCCGCGAGACTCGGCACGCTCAATCTTCGAAATATCGTGGCCGATATGAATGACACCGGTCATGGGTGCCGGCTCAGACGGCTTAGGCTTAGGCGCCTTATTCAGGCCATTGGGGGCGGGTACCATACTGTACTTGCCTTTCTGATCGGGGATAAGTCGTGAAGAAGCACGCCAACTGTGGCGCACCAAAAGCTAGGCGGCAGGTGCGTCCTGCTGGGCGGGGGCGTACATGCGGTCAACCGTCGCTACGCCGAAACCCAACGAAGTGTAGAGGGAATATGCGGTGGTGTTATCGGCATCCACGTACAGGTCGATGGCGCGCAGCGGCTCGCCATTCTCGTCCTCAGCGCATGCCAGGTATGCCAGCGCGCGCAGGGTGAGGGTTCGGCCCAGGCCGCCTCCCTGCGCCTGCGGGTTCACGCCCACCACGTAAATCTCCCCTGAGGGGGACAGCTCTCCCTGCTCCTGACCGGTCGGGATCTTCGTCCAGGTGAATGCCGCAATGGCGGAGTCATCATCCACCTCGGAGGCGATGAAGAAACCCTCGGGACGGAACCAGGGGGAGCCGGTGCGCTCGCGCAAATCGGCAAGGGTGAGCTTGCCCTGCTCCGGGTGGTGCGCAAAAGCTGCGGCGTTCACGCGCAACCAGGGGAACTCATCCGCGCCGGTGAAGGTGCGCATCCGCAGGTTCTCCGGCAGAGTGCGCGCGTCGGAGCGTTCCACGAGCTCTTCGCGGGTCTGAGCGTCCAGGGGCAGAACCATCTTGTACAGCACGCGCACCGGCTCGAAACCGTGCAGGGTCGCGAACGCGTGGGCGGGGCTTTCAATGCCGGTGTCGGTGGCGCTGCCGTGAACCCAGAGTCGGTATCGTACGGCGTCTTCTCCCAGCTGGCGGACGGCGTGGTCGAAGAATGTGCTGCCGGCGCCTCGTCCGCGGTATTCGGGGGCGACGGCTGCCTCAATCACGCCGGTGTCTTCGTTGCTGGCGGGGGTGAGCGCCACAAAGATAGTGGCGAGGGTGCCGTTATCCTCGGCGACAAAGAAACGCGGAGGAGTGAGGGCGCTTTCGCGCAATGCCTTGCTCAGCTCAACGCGGGTCTGCTCAGAGAACGCCGAGACGCCGTCATGGCGGGCAACCTTCTGCGCAAAGGAATCGAATCGTTCCAGCAGCTCTTCGGTGAGCTGCGGTTCCGCGTAAACAAGGGAGCTTTCAGCGGGCAGGGTGGAGGGATTGGGTGTCTGACTGTGTACCATCATCGCCTTCTTTCGTAGCCTTCTGATTCAACTCTACCGGGGATAGTTGCTCTTTGAAGAGTTTGTTCTTCGTCCTGGGCGAATATGACAAGAACCGGAACATTTACACATTCTGGTACTCGGCTCAGCGGCGAGGCTACTTCATAACGGGTACACCAAAACAGGGGTTGGAACCCCAAAATTTAGCGGGTGCTGTTGAAGGAATAGCCCACGTTACGCACGGTCGAAATCATCTGCTCGTATTCGGTGCCGAGCTTGGAACGCAGACGACGCACGTGCACGTCCACGGTGCGGGTGCCACCGTAGTAGGAGTCGTAACCCCACACCTCGGAGAGCAGCTGGGCGCGGGAGAAGACGCGTCCGGGGTGCTGAGCCATGAACTTGAGCAGTTCAAACTCTTTGAAGGTCAGGTTCAGAGCGGTGCCGGAGAGGTGCGCCGAGTACGCCTGGGTGTCAATGATGAGGTTGCCCGCGCGCACGATGCGCTCTTCGGAGTTCTCTTCTTCTGCGGCTGCGTCGCTCTTGATGGCGAGGCGCAGGCGCGCATCCATTTCGGAGGGGGACGCCTGGTCAGAAACAATATCGTCAACCTGCCAGGAGGCTGCAACCGCCGCCATACCGCCTTCATTCAGGAGCGCGATGAGCGGCAACTGTACGCCGGTGGCGCGCAATAGCTGGGCGCATTGGCGTGCTTTGACGAGTGCGGTGCGGGCGTCGACCATGAGCAGGTCGAAAGTCTCAGATTCGAGGGTGGTGTGGGCAGTGTCGAGGGGGAAGACGTGTACCTTGTGGCTGAGGAGGCTCAGCGAGGGGATCATATCCTGCGCGGCGGTATCGCTCAGAAGCACAATACGGTACACACCCTCTCCTTTCCCGGTAAAATATTAGGCTCTTTCTAGTGTACTCGCCCGCCTATGGTGCAGCTGTGGAGGCGGTAAAGAGCAGATGCAGATATCGTATACCGGACTGTTTACTCGCCCGTCTGCGCAGGTCGCTGCCGATAGCTCTGTCCAGTATGTCTTTAGCACCGATTCTGCACCCTTTTCAGAGGGAGTCTATGGTAGGTTTAAGGCATGGAAAACAATCTTATGGCTCTTGAAGCTCTCTTCATGTCGCTGATGGCTATTATCTCCGTGTGCATCGGTATCGGTGCATTCGCAGTGTTGCGTGGCCTCTTCAGCGGCCAGAAGTAGTCTTCCCGCACAGAGCAGAAGCATCGCCCACACAGGGCTTTAGGCGGTCGTACGGTTCGCACCGCCTCGCCAATGACGGCGTGAACCCCCACCCGGTCCCCTCCGGTTGGGGGTTTTCTTTATGCTGCCCGCCGTACCGTTTACTCGGCAGGAGGCGGCGCTACCCCGTGCCGTGAGCGAACGAACAGGCTACTGTTGTACGCACGGGTACTAAAATAGAAAGTATGGCTATTGAAATCCCTACCAACCTAACCCCTGAACTTGTTCCCTTCGCATGGCTGCTCGGCACCTGGGAAGGCACCGGAACCATGTGGTACGAAGGCCAGGAAAACACCCCCTTCGGCCAGATTGTTACTTTTGAGCAGGATGGTCTGCCCTTCATCGAATACCGCGCTGAGTCTTTCCTGCTCGATGACGAGGGTCAGAAGCTGCGCCCCATCACCGTTGAAACCGGTTTCTGGCAGATTGACCGCCCCCTGACCGACGCCGACGGCGGCTTCGGCATTGTCCCCAAGGACGTTGTACCCGCCTTCCCCAGCGCCGAGAGCGTTGAGACCCTGCGCAACGCGGACGACGGCTTCTCTCTGCTGGCAACCATTGCGCACCCCGGCGGTATTAGCGAAAACTACGTGGGCATGGTCAAGGGCCCGGTTATTCGCATGCAGACCGGCAACCTGCTACGCGATGATATTTCCCACGACTACGCCGGCTCCGTGCGCCTGTGGGGCCTGGTCAACGGCAACCTCATGTGGGACTGGGAGATCGCAGACGCTGAGGGTAAGCTGCACAAGCACGCCTCCGCTGAACTGCGCAAGACCTCCTCGATGACCGGCGATTCCCTGGGCACCTCGATGTTCGGTTCCCTGGATGGCGAAGAGCCCACCGGCGAGCCCGGCTCCGAGCCCACCGCCTAATAAATAACTTGTGTCTGCCCCGCCGGTCGGCGGGGCAGACTCTTTGCGTGAAAGGTGCACCTTCCGTGACTGAATCTTCGCTTGAAGCGCCTCAGGCTGAGGTACCCCAGCCCGATGCCGCCCGCCCGGTGAGCCCCCTGCTGGGCCTGCACGGCGCTTTTGCCGCCTCCGGGCTGGATGCCGGCGTCGCCGCACACTACGGCAACCCCATGCTGGAGCAGCGCACCCTCAGCTTCGACCGCTCCGCCGAGGCAAGCGAACCGCTGGTGCTAGTGGACCGCTCCTCCCTGGGGGTGGTGCGTGTTGAGGGGCCGGACCGCCAGACCTGGCTGACCTCCATTGCCTCGCAGATTCTGACCGGCATGACCGCCGGGGAGAGCCGCGAGTTCCTGTTGCTTTCCCCTCAGGGCCGCGTGGAGTACGCACCCGCCGCAATTGAAGACGGCGAGGCACTCTGGCTGATCGTTGAGGGCAACCAGGCACAGCCGCTGACCGATTACCTAAACCGCATGAAGTTCATGATGCGCGTTGAGGTGCAGAACCTCAGCGACGAGTACGCGGTACTGGAGAGTGCCCGCAACCCGATCCTGCAGAACGGTTCGGTGCATCCGGCGCTCGCTGAGTGCAAGCCGCTGGTGTGGGAGGACCCTTGGCACACTCCGGCACCGGGTAGCTACCGCTACGATGAGGCGGGCGATGCTCACCCGGGTGCGGACTACGTGCGTTTCTTGAGCATCGTGCCGCGCTCTGTTCTGCCCGCCCTGGCTGAGTCTTCGGACGCGCGTTTTGCGGGTCTGTGGGCTGCGGAGGCTCTGCGTATTGAGGCGTGGCGCCCGCGCTACGGCACTGAGGCTGACGATAAGACCATCCCGCAGGAGCTGGATTACACCCGTACGGCTGTGCATTTCGATAAGGGCTGCTACAAGGGCCAGGAGACGGTGGCTCGCGTGCATAACCTGGGCCGCCCGCCGCGCCGCCTGGTGTTCTTGGATATTGACGGTTCGGAGCACACCCTGCCGGCGGCAGGTAGCGAGCTGTTAGTGGAGGGCAAGTCCCGCCCGGTCGGTCGTATTACCTCGGTGGCGTTGCATCATGAGGCGGGCCCGATTGCTCTGGCTGTGATTAAGCGCGGCGTTGACCCGCAGGTGCCTTTGCGTGCGGTTGATGGCGGCGACTTCCTGCCCGATGGTTCGCCGGCACCGGCGACCGAGTACGCGGTGGCTCAGACGACGGTGGTTTCACCGGAGTCCGGTGAGGTGGCGCGTCGTTCTTTGGCGGGTCAGGACTTCCTGAAGCGCTAGAGCATCTGGCTACGCAATAGCATCTGACGACCAATATAAAACCGCGGAGGCGGGCACCCGTTACGAGTGCCCGCCTCCGCGGTTTAAGTATGAGTGCTTAGCGAGCTTGCTGAGCTTGCGGGGTTTAGCGGCCGAAGAGGACGGCTGCTTCTTCCCAGCGTTCCTGAGGTACGGACTTCAGGCCGTCCAGTGCCTCTTCGAGGGGTACGTACTTGATCTCGGTGCCCTGCACGGAGACCATCTTGCCCCACTGCTTCTGAGCGACCATGTCGACTGCGCCCATGCCCAGGCGGGTTGCGAGCACGCGGTCGTAGCCGGTGGGTGCGCCACCGCGCTGGATGTGGCCCAGGATGGTGTTACGGGTCTCGACGCCGGTCATCTTCTCGATCTCGTGGGTGATGTACTCACCAATGCCACCGAGGCGGGGACGACCGTCCTTTTCGGTACCCTTGTTTGCCATGACGTCGTCGAAGCCTTCGGGGATGAAGCCTTCAGCAACGACAACCAGGGGAGAACGGCCGCGGTCGTGTACTTCCTTGACCCATTCAGCGACCTGTTCCATAGAGACCTTAACCTCGGGGATTAGGATTGCGTGTGCGCCTGCTGCCATACCGGAGTGCAGTGCAATCCAGCCGACGTGGCGGCCCATGACCTCTGCAACCATGCAGCGGTGGTGCGATTCACCGGTGGTGCGGATGCGGTCCATAGCCTCGGTTGCGATGGACACTGCGGTGTCGAAGCCGAAGGTGTAGTCGGTTGCGCGCAGGTCGTTGTCAATGGTCTTGGGGACACCGATGACGGGCAGGCCTGCGTCTGCCAGGCGCTTTGCGCCTGCGAGGGTGCCTTCACCGCCGATAGCGACGATTGCGTCGATGCCGTGGCGTTCCATCATGATTTCGATGTTTTCGGGGCCACCGTTGGGGCCGTCGAAGGGGTTGGTGCGGGAGGTACCGATGATGGTGCCGCCCTGGGCTGCCAGGCCGCGGACCTTCTGACGGGGCAGGTCCATGTAGTCGCCTTCAACGACGCCGCGCCAGCCATCACGGAAGCCGACGAACTCGTAGCCGTACTTCTTGACGCCGTTGAGGACAGCGCCGCGGATGACAGCGTTCAGGCCGGGGCAGTCGCCGCCGGAAGTAAGCAGACCGATCTTCATAGTTGGCTCCTAATGTCTGCGCGTTTTAGGTGTTGTGCGCGCGTGTATATAACTATGACCTCCACGAATTCGGCACGCGAATGTTCGCCGGTCGGGAGGTCGTTCTCTTGGTCTCTATTTTAGCGATGTTTGGGTTATGTGGGTAGTGGTGGAAAGCCGTGGGAACGCCCGTTTCGGTGCTGAAAAGTTCAGGTTTTTAGTACCTGTATGTTTGGGTTTGAAACACAAATAGCCGCCCTTTCCCACCTATGGCACCGAAGAAGCGAATGAGGCTTCCTCACATCTGTAAAGATGCGGGAAGCCTCATTCGTTTTAAAAATATTTTTAAATATTTGTGGGATTCTCCGTTTTTAGGACAAAAAACGGTCAATAGTCCTGTGATTGATCGTTTCGCACCGGTTTATCCCACGTCTGAACCGCTTCCCACGGGGTGAGTTGCAGGTTCAGCAGGCGCGCTCAGAGGGGGACGGAACTAGTCGCGTGCCTGACCGAGGAACTTCTGCAGGCGTGCCAGACCCTCCGCCAGGTCCTCGTCGCTCAGGGCGTAGGAGAGGCGCAGGTAGCCACTGGGGCCGAATGCCTCGCCGGGAACTACGGCGACCTCAGCCTTTTCGAGGATGAGCTCAGCCAGCTCTGCGGTGGTCTGCGGGCGTACGCCTTCAATTTCCTTGCCGAGCAGTTCGCGTACGTCCGGGTAGGCGTAGAACGCGCCGGTGGGTATGGGGCAGCGCACGCCTTCAATAGCGTTCAGGCCGTCGACGATGGTGCGGCGGCGGCGGTCGAACGCGGCGTGCATGATTTCCACGTCGTCCTGCGGACCGGTCAGAGCGGCAAGAGCTGCGCGCTGGGCGATGTTGTTGACGTTGGAGGTCATGTGGGACTGCAGGTTGGAGGCTGCGGCGATGACATCGCGCGGGCCAATCATCCAGCCCACACGCCAACCGGTCATGGCGTAGGTCTTTGCCACGCCGTTGAGGATGACGCACAGGTCAGCGAGCTCGGGTACTGCCTTCAGGATGGAGACTGCCTGAACACCGTCATAGGTGAGGTGTTCGTAGATCTCGTCGGTCAGCACGAAAATGCCCTTGGACAGAGCCCATTCGCCGATAGCGCGGGTTTCCTCTTCGGTGTAGACAGCACCGGTCGGGTTGGAAGGGGAGACGAAGATGAGCGCCTTGGTTGCGGGGGTGTAGGCGGCTTCGAGCTGCTCGACGGTGACCTTGTAGTGCTGGTCGCTACCGGCGAACACCTCGATGG
Organism: Rothia sp. HMSC061E04; assembly: GCF_001813685.1. Classification (NCBI taxonomy): domain Bacteria; kingdom Bacillati; phylum Actinomycetota; class Actinomycetes; order Micrococcales; family Micrococcaceae; genus Rothia; species Rothia sp. HMSC061E04. Next base: position 244,192 of record NZ_KV813698.1, on the reverse strand, counting down.
GGTTGCCGCCTGCCAGGCGGATGCACTCGGGGTAGGTGGTCCAGTAGGGTGCGGGCAACAGGACGTCGTCGCCTTCGTCAATGACGGTTGCGAATGCCTGGTAGACCGCCTGCTTGCCGCCGTTGGTGATGACAACCTGGGAGGGGTCAATCTCTACGCCGGAGTCGCGCAGGGTCTTTTCCGCGATTGCCTTCTTCAGTTCGGGAAGACCGGACGCGGGGGAGTAGCGGAAGTTCTTGGGGTCGTTGAGCGCTTCGCGTGCTGCGTCCACAATATGCGCGGGGGTGGGGAAGTCCGGTTCGCCTGCGCCGAAACCGATGACGGGGCGTCCCTGAGCCTTGAGTGCTTTTGCCTTTGCGTCGACGGCAAGGGTTGCGGAGGGTGCGATGGCACCGATGCGGCTTGAAATACGCGCCATGGGGCTCTCTTCTCTTTCTTCTTGTGCGCTGCCGGCGTGAAGTCGACAAGGAAATAGGTGATGGGAATGCGCGTGTGGGACCAATCCGCGCGTGATGGGCGCGGGTGTGTGCGGCGTTCCTTGTAATAGGATACGGTCCACTAGTAGCGATACGGAACCCTTCGTCAAGGTATCTCAAGAGGTTTTTCGAAAAATATTACATTTTGAAGTTGCATCGGCCCCGAAAGATGGTTTACAGTTAGTTCTGCACCCGCAAGGGTGTAATTGTTTGCCCCTCTAAAGCCACGGCTTAGGAGGCAATGGAGGAGTAGACACGTGAGAAGCAACTCTCACACCTGAAGTTAACGCTTCAAAGGGTGGTGGCTCAATTGGTAGAGCAGCGGTCTCCAAAACCGCAGGTTGCAGGTTCGAGTCCTGTCCGCCCTGCTTTTATTGCCTCAATAACATCTTTGTACGCCCGTTCCCCGGGCGTACTTTTTTAGACTCAGAAAGGGGCAGAAGAAATGGCATCGTCTGCTACCGCCGAGAAGGTTGTTAAGCCCGGCGCATCGTCGAAGAGCGATAAGAAGCTCGGTTTCTTCGGCCGTATTTTTGCATTCCTCCGTGAAGTTATTGCGGAGTTGAAGAAGGTTACTACTCCCACCGGACGCGAACTGGTTGGCTACTTCTTTGCTGTTCTGTTCTTCGTCGTGGTGATGCTCTTGCTCATTTCTGGTCTGGATTATCTTTTCGGCCAGGGAGCATTCTGGATTTTCGGTAACGGAACGATTCAGCGTAACTAGTACTGGCTGCATCCTAATTCTGGGGTGCCCCATCAGTGATTTCCCTCAGCGCATTGGCGAGTGGGAGTCCCCTCTAGATGATTAACGATAGAAAGTAGGAGCGACGTGTCCGAGCAGGAACTGGTATCCGAGATTGAAGAGGTCGAGGTAGCCGCTGCTGAGGCTACTGAGGAGTCTGCGGCTATTGAGCAGCAGGCTGAGGAAGCTACCGAGGCTGTCGAGGTAGCTGAAGCAGCTGCTGAGGCGGCTGAGGAAGTCGACGCTCTGGAAGAATTCAAGTCCAAGCTGCGCCGTCAGATGGGCGACTGGTACGTGGTGCACACCTACTCCGGTTACGAGAACAAGGTGAAGACCGGTATCGAGACCCGTATCCAGAACCTGGAAGCTGAAGATGAGATCTTCGAGGTTCAGGTTCCCATGGAGACCGTGGTTGAGTTCAAGAACACCGTGAAGAAGACCGTCCGCCGCGTGCGCGTTCCCGGTTACGTTCTGGTGCGTATGGAACTGACCGACCACTCGTGGGGTGTTGTCCGCCACACCCCCGGTGTGACTGGCTTCGTGGGTCAGGATGCGTACAACCCGGTCCCGCTGCGCATGGACGAGGTTTTCGACATGCTCCTGCCGGTCTTCGAAGAGCAGCAGCAGAGCCAGGGCCTGCCTGTTTCCAAGCCCGTTATCGAGTCCGACTACACGGTGGGCGAGAACGTCCGCGTGAAGTCCGGTGCTTTCGAGGGTATGGACGCTACCGTTTCGGAGATTAAGGGCGAGTCCCAGCAGATTGTCGTGATGATTTCCGTCTTCGGCCGCGACACCCCGGTGACCTTGAGCTTCACCGAAATCGAAAAGATTTAACGTTTTTAGCGTGTGAATATGAGCCTCGCACTTCGGTGTGGGGCTCATATTTTGTAGCGGCTGTATAGCCGGCGGCGGCTGTGCAGGTGAGGTTTACTCTTTCTGCTAGCTGGCGCTGGATTAAGTCGCTGATTAACGCTAGAATGTTGGTTTGTGTATGCGCATGTCACGCTTTCATGCGGATGCACGGGTGACCGCGCCACGGTCACCGTCTTGCCGGCGTACGCTCCTGTGCGTCGGTTCCCAGCTAAGAAAAGGACCCTACATTGGCTCCCAAGAAGAAGGTCACTGGCCTCATCAAGCTGCAGATCCAGGCAGGCGCCGCTAACCCGGCTCCCCCCGTCGGCCCCGCACTGGGCTCGCACGGTGTGAATATCATGGAGTTCTGCAAGGCATACAACGCTGCAACCGAGTCGCAGCGCGGTAACATCATCCCCGTTGAGATTACCGTCTACGAGGATCGCTCCTTCACCTTCATCACCAAGACCCCTCCGGCTTCCCAGCTGATCAAGAAGGCTGCTGGCGTTGCTAAGGGCTCCGCTGTTCCTCACACCACCAAGGTTGGTTCGCTGACCGAGGCTCAGGTGCGCGAGATCGCTGAGACCAAGATGCCCGACCTGAACGCAAACGACCTGGATGCTGCTTCCAAGATCATCGCAGGTACCGCTCGTTCCATGGGTATCACCGTCGAGTAATTTCGGTTCGCCGAATAGCCGAGTAATCGGCACCGTAGATTTTTCTACACAGAACTTGTAAATGCCCGTCGTATGGACGGGATGTGGCAGAGCCGAGCGCGGCTCACGAGACCACAACTGCATAAGGAGAAAAGCAGATGGCAAAGCGCAGCAAGGCGTACAAGGCAGCTGTAGCCAAGATTGAAGAGGGTAAGCTCTACACCCCCGCTGAGGCAGTTGCCCTGGCGAAGGAAACCTCTTCCACCAACACCGACGCAACCGTTGAGGTTGCAATGCGTCTGTCCGTTGACCCCCGTAAGGCAGACCAGATGGTTCGCGGTACCGTGAACCTGCCCCACGGCACCGGTAAGACCGCTCGCGTGGTCGTTATCGCAGCAGGCCCCAAGGCTGCTGAGGCTGAGGCAGCTGGCGCTGACTACGTTGGTTCCGACGAGCTGATCGCAAAGATCGCTGGCGGCTGGACTGACTTCGACGCAGCGGTTGCAACCCCCGACATGATGGGCAAGGTCGGCCGCCTGGGTAAGATCCTGGGTCCCCGTAACCTGATGCCGAACCCCAAGACCGGTACCGTGACCATGGATGTTGCAAAGGCTGTTGCAGACATCAAGGGCGGTAAGATCGACTTCCGCGTTGACCGTAACTCCAACCTGCACTTCATCATCGGTAAGGCTTCCTTCACCGCTGAGCAGCTCGAGGAGAACTTCCAGGCAGCTCTGGAAGAGGTTAACCGTCTGAAGCCCTCTTCGGCTAAGGGCCGTTACATCTCCAAGGCAACCGTTGCTACCACCTTCGGCCCCGGCATCCCCGTTGATCCGGCTGCCGTTGCTGCCTAAGGTATGCACCTGTAGCTTCTAGCATGAGCTAGTAGTCGCCCCCGGCGTTTAGGCGTCGGGGGTGATTTTTTATGCCTGCTCTTCTGCATCTCTGTCTGTATGTTCTGGAATATATCTGCGGCGAGCCCGTTAGAATAAACAGCGCACACACTTCGTTCTTATCAGCCTAGTTCAGCTCGCCTGATGCGCGGGCTCAAGCAGACCTCAAGGATTTATCCATGACTCAGCCTTTATCGGCTTCTTCGACTCCCTCGGCGCAGGCTACCGCCCGTCCCTTCCCGATTCCCGTCAACTACTTCGCGATGGCACTGGGTACCGGTGCCCTGGGTGCGGCATGGCGTGCCGCCGCCTCCGCGGATATGGCTTCCGCCTGGGTGGGTGAGGCGATTCTTGCCTTCGCCACTGTGGTGTGGCTGATTCTGATTGCCGCTATGGTTGTTGCGGTGTTGAATTTCCGCCCGTGGTTGCGGGAGCAGTGGGCACATCCGGTACGATGCTGCTTCTTTTCGTTGATTCCGGCGACGACCGCGCAGATGGGCGCGACGGTCTTCCCGTACCTGTCCTACCTGGGTTACGCCCTGGCGGTTCTTGGTGCTCTGGGGCAGCTGTACTTTGCCTCCCACCGCATTGCGGGTATGTGGCGCGGTACCCACGTGGCGGAGGCGACCACCCCGGTACTGTACCTGCCGACGGTTGCGACGAACTTTGCGACGGCAACCGCGATGGGCATGATGGGTTGGAAGGACGCAGCGATGCTTTTCTTCGGCGCGGGCCTGATTTCGTGGTTTAGCGTGGAGTCTGCAATTTTGAATCGTCTGCGTAACCTGGCTCCGATGAACGTTGGTGAGCGCGGCCTGATGGGTGTGCAGCTGGCTCCGCCGTTTGTGGGAGGTAACGCGTACCTGGCGGCTAATGGTGGCACGGTGGACTGGTTCTTCCTCATCATGACCGGTTACGGCATTTTGCAGCTGATTTTCCTGATGCGCCTGCTGCCCTGGATTATGGAGGGCGGCTTCTCCATGAGCCTGTGGGGTTTCTCCTTCGGTATGGGTGCAATGGTTTCTACCGGCGTGCATTTGAGCGCCGCGAACGTGCTGAACCCGCTGGGTATTGTGCTGATGGTGATTGGTACCGGTTTCTTGGTCTTCCTGTGGGGCGGTGTGGCGTATGTGGCGTCACAGGGGCGTCTGCTGGTGGGTCGGCGCTAGGGTCCTCTTGCTGCTTGAGGCATTTTTAGGCATATGGTGTGAGCCCCGGATGCGTGGTCCGGGGCTTTGCCATGCCTAATCTTTCTTGTTGGGGGGGGGGCTTTCCTGTGTGGTCTTTCTCCAGACAGGCGGCGTGCAGGCTGAGGCGTTTGTTTATGACGGCGCTTATCTTCTGAACCCGTGCAGGGCACAAGTTTCGGCGATAATGGGGGAATGACTTCTGCATCCTACTCTTCTGCCGCGGCGGAGCCTTTTGAAGACCTGCGTATTCGAGGTGTCGCTAAGACCTTCGGCACCGATACGACGGTTCTGAATGAGATTGACTTGGACGTGCACCCCGGTGAGTTGATTTCTCTGGTTGGTTCTTCGGGCACGGGTAAGTCGACCCTGCTGCGTATTATTGCCGGCCTTGAGGAGCCGAGCGCCGGTCGGGTGACCTACGCCGGTCAGCCTCTGGAACGCGGCTCGGTGGGGGTGGTGTTTCAGCGCCCTATTCTGTACCCGCACCTGAGCGTGAAGGACAATATTCTGTTTCCGACCCGGCTGGGCGCGTTCGCCGGTCGGGTTGATATGGACTACTACCGTGAGCTGCTGGAGGCTTTGAAACTTGAGGGGCTGGAGTCCCGTAAGCCTTCGCAACTGTCGGGTGGTCAGGCTCAGCGTGTGGGTATTGCGCGTGCTTTGATTCGTCGTGCCCCGGTGGTTCTTTTTGATGAGCCGCTGGCGAGTGTGGATGAGCAGATGAGTGCGAGTATTCGTGCCGATATTGTGCGCCTGCATGAGCGTTACGGTTTTACGGGCCTGTACGTGACCCATGATCAGAATGAGGCGCTCATGCTGGGGCAACGGGTGGCGGTCATGGATTCTGGCTACCTGGTGCAGGTAGACACTCCGGAGCGACTGCTGGCGCATCCGCATACTCTGCAGGTGGCGAAGCTTTTGGCGGCACCTGCGCTGAACCTTTTGGCCCTTGAGGATTCGGAGTCGCTTCCTGTTGGGTGCGAGTTGGCGATTCGTGCGACCGCTCTGTGCCCTGTGGCGGCAGACGCTGCTCATGCTCTGCCGGTGCAAGTGCTCGGCAGCCGCCATCTGGTGGGTGGCATGCTGTACCGTGCGCGTCTGGTGGAAGCTGTGTCCCTGCCTCTGGAATCTCGGCGGGCTTCGGCGGATTCTGAGCTGAGTGCCCGAGTGCGTGCCGGTCAGGAGCTTGAGTTCTTTATCTCGGATGCGCAGGGCGGCTCCTTGAGCGGCACCTCCCCGAACAGTACCTTCCTGGGTGCAGGTGAGCGGGTGCACCTGGGGGTGGCGGCTGAGCGCTGCTTCTTGTTCTCGGGCGGAAAGCGCTTTTACCTCTAGAACACGGTTTCTGGGCCTTTCAATCGGGCCTTTTAGGTGGGAGAAAGAGCGGTTATTTGGCTTAAAAGGGGTCTTTAAGTGATTAATCCCGCTTAATCACGTTTTTAACTTGCGACTCGGGCTTTAACCTGAGATGATGAATGAACCAAAGACCGCCGGTCTAGAACTATGTCCTTTATCGCCACCTCGGTGGAGACGAAGAACAGAGTTCTGATAAGAGCAGATTTCACTAGAAATCGCCGCCCGCGTAGGTAACTCGAAGTGAATAGTCGTTGCCCTGATTTAGGGTGCCGTCTATCGTGCCTCGTACGCCTACGCGTCGGGGCATTTTTTATTGCTTGTAATAAATGCTTCGAGGCTCTACCGGCGACCTTACAAGAATCGGAAGAAGGAACTACCATGGCGACTCAGGAAAAGATCGCTGCAGTATCCGAGCTGAAGGAACTCTTCGAAGCTTCGAACGCAGTCATCCTGACCGAATACCGCGGTCTCACTGTTGCACAGCTCAAGGAGCTGCGCCGCGCACTCGGTGCAGAGACCGAATACGCCGTGGTGAAGAACACGCTGGCTGCTATCGCAGCTAAGGAAGCTGGCATCGACGCATTCGAAGGCCACCTCCAGGGTCCCTCCGCACTGGCATTCATCAAGGGCGACCTGATTGATGCTGCTAAGGGCCTGCGTGACTTTGCCAAGGCTAACCCCCAGCTGATTGTGAAGAACGGTTACTACGAAGGTGCCGCTCTGACCGAGGACGACGTCAAGCGCTACGCTGACCTGGAATCCCGCGAGGTTCTGCTGTCCAAGGTTGCAGGTGGTGCAAAGGCTACCATCGCACGCATCGCACAGGTTGTGGACGCACTGCGCGTCAAGCTGGAGGAGCAGGAAGGCGCAGCTCCCGCTGCTGCCGAGGAGGCTTCGGAAGAGGCATAAGCCCCTTTCGTGCTACTGCACCAGCGCTGAGATACTCAGCAGCGTGAACGCGAATAGCGTGTAACGCACCCTAAATTTGACCGACCCTCTCGGGTAGGTACTGAAGATTTACACCGCGGGCGTCAGCCCGCACCAGATAGTGAAGGAGCCAAACAATGGCTAAGCTGTCCATCGAAGAACTCATTGCAGCATTCAAGGAACTGTCCCTCGTTGAGGTTTCCGAGTTCGTCAAGGCATTCGAGGAAGAGTTCGACGTCACCGCAGCTGCTCCCGTTGCAGTTGTAGCAGGCGGCGCAGCAGGCGAGGCTGCTGAAGAGAAGTCCGAGTTCGACGTTGTCCTGGAGTCCGCTGGCGACAAGAAGATCGCAGTGATCAAGGAAGTTCGTGCCCTGACCTCCCTCGGCCTGAAGGAAGCAAAGGACCTGGTTGACAGCGCTCCCAAGACTCTGCTCGAGGGCGTTTCCAAGGAAGACGCTGAGAAGGCTAAGGAGCAGCTCGAGGCTGCTGGCGCAACCATCACCCTCAAGTAATCGACTTCTTCTCGATTCTTACGCGGGCGGTGCATCTTATGGATGCGCCGCCCCGCGGCATTTAACGGCACCCGCCGCCTCGCCCCACTATGCTGGGTGAGGCGGCGGGTTTTGCCGTATCAGCCCTTTTTCTCCTGTAGCAAACGGGGTATGTGCCATATACTCGGCGGACGGCGGTATAAGCCGCTGTGACCGCACTGTGCCCCGGATGAGAGAGGCTGAGAGCATTGTGGTTCCTCTCTCCTAGAGCCCGGCAACGGGTCAGAGGTGCCGTATGATGGGATGAGACAACCCAGACATTCCTTTGCACGAAAGCGGATAGACATGAGCGAGCAGAAGAAAAAGAAGAAGAGCGCGACCGAGCGACCCGCCCGCGATCTGGCGGCTGAAGCACAGCAGATTCTGGACGCTTTCGGCGCCGGTGTTCGTGAAGATCGCGATTACCCGGCACTGCACCTGGCGCCTCCCGTGGGTCGCCTGAACGACCCGAACGGCCTGGTCTTCGACGGTAAGCGCTACCACGCCTTCTACCAGTACTCGCCCCTGCATCCGGAGCGTATGGTCTACTGGCGTCATGCGGTGAGCGAGGACCTGACCCACTGGACTGATGAGGGTACCGCCCTGGTGCCCGATAGCCGCTACGATTCGCACGGCTGCTACTCCGGCTCGGGTATTAAGGTTCCCGGCGGTTTTGAGTTCTTCTACACCGGTAACGTGAAGGACGAAAAGGGCAACCGCGAAACCTACCAGATCCTTGCAACTGCGGGTGAGGACGCGAAGCCGACCCGTCAGCTGCCCCCGCTGATTTCTGGTCCAGAGAAGGGCTACACCGCGCACTACCGTGACCCGCACGTCTTTGAACGTAACGGCGAATGGTGGATGGTTATTGGCGCTCAGCGTGAGGACCTGACCGGCGCTGTGGTCGTGTACACCTCCAAGGATCGCCGCGAGTGGACCTTCCGCGGCGAGCTGGGCATCAAGGACAAGACCCTCAAGGGCACCTACATGTACGAGTGCCCCTCCCTGCTGAGCATGCGCGATGAGCTGACCGGCGAGATCCGCGACGTGCTGATTTTCAGCCCGCAGGGCATGGAGCCCCTCGGCGAGAAGTACAACAACATTTTCCAGAGCGGCTACATTGTTGGTTCGTTGGATAACGAGACCCTCAAGTTCACCGTGGAGACCCCCTTCACCGAGCTAGATGCAGGTTTCGAGTTCTACGCTCCGCAGACTATCTCCGGTACCGGCCTGACTGCTGACCCGAAGGCACCGCACACCGTGAGCGGCGATGCCCCGGTGATGATCGCGTGGCTGGGCAACGCAGCCCAGGACGACCTGCCCTCGTGGACTCACCGCTGGGTGCACATGTTCACCTACCCGCGTGAGCTGCACCTGCGTAACGGCAAGATTTTCCAGCGTCCGGTTCCGCAGCTGAATGACGCGATGGAGATGAAGCCTCTGTACCGTGAGGAGGAGAAGGGCAAGCTCGTGGAGCTGAAGAACGCCCTGACCTTCCGTCTGCGCGGCCGTGTGAACGTCTCTGATGAGCGCGTGAAGCTGAAGATTAAGGACACTCACGGCGTGGCTCTGAGCATTGTCCTGGATAAGGACTTTGTGCAGATGGACCGTGGCGGTACTCGCTACACCGAGGGTGGTAGCCTGCGTCGCCGCACCCTGAAGCGTTCGAAGATTCGCGAGTTTGATCTGCTGGTGGATGGCTCGGCTACCGAACTGTACGTGGGCGGCAAGTTGGTCGCGTCCATGGGTGCTGAGGTTATGACCGCTCGCACCTTCTTCAAGGGTGATAAGCGTCGCGTCCGCCTGACCGGTGGCGAGGTGCTGTCCCTGGAGTATGGTCGTCTCTAAGTCGTTTTCTAAGCGTTAGGAGCCGCCCGCGCGGGTGGTTTCCGGTAATTTCTGAATATGTCTGAGTGCTCACTCTCCGTGTGGAGGGTGAGCCCTCGCTTTTAAGAACTTTCCCGTGATAGGATGTTTTACATCCAATATGTCAAACGTATGACATACACATGACATACACATGACATACACGCACAGACATATGCCCCACCCCATTCACAAAGCATCATACGGTGGTGCTCCAAACAAAGGAGAGCGAGCGTGGACCACAAGTCAGTGGCACAGCGCGTGCTGAAGGACGTCGGTGGCGCCGGCAACATCGTTGCAGCCGCGCACTGCGCAACCCGCCTTCGCCTCGTCCTGAAGAACCAGGACAAGGTCGACCAGGCAGCAATCGACAATGACGAAGACCTCAAGGGCAGCTTCCTCAACGCTGGCCAGTTCCAGATCATCGTCGGCCCCGGCGACGTCAACGAGGTACACAAGCACCTCATCGCCGCTGGTGCGCCCGAGGCATCCAAGGATGAGCTCAAGGAAATTGCCTCCAAGCAGGGCAACATTGTCTCCCGCTTCATCAAGACTATCGCTGACATCTTCGTGCCGCTCATTCCGGTGTTGGTCGGTGGCGGTATGCTGATGGCGCTCAATAGCCTCCTGACCTCTAAGGGTATTTTCGGTCCTCAGGCTGTTATTGAACTTTTCCCCGAATGGGCTGACTTTGCGGATATTGTTAACCTGCTCTCCGCCGCCCCCTTCGCCTTCCTGCCCGTGCTGGTCGGCTTCTCCGCCACCAAGGTCTTCGGTGGTAATCCCTACCTCGGTCTGACCATGGGTGCCGCAATGGTCTCCCCGGCACTAATGAACGGCTACAGCGTCGCAGCATCCCTGGCGGGTGCTGAAGGCACCGACCCGATGAAGTACTGGAACCTCTTCGGTCTGCAGGTTCAGCAGGCGGGCTACCAGGGTACCGTGCTGCCCATCATGCTGGTTGCCTTTATTCTGTCCCACATCGAGAAGTTCTTCCACAAGGTCCTCAAGGGAACCATCGACTTCATCTTCACCCCCACCCTGACCATCCTCATCACCGGCTTCCTGACCTTCCTGTTGGTTGGACCTCCGATGTTCCAGCTGGGCACCTGGCTGGGCGAAGGTATCAACTGGCTCTACACTGTTGCCGGCCCGCTCGGCGGTCTGCTCTTCGGTACCTTCTACGCATTCATCGTGATGACCGGTATGCACCAGGCATTCCCGCCCATCGAGATGAGCCTGTGGGCAACCGGCGGTTCCTTCATCTTTGTTGTTGCCTCCATGTCTAACGTGGCTCAGGGCGCTGCTGCGGCCGGTGTCGCACTGACCACCAAGAACAAGAAGATTAAGGGTATTGCTTCGGCAGCCGCACCCTCCGCGTTCCTGGGCATTACCGAGCCCGCAATGTTCGGTGTCAACCTGGCTCTGCGCTGGCCCTTCTACATTGCAATCGTTTCCGCGGGTATTGGTTCGATGGTTACCTCTATCCTTGGAATTAAGGCGGGTAAGCTGGGCGCTGCTGGTTACCTCGGCTTCCCCTCGATTGAAGCAACCGTCGGTGCCGGTATCCCGGGCTTCTTGGGCTGCCTCGTCCTGACCACCGTCATCGCCTTCATTGCCTCCTTCATCTGGGGTAAGAAGGTTGAGGTTGGCAACACTGACAACACTGAGGAAGCTGAGGCACCCGCTGCTGCGGCTCCCGTAGCAGCTGCCGCAGCCCCCGCTACTGCCGTAGCAGCTGAGGCTGGTGAGAGCGTCGAAATCGGCTCCCACATGGTTGGTTCCGTGGTTCTGCTGGCTGACGTCAAGGACCCCACCTTCTCCTCCGGCGCGCTGGGTGCAGGCACCGCAGTGGAGCCCACCGAAGGTAAGCTCTATGCACCGGCTGACGGCAAGATTACCGTTGCATTCCCCACCGGCCACGCATACGGTCTGCGCACCGAAGATGGCCTGGATCTGCTGATGCACATCGGCATGGACACCGTTGAGCTCGACGGCAAGCACTTCGAGCCCAAGGTTGCTAAGGATGACACCGTCAAGCGCGGCGACGTCATCGCTGAGTTCGATATTCCCGCGATTAAGGCTGCTGGCTACCCGCTGGCAACCCCCATGGTGATTACCAACTCTAAGAAGGCAGCCGCTTCGGTTGAAGATGTTCAGGTTTCTGGTGCATCTGTGACCAGTGCGGATTCGCTTCTGAAGGTTGCCTTGAAGGCAAAGGCTAACGCATAGTCTGCACTCTTGATGAGTAGATAACCTCAACGTGACGTGCACCCCGTACCGCTCTTCCTAGAGCTGGTGCGGGGTGTTCAATTTTTCCTGCAAAAGCGTGCAAAAAGTATGCGAATAAATATTCACTAAAATTATGCATATTGGTGCAATATAAGCTGGCGCACATTGGTGCATGGTCATGAAAAATGTCTTGATAAGGAACAATTTATTAGCCAGGAGTGAATAATCCAGCTAATATTTATGTATAGTTTCAAGCTTTTGTAAAGGGTAAATATGACCTCAGCTTCCTATACCGTCCGCACCGCCGAGTCTCATGAATATGCAGATGCGCTCGAGGTACTGATTGCCGCATTCGACGGAGACCCCGCCATGATGGCAGTCATTGCAGGTGGTAGCCGCCGACAGGAACTTGCCAAGCTTCGCGCAATCATGACCCTGCAGGTCTACGGCAACTTCCAGGGCCGCGGACGTATCGACATTGCTATTGACGACACCACCGGAAAAATCGTGGGTGTCTGCCTCTGGAACACCCCCGAATCCCACGAAGGTTCCTTCGCTAACGAACTCAAGCAGATTGGCGCCTACTACAAGGCGCTCGGCTGCAAGACTCTGCTGAAGGCGACCCTAATGGAGCTGCATCTGCTCAAGTACCGTCCCGCGTACAAGCACTGGTACCTCTTCAACATTGGTGTTCTCGAAGAGTATCGTGGCCGGGGCATTGGCTCCCAGCTACTCGACTACGGTACCGAACGCATCGGCGACTACCCCGCCTACCTCGAAGCATCGACCTACGACAGTGCACGCCTCTACGAGCGCCGCGGATTCTTCTCCCTCGGCCCGCTCCACGGCATCTTCTCCAAGGCGCACGCCGTTGGCATGGTCTACCCCGGAACCGGCCCGACCGAGATTGTGCAGCGCAACTCCTAAAACTTCCGGACGCTCACAAAACCGATAAATGTATATACAAAATCCGCCCCACCGTGAGCACTCGCACGGTGGGGCGGATTTTTATTCTCAGAAGACGAGTTTCTTATTGGAGCTCATCCGGAGCAGACATATCAGGCTGAATCTGATCCAGATCTGGGATGGAACGCACCGTAGCCCCCAGATGGAGCTCAACGGGGAGTACATCCTCAGGTTGGCTCATCGGGGGAGTAGTTTCCTCGGCGGATTCTCCCTGCCGTAGCTCAATCAACTCCAGCAGACGCTGCGCGGTACGCTCTGCCATGCCCTCAATCGGCTGAACCACGGTCGCCAACTCCGGCATGAGCAGCTGAACGCTCTGCGTGCCATCGTAACCAATCACCTGGAAATCCTCCGGAACACGAATAGCGCGTGCGCGCGCCCAGCCCAGCGCCAACGCGGCGTAATTATCGTTGGAGGCAAAGACCGCATCCACCGGCTCCGGACTATCGGCGCGTTCATCAAGGTAGCGGTAGAGCACCTCACGTTTAATACCCAGTGAAGGACGGAAGCCCAGCTCCAGGAACTCCGGCATGAGTCCGGCTTCGAGCATTGCCTCACGGTATCCGCGCTGACGCTCATTGTGCTCACCCAGGGTTGATGTCACGTGCACAATATTCTGCGCACCCGTGGCGATGAGGTGCTCCGTGGCGGCGCGAGCGCCTCCGTAATTATCGGAGCGGACATTCGGGTAAAAGCCGCTTTCGAGGCGGTCCACGGTCACCAGGGGAGCCTGGGCGTGCGGAATATTCACCAGCGCGTCAGAGTGCGCGCCGCTGATAATGCCGTCCACCTGGTTGGAGAAAAGCATCTCCAGGTAGCGCTTCTCTTGTTCGGGGTGGTCATCGCTATTGCAGAGAATGACCCGGTAGCCTGCTTCGGCAAGGTAACTTTCGAGGCGGTACACCATCTCCCCGTAGAAGGGGTTTGCGACCGTGGGGAAGATGAGGCCCACCATCTGCGAGCGCTGGCCCTGCAGGCTGCGGGCGATGGCGTTGGGGCGGTAGCCGAGTTCCCGCATTGCCTCGTGGACCTTGGTGCGGGTGCTTTCGCTCAGGTAGCCGCGGTTGTTGAGCACGCGGGAGACCGTGGTGGGGGAGACTCCCGCCAGGGCTGCAACGTCGCTGAGTTTGGGCTTAGCCACGGGGGCCCCCTTCGGTATGCTAAACGATTGACATATCTCTCTACTATACCTTCTTCACCGGGGCTAACGTGGCCTCAAAAACCAGACGTGGCCTCAAAACCAGAAAAAGCGCTTTTCCCCTGTGCTGTCTCCCCTGCGCTGTCAAACGCACCGATTCGCCGTGCCGGTCTACAGCACCGGAATAATCGGAACGCGAGCCCCCACCTCATGCGCAGAACCCCGCACCGAAGAATCATCCAACACCGCGCAGTGAGTAGCCGCCGCCAACGAGGACAACATATGCGACGCCGACTTCGGCAGAGGATACGCCACACCATCACGCACCGACACCGGAAGCAGACGAGCCCCCGCCGGCTTACGCAAAGCATCCACTGGATCACCCAGAACCGCCGAATCCAGCTCAGGAAGAGGCATATCCCTCATACCAGCCAAAAGCGGCGGCAAATACGAATACAAAGCCGTGTACGCAGCCAAAGGATTACCCGGAAGACCCAACACAAAACGCTCACGACCCGAATTCGGACCCGTCTCCGGAACCGGCAAACGCGCAGCCAACGCAGGATGACCCGGACGCACATCCACCGACTCAAACAGGTACGTCGCACCCATATCGTTGAGCACCTTACGCACCAAATCAACACCCGAAGTGCTCGACCCGCCCGTAAACACCAACACGCGAGCCGTCGACGTAGACAAAAATGTGCGGAACTCAGACTCAACATCCGCCAAGCGAATCGAAGGGCGCGCCTCGCAACCAGCAGAAATAATCGCATGCTCCATAAAGCCGCCAAACGCATCACGCACCTGACCCGGCGCAGGCACACCAAACGTAATGACCTCATTACCCGTAAACGCGCAACGCACCGGAATCGGAGTATACACCGGCAACTCATCAAAACCATTCGTGCCCAAAAACGCCGCCATACGAGCAGACACACGGTCACCGTGGCGCGCCAACAGCTCGCCACGCTCCAGCTCAGCACCAGCATGGCGAATATCAGCACCCGGTGCCGGAGGCTCAAAACCCTCCGCCATATCCAGGTAATGAATGCTCGCCTGAGTCTCCAAATGGGAACCCATGCCCGGACGAGAAGAACCCTCCGCACCCTCATACAGGCGGGAATGCTCCTCACGCACAATCGCCTCGGCACCCTCAGGGAGCAAACCACCCGTCAGAATCGGAGTCGCCTCACCCGGAACAATCGGCACCGTCAGACGGTGAATATTCGCGCGAGAATCCTCCGGATACGCCGGCGTCACCAGACGCCACGGAGGCGCACCCGCCACAGCGTAACCGTCCATCGCGGAAGAGCTGTAATGGGGCACCGGCATCATCGAATAAACATCATCCGCCAAATAGTGGCCAATCGTCGCCAACAGGGGCAAAGACTCTGTCTTCACATGATGCGCAATGTCCAGGCCCTGCTCATGCAGAATCTGGCGGGCCTGCTGCCACGAAACAGAAGGAATATGGTGAGACATCGTACCTCGTAAAAGTGTGTGCGGGACGCGCAACAGCGCGCGAGCTCAAAAATGCTACCGAATGCGGTGCCCAGAGCCCTAACCTACTACCTAGGTTACTCGTAGCTTGGCAACTAGCGCTCCTGGGCGCCTCAGATGCTAATAACTCGACCAGAGCGAAGTCGTATAACCGAGAGACTGCGCCTGCTCCCACGTATCAACATCGGCTGTGTCAGCGGCAGACATCTGAACCGCCACCGGGTTCAAACGGCGCAAAAAAGAACGAACAGAAGCGTCGGTGGTGCCGGTCGAAAAGACCGATCGGATCGCATCAAAACGGTAAATACCCACCAGGGGCTGATAGATGCCCTCAGCAACACCCCAGAAACCTGCAGATGATTCAGAATCGGTGGGGGCTGACTGCCCTACAGAAGCCTGTTCGGCAGCCCGCGCGGTGGCAATCAACTGCTGAACCGCCGGGGCAATACGCGGAGTATCCACACCCAAAATCAGACACCATTCAGGCAGAGGCACCTGCGAGCGCTCGCAATCGGCCGCAATACACTCCAAGCCGGCATGAATCGCCGCAGCAGGACCCGAAAACGGCGGATCCTCACGAGTGCGCAACACCCGGGACGGCAACGGCAAGCTCTCAGGACCCACGACCACGCGCGGGGATGCGGCGGCCACCGCCTCCAGGGCACAACCCAGCAGGGTATTCGTGCCATCAGACAGAGACGCCTTCGGAACGTGGTTCAGGCGGCGAGAAGCGCCTCCGGCAACAATGACCGCGGCGCACGAAAAATCACCCTCAGCGGGAAGCTCAGAACTGGGCATCTTATCCGTCCGCATTATCCACCCGCAAAGGGAGGCAGAACGTCCACACGATCGGTATCCTGCAGCGGAGCCTGCGCATCAGAACGGGCACCGTTGATCAGGAACGAGCACTGCTCCATGACCTGCGCAAGAGTCAGACCTGAAGGGGTCGTACCCTCCAAACTCTGACCCAGATGCTCAATCAGCACGCCAAGAGTTGCAGACGACAGCTCAGCCAGGGGCACCGACAGCTGCGCGGTACCCGCCGCAGAACGCGCGGCAGCGAAAAAATGAACCTGCATAATGCTCCTCAATCCTTGATTAAACTCTGAGCAGGGTAGCCGAAAGCCAGGGGTGTAAGGTGCCAGTAAAAGACCTTGTCCCACGCATATTTGGCTGTATATCCGGCTAATAAATAGGGTAGCTTCTTTAGCCACCAATAGCGCTCATCGAGCGGCTCGCCTTGGCGAACTCCTCAATATCGAAGTCAGCGTCTTCCTTGCCGTGAGCGCGCGGCTTAAACCACATGCCCTCACGCCAACGCAGAGCCAGCTGCTGATCGTCAGCGCCGGAACGTAGAAGCTGCATCAGGTCAGTCTCAGTGTCAGAGAACAGGCACGAGCGAATCTTGCCGTCCGCCGTCAGACGGGTGCGGGTGCACGCATTGCAGAACGACTCGGTCACCGAAGCGATAATGCCCACACGGCCCAGCGACTCGGTGCCGTCAGCCGGGAAGCCCGCCTCATCCAGGGCAGTACCGAGCGGGTACACCTCCCACAGCTGAGCGGGGGAGTCGCCGCGAGCCTCAGCCACCGAACCCAAAACGTACTCAGCCGACAGTTTCTCACGAATCTCAGCGGCAGTAATCGTGCCCTCACGGGTCCAACGGTTATCGGCATCCAGCGGCATCTGCTCAATAAAACGCAGCTGATAGCCACCCGCCAACGCCCAGCGCAGAAGCTCCGGAGCCTGATCATCATTCAGGCCCGGCATCAGCACAGCATTAATCTTGATGGGCCACAGGCCAGCCTCGGCAGCACCGTCAATACCCTTGAGTACGGCATCGAGCTTGTCGCGGCGAGCCAGAGCCGCGAAAGTCTCACGGCAAATCGTATCCAGAGAAACATTGATGCGGGTCAGACCAGCCTCCGCCAGGGCTGCGGCACGCTTCTCCAAGCCAATACCGTTCGTCGTAATAGCAAGCGGAACATCCGGATGCGCCTGATGGATACGGGAAATAATGTCCACCAAATCGGCGCGCACCAGCGGCTCGCCACCGGTAAAGCGGATCTCCTCCACGCCCAGCTCAGTAATCGCAATATCGGCAAGGCGCGCGATCTCCTCGGCGGAGAGCAGATTCTCCTTGGGAAGCCACTGCAAACCATCCGCCGGCATGCAATAAATGCAACGAAGATTACATTTATCGGTCAGAGAGATACGCAGATCCGTCGCCACGCGACCCCAACGGTCCAAGAGCGGACCGCTATTCGTAATATTCGGGAGTTTACGCTGGGTCTTTGCGCTACTTTCAGATTTTTGGGGCGTCACAAAAGCAGCCCCATTACCCTCCGCAGAAGATAAGGTGCTTAACATTGGGCCCGCAATGAGCTCAGAAGAAGCCGAATTTGCCGTGTACGCCATGTAAAACCTATGTGGAAAATTTGCATATTTCAGGTGACAATATGATTATTCCATGTTCCGGTGCCCCGCACATAGTGTGTGCAGGGTAAGTTACAACTGCGCCACCGCAGACCACCATGACGAAAACAACGTGTACAAGCTAGGGACGTACACAAAACGTCACACAAAGCCCGGACAGGGAAACACCTCACCACCGCAAGAGTACGAACCACAAAGGAAACAAATTTCATGAAGAGCCCCCTCGCAGCCCTCAGCGCGCTCGCCGCAGCAACCCTCGCCCTCACCGGTTGTGGCGCCACCCAGAGCTCCTCTTCGTCCACTGCCTCCGCATCGAGTAGTCAGGCTGCCTCCGGCAAGGTCGAAGTCTTCGCTGCAGCCTCCCTGAACAACGCCGGCGCAGACCTCGAAAAGGCATACGAAGCCGCCAACCCCGGCGTGGACGTTACCTTCGTCTACGAAGGCTCCGCAAAGCTCGTCAACCAGATTGAGCAGGGCGCAACCCCCGACCTGCTCATCACCGCAGACACCAAGAACATGGACAAAGCAAAGAAGCTCGACCAGTTCTCGGCTTCTGAAACCAACGTTCTGGTCACCAACAAGCTCGTGCTTGTCACCGCCGAAGGAAACCCCGGCAAAATCAACAGCCTCGACGACCTCAAGACCACCGACGGCGTCGTCGCAGTCTGCAAAGAAGAAGTCCCCTGCGGCACCATCGCCCACCAGGAACTGAAGAAGCACGACATCACCCTCAAGAACGCAACCACCGAAAGCAAGGTCACCGACGTAGCAACCAAGGTCACCACCGGTAACGCCGATGCGGGCTTCATCTACACCACCGACCTCGCCGCCGCCAAGAAAAAGGGCGTCAACCTCGGCTCCGTCGAACTGACCGACGTGGAACGCAACGAATACCCCGCAGCGCTCAGCAAGACCGGCTCCTCCTCCGAGACCGCGAAGAAGTTCAACGAATGGCTGAAGAACTCCGATGAGGCGAAGAAGATTCTCACCGAGTACGGCTTCAGCACCGCAAAGTAATTCAACACAGTAGGGAACAACCCGCGTCTCACCACCCATGACAGACACTACCGCTACCCGCCGCAACGCCGGAACCTCACGCACACCCGGAAACAGACTCTTCGCCTCCGTGCCCGTGCTCTTCTTGGTTCCGGCGTCGCTGGGTATTTTCCTCATTGCCGGACCCCTCCTCGGGCTATTCCTCAACATCCCCTGGAACCAGCTCGGCAGCATCTTCACCCCGCAGGTGCTCGGGGCGGCGAACCTCTCACTCAGCACCGCCACCGTCTCCACCCTCATCTGCGGGCTTCTCGGTGCACCCCTGGCGCTCGTGCTCTCCAAAGTGCTCAACCGCTCGCGGCTACACCGATTCGGGTCAGTTCTCTACGCCATCATCTACACCCCGGTGATTCTCTCCCCGGTTGTCTCCGGCCTCGGGCTGCTCTTCTTCTGGGGACGCAAAGGCATGATCGGCACCTACCTCCACCAGGCAGGAATCTCCATCCCCTTCACCCCCAACGCAGTGATTGTCGCCCAGGTTTTCGTCGCCCTACCCTTCTTCGTTGCCACCGCGGTCACCACCCTGCAGGCTATTCCCCGTGAATACGAAGAAATCGCCCTCGTCGAAGGCGCTAAACCCGCAGAAATCACCTTCAAAGTGCTCCTGCCCCTCGCCGCGCCCGGCCTCGCCACCGCCTTCCTGCTCTCCTTCGCCCGCGCCCTCGGCGAATACGGCGCAACCGTCACCTTCGCCGGCAACGTGCAAGGCAAAACCCAAACCATACCCCTCGCCATCGACCTAGCCATCAACAGCAGCGACATCCCCAGCGCCCTCGGAAGCGCCCTGATACTCATCAGCCTCTACCTAGGAATCTTCGGGGTCCTCGGCCTAATCCGCGCCCTCAAAAAACTACGCGAAAGCACCCGATAAGCTACCCCGCCGCTCACCCCACCCACCCTGGCATGCAGAGAGCCTTAGGACAAGCTCCATTTACCAGCCCACAAACACACACATACACTAGTCATAACCGCCGCCGCACGATTGGAACCGCCATGATTTCCCCCGAATTCAACGGAACCCCCAGCACCGAAGAATACCGCGCCTACCTGGCGCTACTGCTACGCGAAGTTTTTATTGGCACAGCAGAAACGGTTCCCCTCTACCACGCGGCAGGACGCATCCTCGCCCAAGATGTCACCGCACGCATGGACGTACCAAGCTTCGACAACTCCCAAATGGACGGCTACGCCCTCACCGCCGAAGCCGCAGAACGCGAAGACCGCATCTTTACCGTCGGACGTGAAATCCCCGCAGGCCGACCTCTCCAGCGTTCCCGCTCCTCCGACGACCTGACCTACCCCATCATGACCGGCGCGCCCATGCCCAAGGGCTACAACGCCGTCATCCCCGTCGAACAGTCCGAACGCATCGAATACCCTGACCTACCCGAATCCTTCGGCCGTCCCAGCGAAAAGGTCAAACTCGCCCCCGGCAAGCCCGGACAGTTCGTCCGTCGCCGCGGCGAGGACGTCGTCACCGGACAGGTCCTTGCACGTGCTGGTGAACGCATCACCCCCGCCCTGCTTGGTGCGCTCGCCTCCCAGGGCTACGCGCGCCTGACCGTCGCGGCGGGTCCCCGCGTGCTCGTGTGCACCGGCGGCGACGAGATCTTCTCCGGCGTTGAAGAAGACGGAAGCGCCACCACTCAGGAACTCGCTCAGGGCCAGATTTTTGACGCCAACGGCCCCATGCTCACCGCCATGCTCCGAGAAGACGGAGCGGAGGTGCGACGCATCGCTATCGGTGACGATCCTATCGAGCTACTGCACCGCCTCACGGCAGAATACGAGAGCTTCAAACCGGGCATCATCATCACCTCGGGCGGTATCAGCCACGGTAAATACGAGGTGGTCCGCAACGCCATCGCCAAGGCACACGAAGCCGATATCCTGGTGCCCGTCTCCTGGTTCGGCCACGTCAGCCAGCAGCCCGGCGGCCCCCAGGGCGTGAACCTGCTCGACTTCAAGGGCCACCGCGTGCCCATGATTTCCTTCCCCGGAAACCCTGTGAGCACGCTCATCTCGTACGCATTAATTCTGCGCCCCTACCTGCGTGCTGGCGGCCCCTACGGCGTGCCCTACGCGGTCGCCTCCGAACAGGCAACCCTGAACAATGCACCGCGAGGCGTGCTCGTCACCGACACCCCGCTCACCGCACCGGCGACCAAGCGCCAGTTCCTGCGTGGCACCCTCGCCATGGTCGAGGTGGAACCCGGAACCTACCGGGTGGAGCTCTACCCGGACATCCTCTCAGGCTCGCACTTACTGCACCGCGCCGCTCAGGCGGATGTGCTCATCGAGCTGGCGCCCGGAACCACCTACACCGGGGGAGAGGCGGTACCCTACCACCGCATTCGCCTCACCGATAACTAGGGGCAACATCCCCGCATTGTTCCTTGGTCGAACGACAAGGAATAATTGAGACTCACACTAAGTAACGATTCGCGGCAGAAGAATACCGCGCAGAAGCCAGGAGAAACGATGACCTCTACCTCGCAGCCCAACCAGGAACTGACCCACGTGCGCGCCGACGGCTCAGCACACATGGTGGACGTTACGGAGAAGTCGGTCACCACCCGAACCGCCCTGGCTGAGGCGACCGTGCGCACCCGCGAAGACGTGATTGCCATGATTTTTGACGCTGACCTGCCCAAGGGTGACGCCCTTCCCGTCGCACGCGTTGCGGGCATTATGGGTGCTAAGCGCACCCCGGAAATCATTCCCCTCTGCCACCCGCTGCCCCTGGGTAAGATTACGGTGGACTTTGAGCGCGGCACCGACTTTGTGCGTATTGAGGCGTCCGTGAAGACCCGTGGCGTCACCGGCGTAGAGATGGAGGCGCTCACCGCCGTCTCCTCAGCGGCATTGACTGTTTTCGACATGATTAAGGCAGTCGATAAGCACGCCGTCATTACCGATATCCGTGTTCTGGAGAAGAGCGGCGGCAAGTCCGGCGACTGGTCCGTCCGCGAGGACTCCTAAGCTCCGGCGGCACACCGCCCCCACCGATCCCACCGTCACCTGATAGATACAGAAAAGGAATTCCAATGAGTAGCGAAGACTACACCATGCCCGAGAACCTCACCGGCCTGGTTATTGTCGCCTCCACCCGTGCAGCCCGCGGCGTGTACGAGGATAAGTCCGGCCCCATCGCTGTGGAGTGGCTGCGCTCGCGCGGCTTCGACACCCCGGATGCCGTGGTCATTGAAGACCGCGATATTGTCGAGTACTTCAACACCCTGGTGACCGAAGGTAAGAAGAACGGTAACCTGCCGACCTTCATCCTGACCAGTGGTGGTACCGGTCTGAACTCTGACGACCAGACCGTGGAGGCGGTTCGCCCCCACCTGGACAAGGAAGTACCCGGCATCATGCACGCCTTCTGGATGAACGGTCTGAAGAACGTTCCCGCGGCGGTGCTTTCACGCGGCGTGGCGGGTGTTATTGACCGAACCTTCGTGATGACCTTGCCCGGTTCGCGCGGTGGTGTGAAGGACGGCGTGGCAACCCTCGACCCGCTTGTTGAGCACATTTGCCGCCAGATGGAGGACTACCATGACCACTAAGCCGCAGAACGAAGAATCCCTGGACCATTCGGGTGCGCACGGTGCTGAGCCGAGCGGCTCGACCGTGGTGTTCACCGATATTACGGAGGCTCCCTTGGAGCCGTTGTACGCGGCGGCTAAGACTGAGGTCATGACTGACGCCATGGGTGCCCTGGTAACTTTTGACGGTATTGTGCGCAACCATGATCACGGTAGTGCGGTTCGCGGGCTGTCCTATAGCGCGCATCCGCAGGCTCGTGAGTATATTGCGGAGGTTGCCGCCGAGGTTGCTGCCGAGCTGGACGGTGTGCGTCTGTGGGCTGTGCATCGTGTGGGTCCGATTGCTATTGGTGAGTCGGCTCTGACCGTGATGGCGGCGGCTGCTCACCGTGGCCGTGCGTTTGATGCCTGTGAGCTGGTGGCTGACCGGGTGAAGGCTCGTGTGCCGATTTGGAAGGAACAGGAACTGCTCGATGGAAGCATCGAGTGGGTTGGTGTGGACACTTCGCCTGCTTAGCCTTCTGAATATTCTGATATCTCTATATAAGCCTGTCAGGGGGATTTCTCTCGGGCAGGCTTATTCTCCTTGAAAGCTCAAGTCACCTCTACTACTAGACGCGAGGAATCCCTATGTCTTCTCAGCCTTCAACCGGCACGGGCGAGCTCTCTGCCGCTGAGCGTGCGTTCTACTCTCGTCAGCTGATTCTGCCCGAAATGGGTTACGAGGCTCAGTTGGCGCTCAAGCGCGCACGCGTGGTGGTGCTGGGTGCTGGCGGTTTGGGTGCTCCCGCGCTGCTGTACCTGGCGGGTGCCGGGGTCGGTCAGATTGTGGTGGTTGATGATGACTTCGTGGATGCCTCGAATCTGCACCGCCAGGTGATTCATACGCACGCCAGAGTGGGTAATTCTAAGGCTGAGTCTGCCGCAGAGTCTTTGCGCTCGTTGAATCCTTTTATTGAGGTTGTGCCGGTGCGAGAGCGTTTGACGGAGGCGAATGTTGATGAGCTTCTGTCTGGTGCTGACCTGGTGCTGGATGGTAGCGATAATTTCGAGTCGCGTTATGTGGTGTCGGCGGCGGCTGCGCGTGCTGGGATTGCGCATGTGTGGGCTGCGATCCTTGGTTTTGATGCGCAGCTGAGTGTGTTTTGGGCTGGTCGCGGTCCGGTGTATGAGGATTTGTACCCTCATGCTCCTGCTGCCGGTAGCGTGCCGTCGTGTAGTACTGCTGGCGTGGTGGGTGCTATGGCTGGCGTGGTGGGTGCTGCGATGGCCATGGAGGCGGTGAAGCTGCTGACCGGGGTGGGGGAGCCGCTCATGGGTGAGGTTGGCCTATATTCGGCATTAAGCGGAAGGTGGGAATATATACCTCTTGTAGCTAGCGTGCAAGCTGTACCTAAGAAAAGCGCTGTTTTGCCCCAAGAAACGAGTCATAAGCCCAAAAATCATGTAACAATTCGTAATATTTCTCAGGATTTTACAAGCTCTTCTGCTGACTCGAAACCCCGCTCGATGAGCGCTCAGGACCTTAAAAAGATGTCATCGGGTGAAAATATTGCCCTTTTGGATGTCCGTGAGCAGGTGGAGTTCAATGCCTTTGCGATTGACGGTGCCATTAACCTACCCCTCACTGAATTGCTTGAAGCGGCTCGAAATGACTCTCTCAAAGCCCTGATTGAGCGTAAAATCCCCGCAAATGCCCAGAAAATCGTTATTTACTGCACCGGATACACCCGAACGGTTGAGGCGGCTCGTGAAATAGCGCCTCTGGAGGAGCGTTCTGTGTACATGCTTGAGGGTGGAATTTCCGCCTGGCTTACGGTCTAAAACACCCTTATTTCGTATGAATTAGGCAAGGTTTTTATCTCGTATTTTCCATGCCAAATTTCCGATATATTGGGCAGTATGGAACAAGCATCACAGATTAAGGGCCCGGACGGCCCCCTTACCGATCAGCTGATCAAGTTCGGTAAGTTCTTCTCCCGCTGGGATGAGACTGAAGACGGCCGCGCCGTCTTCCGTGAAGGCGGCCGCGAAGGTGACGCCTTCTACCGCGACCGTTGGAGCCACGATAAGGAAGTTCGCTCTACCCACGGCGTGAACTGCACCGGCTCCTGCTCCTGGAAGGTGTACGTCAAGGACGGCATTATCACCTGGGAAGCACAGGAAACTGACTACCCCTCGGTTGGTCCCGACCGCCCCGAGTACGAGCCCCGCGGCTGTCCCCGCGGTGCAGCATTCTCGTGGTACACCTACTCTCCCACCCGCGTTAAGTACCCCTACGTTCGCGGTCTCCTGCTGGAGATGTACCGCGAAGCGAAGGCAATCCACAACGATCCCGTGGACGCCTTCCACTCCATCGTGTCCGACCCCGCTAAGCGTGCACGCTACGTTAACGCACGCGGTAAGGGTGGTCTGGTGCGCTCGACCTGGGCTGAGGCTCTCGAGCTGATGGCTGCTGCTCACGTGCACACCATCAAGTACTACGGTCCCGACCGTAACACCGGCTTCACCCCGATTCCGGCAATGTCCATGGTGTCCTTCAGTGCGGGTGTTCGCTACGTCCAGCTGATGGGCGGCGTCATGACCAGCTTCTACGACTGGTACGCTGATCTCCCCGTGGCTTCCCCGCAGGTCTTCGGTGACCAGACCGACGTGCCCGAGTCTGGCGACTGGTGGGACGCTGCATACCTCATCATGTGGGGCGCAAACGTTCCGCTGACCCGTACCCCGGACGCTCACTGGGTCTCCGAGGTTCGCTACCGCGGTACCAAGGTTGTCACCGTGAGCCCCGACTACGCCGACAACACCAAGTTCGCTGACGAGTGGCTGCCCGCACAGGCAGGTACCGACGCGGCACTGGCAATGGCAATGGGTCACGTCATCCTCAAGGAGAACTACGTCGACCAGCGTGTCGAGTTCTTCGAGGACTTCTCCCTGACCTACACCGACCTTCCCTTCCTGGTCACCCTGGAAACCCGTGAAGACGGCATTAAGGTTCCCTCCAAGTTCCTGACCGCTGCAAAGCTCGCTGGCGAGGCTGAGCAGCCGAACGCTGACTTCAAGCCCGTCCTGATGGACCGCGAGACTGGCGAGGTCTTCGTGCCCAACGGCACCATGGGTCACCGTTACGCTCAGGAAGACCAGGGCAAGTGGAACCTGGATTTGCAGGGTCGTAAGCCGATTCTGTCGATTCGCGACCTGCCTCAGGGCCAGTCCGCAGCGGTTGAGATTAAGATGCCGACCTTCGATAACCCGAAGGGCCACGGCGACGTCATTACCCGCGGCGTGCCCGTAACCTACGTTGATGGTCACGAAGTTACTACCGTCTTCGACATCATGCTGGCACAGTACGGTGTGGGCCGTGAGGGTCTGCCCGGTACCTGGGCTAAGGACTACGAGGACTGGAACGTTCAGAATACCCCGGCATGGCAGGAGCAGATTACTTCTGTCCCCGCCGAGGCTGTTATTCGCGTTGCCCGCGAGTTCGCCAAGAGCGCCCTGGATTCCGGCGGTCGCTCCATGGTCATCTTCGGTGCAGGTATTTGCCAGTGGTACCACGCTGACACCACCTACCGCGCTATCCTCGCTCTGCTGAACCTGACCGGTTGCCAGGGCCGTAACGGTGGCGGTTGGGCTCACTACGTGGGCCAGGAGAAGGCACGTCCTCTGACCGGTCTGACCAACATTGCGAACGCTCTGGACTGGAGCCGCCCGCCGCGTCACATGATCGGTACCGGCTTCTGGTACATGCACACTGACCAGTTCCGTCAGGACGCATACTCCACCGACTACCTGCAGTCCCCGCTGGCTAAGGGCGAGCTGCGCGATGTTCACACTGCTGACGTTGTGGCACGTTCTACCCGTATGGGCTGGATGCCGTTCTACCCGCAGTTCCCCGAGAACTCGCTGGATCTGGCAGACAAGGCAGAGCAGGCAGTGGCACGCGGCGAGGCTTCCTCGAACGCGGACTACATTGCACAGCGCCTGAACTCCGGTGACCTGGAGTTCTCCGTTGAGGACGTTGACAACCCCGTCAACTGGCCTCGTACCCTGACCCTGTGGCGTTCGAACCTGTTCGGTTCCTCCGCTAAGGGTGAGAGCTACTTCCTGAAGCACCTGGTCGGTAGCATGGACAACGTCCAGGGCTCCGACTCGGAGAAGCTGCCGAACGAAGTGAAGTGGGTTGAGGACGCGCCTCAGGGCAAGCTGGATCTGCTGGTCACCTCGGACTTCCGTATGACCTCCACGACCCTGCTGTCTGACATCGTTCTGCCGACTGCTACCTGGTACGAGAAGCACGATATCTCCTCGACCGATATGCACCCGTTCCTGCACGCGTTCTCCCCGGCAATTGACCCGCCGTGGGAGGCAAAGACCGACCACGAGACCTTCAAGGCACTGGCGTTTGAGTTCAGCCGCCTGGCTAAGAAGCACCTCGGCGTCCGTAAGGACATCGTTTCGGTCCCGCTTCTGCACGACACCCCCGGCCAGATTGCTCAGCCCGGCGGTCACGCACCCGACTGGAAGAACACCCCCGGTATGGTGGGCGTACCCGGCAAGAACATGCCGAACTTCGTCACCGTCGAGCGCGACTACGGCGCACTGTACGACATGTACACCACCGTTGGCCCGCTGTTCGATAAGCTCGGTGCAACCACCAAGTTCATCACTTACGACCTGAAGGACGAAGTCGCGAAGATGGCTAAGGAATTCGGTGTGATGGACTCCGGTAAGGGCGCAGGCCGTCCGGCACTGGATACCGACGTGAAGATTTCTGAAGCAATCCTCATGATTTCCGGTACCTCCAACGGTGAGGTCGCTGTCAAGGGCTTCAAGGAGCTTGAGAAGCAGACTGGTCTGCACCTGATGGACCTGGCAGAAGGTAACGAGGAACGTCGTATCACCTTCCCCATGACCCAGGCCGCACCGCAGCCCGTGATGACCTCCCCCGAGTGGTCCGGTTCGGAGACCGGTGGTCGCCGTTACGCTCCGTTCACCGTCAACATCGAGAAGAAGAAGCCGTTCCACACCCTGACCGGCCGTATGCACTTCTTCCTCGACCACGACTGGATGCACGAAATGGGCGAGGCTCTGCCGATTTACCGTCCGCCGCTGGATATGACCGGCCTGTACAACGAGCCTGAGCTCGGTACTACCGATGGTGTTTCGGTTGCTGTTCGCTACCTGACCCCGCACAACAAGTGGGCAATTCACTCGCAGTACTTCGATAACCACTACATGCTGAGCATGTTCCGTGGCGGTCCGACTGCATGGATGAGCCCGCAGGATGCTGACAAGATTGGCGTCAAGGACGGCGAGTGGATTGAGTGTGTGAACACCAACGGTGTCTTCGTGGGCCGTGCGGTTGTTTCTCACCGTATGCCTGAGGGCGTCTGCTTCGTCTACCACGCTCAGGAGCGTATGGTTAGCCCGAAGTCTGAAGTCACCGGTAAGCGCGGTGGTATTCACAACTCGGTGACCCGTATTCTTCTGAAGCCCACCCACATGATTGGTGGCTACGCTCACCAGGCGTTCGCCTTCAACTATCTTGGACCGACCGGTAACCAGCGAGACATCGTCTCGTACATCCGTCGCCGTAAGTCCCAGGAGGTAACTTTCTAATGCGCGTTATGGCACAAGTTGCTATGGTGATGGCGCTCGATAAGTGCATCGGCTGCCACACCTGCTCCGTGACCTGTAAGCAGGCATGGACGAACCGAGCCGGTACCGAGTACGTCTGGTTCAACAACGTTGAGACTCGTCCCGGTCAGGGTTACCCCCGCCGTTACGAGGATCAGGAGAAGTGGAAGGGCGGCTGGGTGCTGAACAAGCGCGGTCGTCTGGAGCTCAAGAGCGGTAACCGCTTCCAGAAGCTCTTCACGATCTTCGCTTCCCCGATTCAGCCCGAGCTGAATGACTACTACGAGCCCTGGACCTACGATTACCAGAACCTGACCAGTGCTCCTCTGGGTGATGACTTCCCGGCTGCTAAGCCGGTCTCCCTCATCACCGGTGAGGACACCAAGGTCGAGTGGGGTATGAACTGGGACGACAACCTGGCTGGTGCGACCGAGTACGGTCACCTGGACCCGCTGGTTGAGAAGGTTCGCAAGAAGGCTGAGGACAAGATTAAGTTCGAGTTCGAGCAGACCTTCATGTTCTACCTGCCTCGTATTTGTGAGCACTGCTTGAACCCCTCCTGCATGGCTTCTTGCCCCTCCGGCGCTATCTACAAGCGTGCTGAGGACGGCATCGTTCTGGTTGACCAGGACCGTTGCCGCGGTTGGCGTCAGTGCATCACCGGTTGCCCCTACAAGAAGGTGTACTTCAACCACAAGACGGGTAAGGCTGAGAAGTGTACCTTCTGCTACCCCCGTATTGAGGCTGGTATTCCGACCGTGTGTGCTGAGACCTGTGTTGGTCGTATGCGCTACATCGGTATCTTCCTCTACGATGCAGACCGCGTGACTGAGGCTGCTTCGGTTGAGGATGAGAAGGACCTCTACGAGGCTCAGCTGTCGCTGATGCTTGATCCTTCGGATCCGGCTGTGATTGAGCAGGCTCGTAAGAACGACATCCCCGATGCGTGGATTACTGCAGCTCAGAAGTCGCCCGTGTACAAGCTGGCGAAGGAGTGGAAGGTGGCTCTGCCCCTGCACCCCGAGTACCGCACCATGCCGATGGTTTGGTACGTGCCGCCGCTGTCTCCGATTGTTGACCTGCTTAAGGAGCAGGGCCACGATGCAGAGAACAGCAACAACCTGTTCGGCGCTATTGAGTCTCTCCGTATTCCGGTTGAGTACCTGGCTGAGCTGTTCACCGCTGGTGACACTGAGGTTGTTACTAACGTTCTGCGCCGCCTGGCTGCGATGCGTTCGTACATGCGTGACATCAACCTCGGTGGCGAAGGCAACGAGGAGATTGCTCAGGCAGTTGGCATGACTGGTCAGCAGGTGTACGAGATGTACCGCCTGATGGCTATCGCTAAGTACAACGAGCGTTACGTCATTCCGAAGGCTCACATGGAAGACGCCCACAACCTTGAGGAAATGGGCTGCTCCCTGAGCGTGGATGGCGGACCCGGCATGTACGGCGATGCGTTCAACGACATGGAGGGTCGCCCGACCCCCGTGTCCACCGGTGTCTACGAGGCTAACAACAAGGTCAGCTTGTTCAGCTGGGACGGTTCTTCCCGTCCTGACGGCCTCTTCCCGAATACCACCGGAAAGAAGTAATAAGTGGCTGGATTCTTTTCCAAGCTCATGGGCAAGGCCGGTTCCGAGGCTGCTGTCTCGGAACCGGCTCAGCCGGAGAACCCGTTCGATATCGATTACGGTCCCGGCGAGGATAAAGACTCGGTGATCTACCAGGTGAGCGGTATGCTCCTGGGCTACCCCGATGAGGAAACTCTGAAGGTTCTGCCTGAACTGGTGGAGATTACCGCTTCCACCCAGGATGAGGCTTTCATTGCTGCCGTTGATGCGGTTCAGCAGTGGCTGACTTCTAAGGACCTTGAGGATGTGCAGTCCGAGTACGTGCAGGAGTACGACCTTTCGCGTCGTCATTCTCTGCATCTGTCCTACTGGACCGATGGCGATACCCGCCGCCGTGGTGAGACTCTTCTGCGTTTCAAGCAGATGTACCGCGACTCCGGTATGTTGACCGTTTTGAACGGTGAGCTTCCGGACTACCTGCCGCTGGTGCTGGAGTTCTGTGCGTTGGTGGATCGCCGGAAGGGCCGTTCCGCTTTGCAGGCGTACCGTCCGTCCCTTGAGCTTCTTCGTCTGTCCATGAAGGACGGAAATCTGCCCCACTACGGGTTGTTGCAGAGCATCTGCGATACCCTTCCTGGCGTCTCTCCGGAGACTCAGGAGGAGGTTCAGAAGATGGCTGGCTACGGCCCTCCCGTCGAGACTGTTGGCCTGAATGGTTACGCTGATCATCAGCTGCTCCAGCAGGCTTCGGCGCGTTCTAACTAGTTTTATCCCTTGTGAGGAGACAACACGTGTACGTACTTGCTTCTGAGAACGCAGGACATGCTGCACAGGCTGTAGCCGATCCGGGTATTGTGGACATCCTGCTGTGGGGCGTTCTGCCCTATGTTGCGCTGGTCGTTCTGATTGGTGGCACCATTTGGCGTTACCGTACTGACCAGTTCGGATGGACTACCCGCTCGTCCCAGGTCTATGAATCGAAGCTGCTGCGCATCGCTTCACCCCTGTTCCACTACGGTCTTGCGGCCGTTTTCCTTGGCCACGTTGGTGGTCTGCTGATTCCCAAGTCGTTTACCGACCTGTTCTTGTCGGAAGACGCTTACCACATGATGGCGCTGGTTGTAGGTTCTGCAGCCGCGGTTGCAACCATCGTTGGTATGTTCATTCTGATTGGTCGTCGCGCTTCGAACTCTCGTGTTCGTTCGGCTACCACCCGTAATGACGTTTTCATGTACGTCATTCTGGTCCTGGTGATTCTCGCTGGCACTGCGGCTACTCTGGTTTCGGCTGTGAACCCCTCGGGCGGTTTGCCTCCGGTGAATGGTCACGAGGTTCACTTCAACTACCGTGAGACCATCGCTGTTTGGTTCCGTTCGCTGTTCTACTTCCACCCTGAGGTAGCTTTGATGGTGAATATTCCCGTGGCTTTCAAGATTCACATCGTGGTGGCTATGGTTCTGTTCATCATTTGGCCCTTTACCCGCCTGGTGCATGCACTGACTGTGCCCCTGCACTACCTCTTCCGCCCCTACACCGTGTACCGCACTCGTGGCGGCCAGCGTGTTGGTGCACGTCGAGGTTGGGATCCGGTAGGTACTCTCCCACGTGAGCGCGCCGACCGCTAATACACATATCCATATTGCAAAAGAGGAAATATGAGCACCCCTGCTGCACCGAGCTACGACCTAAAGAATGGTCAGCTCCGTAACGTTCTGCTGGCTACCTTCGTCTCTACCATTGGTTTCTGGGCATGGACCATCATTGGCCCGCTGGCGAAGATGTACGCAAAGCAGATGCACCTGGACGCTGGTATGACCAGCCTTCTGGTTGCTATGCCGATTTTCATCGGCGCTATCGGCCGTATTCCCGTTGGTGGTCTGACTGACCGCTACGGTGGTCGTATTATGTTCACCGCTGTTCTGGCGATTAGCGCACCCCTGGTCTTCCTGGTTGGTGTTGCTGGTCAGATGAACTCGCTGCCCATGTTGCTTGTTGTGGCATTCTTCCTGGGTATTGCGGGTACCGTGTTCGCTGTGGGTATTCCCTTCAGTTCCGCATGGTATGACGCTTCCAAGAAGGGTTTTGCGACCGGTGTGTTCGGTGCCGGCATGGTGGGTACTGCAATTTCTGCATTCGCTACCCCCCGCCTGGTGCAGGGTATTGGTTACTTCCAGACTCACGTTCTGATTGCTGTTATCTGTGCTGTAACCGCTGCTATCTCTTTCTTCTTCTTGAAGGATTCCCCGGCAACCATCGGCCGTGAGGTTACTCCGCTGATGCCGAAGATTGTTCAGGCATTCAAGGTGAAGACCACTTGGCAGCTGTGCTTCCTCTACGCTGTTGTGTTCGGTGCGTTCGTGGCATTCTCGAACTACCTGCCTACTTACCTGAGCAACATCTACAACTTCAACGCTAACGACGCTGGTATGCGTGCGGCTGGCTTTGCGGTTGCTGCTGTGATTGCTCGTCCCATCGGTGGTGTGCTGGCTGATAAGTTCGGTCCGAAGATTATCACCCTCATCTCCCTGGGTGGTGTGGTGATCCTGGCAGTTATTACCGCGTTCCAGCCTGATGCTGAGCACGTGTATGGTGCTGTTTTCATCCTGATGGCTGCTCTTCTGGGTCTGGGCCACGGCTCGGTCTTCGGCTGGGTGGCTCGTGCGGCTGATCCGAAGAACGTTGGTGCGGTGTCCGGTGTGGTTGCTGCTGCTGGCGCTCTGGGTGGTTTCTTCCCGCCGCTGGTGATGGGTGCAACCTACAACCAGGCTGAGAACAACTACTTCATCGGTCTGATGCTGCTGGCCGTGACCGCGTTCCTCGCCTTTCTGTCGGCATTCCTCGTGCCGCACGGTGGCAAGCCCAACCACGCTAAGTAGGGTCTTCTAATACATCCTTCTGCGGGATGTATGTGAAGTTTGCTTTGACTGAGTCCGGCTCGTTTTCTCTTCGGAGAGAACGAGCCGGGCTTTGTGCGTTTCTGCTGTTTTTCCTCTAACAGGGAGGGAGCTTAGCGGGGCAAAAGACTTTGATGTTTAGGCATGTCAAATGTTGGTAAAGCTAGCAAAACTTTGCGGAGATGTGGGACACTTAAAGCGTTCGACTCGTCGCAATAGCGCGACGTGACCCCTTTACGGTTTGCGCCGACTAATAGGAGAATCCTATGTCCTTTATTGATCGTCATCTCGGCCCCCGTTCCGCAGACGCAGAGCAGATGCTCGAAACCCTGGGATACTCTTCCCTGGATGCGCTGATGGACGCTGTTGTCCCCTCGCAGATTCGCCTTGACGGCGAATTGCAGTTGCCTGCTCCGCTGTCGGAGCATGAGGCTCAGGCAAAGATTGCCGGCTATGCTGCGAAGAATAAGGTTCTCGCCCAGATGATTGGTGCCGGATACTACGATGCAGTAACTCCCGCGGTTCTGCGCCGTAACATTCTGGAAAACCCCGGTTTCTACACTTCTTACACCCCGTACCAGGCTGAGATTTCTCAGGGCCGTCTGGAGGCTCTGCTGAACTTCCAGAACACCGTGATGGAGCTGACCGGCCTGGAGATTGCAAACTCCTCCCTGCTGGATGAGGCATCCGCAGTAGCTGAGGCAGCTGTCATGATGCACCGTGCGAACCGCAAGGTGAAGAATGGCTTCTTCGCGATTGACTCCCGTTGCCTGCCTCAGGTTATTTCGGTGACTCGCGGCCGTGCAGAGATGCTCGGCATTCCCTTCGTCATTACTGATTTCTCTGAGGGTCTGCCTGAGGGCGACCTGTACGGTATCGTCCTGGCGTACCCCGGCAATGAAGGCGATATTCGCGATATTGAGCCGCTGATTAAGGCCGCTAAGGAGCGTAACGCCCTGGTCACTGTGGTCGCTGACCTGTTGGCTCTGACCCTGCTGAAGTCTCCGGGTGAGCTGGGTGCTGATATCGCAGTTGGTAACACTCAGCGTTTCGGTCTGCCCTTCTTCTTCGGTGGCCCCCACGCTGCGTACATGGCTGTTCACAAGGGCATGGAGCGTACCATGCCTGGCCGTCTGGTGGGTGTTTCTAAGGATTCGGCTGGTAAGCCTGCGTACCGTCTGGCTCTGCAGACTCGTGAGCAGCACATTCGCCGTGAGAAGGCTACTTCCAATATTTGTACTGCTCAGGCTCTGCTGGCGATTGTTGCTGGTGCTTACGCGATGTACCACGGTCCTGAGGGTCTGCGCGCTATCGCGAACCGCCTGCACACTAATGCCGCTCGTGTTGCTACCGCGCTGAAGTCTGCGGGCTACGGTATCGCTCACGATACTTTTTTCGACACCGTCGTGGTGGAGGCTGCTGGCCGTGCTGACGAGCTGGTTGCGAAGGCTCTGGAAGCTGGCGTGAACATCCGCCGCTTCGACGAGAACCGCATCGGTATTTCCGTGGGTGAGTCTCACGGTGAGGAGCTGCTCAAGGGCCTGGTTGAGGCTCTGGGCGGCACCCTGGGTGAGGCAGATGCACAGTACGATCTGCCCGCTGAGCTGCTGCGTACCGATGACTACATGCAGCACCCGATTTTCCACAAGTACCGCTCCGAGACGGAGATGATGCGCTACCTGCGTCACCTCGCTGACAAGGATCTGGCACTTGACCGCACCATGATTCCGTTGGGTTCGTGCACTATGAAGCTGAACGCGGCCGCTGAGATGGAGCCCATCTCCTGGCCTGAGTTCGCGAACATCCACCCGCTGGTCCCGGAGAATCAGGCTGAGGGCTGGCACGAGCTGATTAAGGATTTGAGCGAGTGGCTGGTTGCTATTACCGGTTACGATGCTATCTCGCTGCAGCCGAACTCGGGTGCGACCGGTGAGTACGCTGGTCTGCGCGCTATCCGTTCCTTCCACGAGGCTAACGGTGACCACGAGCGCGATACCGTCCTGATTCCGCTGTCTGCTCACGGCACCAACGCGGCATCTGCTGCTCTGGCTGGTCTGAAGGTTGCCGGCGTGGCAACTGCGGCTGACGGTTCGATTGATGTTGACGACTTGAAAGCCAAGATCGAGAAGTACGGCCCCAAGGTTGCCGGCATCATGATTACCTACCCCTCCACTCACGGTGTGTTTGAGGAGCAGGTTGCTGAGGTGTGCCAGCTGGTTCACGAGGCTGGCGGCCAGGTGTACCTGGATGGCGCGAACCTGAACGCTCAGATGGGCTTCGCTCAGCCCGGTAAGTTCGGCGGCGACGTTTCGCACCTGAACCTGCACAAGACCTTCTCCATTCCTCACGGTGGTGGCGGCCCCGGTGTTGGCCCGCTGGCTGTTCGTGAGCACTTGGCGAAGTTCCTGCCCGGCGACGCATACCGCGCTGATGCTGAAGGTAAGCTCCCCAACGATGCTGCACTGCCGATTTCTCAGGCGTTCTTCGGTTCTGCCGGTGTTCTGCCGATTAGCTGGATGTACATTGCGATGACTGGTGCTCAGGGTCTGAAGGACTCTTCGCAGTACGCGGTGCTGAACGCTAACTACATTGCGAAGAAGCTCAACGACAAGTACCCGGTGCTGTACACCGGCCCCGGCGGTCTGGTCGCTCACGAGTGCATCCTGGACCTGCGTCAGCTGACCGATCAGTCTCACGTGACTGCTGAGGATGTCTGCAAGCGTCTGATGGACTTCGGCTTCCACGCTCCGACCCTGGCGTTCCCGGTTCCGGGCACCCTGATGGTTGAGCCGACTGAGTCTGAGTCGAAGGAAGAGCTGGACCGCTTCATTGAGGCAATGGAGACCATCTACGATGAGATTATTGAGGTGGCTGAGGGGAAGGTCGCTGTGGAGGATTCGGTTCTGCGCAACGCACCGCACACCGTTGATGTGGTGAGCGCTGATGAGTGGGATCGCCCCTACAGCCGTACTCAGGCGGCTTTCCCTGTCCCGAGCCTGCGCGCTAACAAGTACTTCACCTCGGTGGGTCGTATTGATGGCGCTGGCGGTGACCGTAACTTCGTGTGCGAATGCCCCCCGATGGAGGCTTTCGACCTGGAAGCATAAGGAGCCTGTAACGCTCCTGGGTGGGCTGTAGCGGTCTACCTGCCTCACTCGTCCTCAGGTTTCTGGGGGCGGGTGGGGACCGCCTCCGCAGCGTATCTCGTGTCTGTGGGGGTGAACTAAATCTACGACGATTGAACGATAACAGCACAAGGCTGTGCGTGAGGAGAATCTAATGTCCCCCAAGAAGACCTCCCTGTACCCGGTCCACGAGAAGCTGGGCGCTTCTTTCACCGACTTCGGCGGCTGGGATATGCCCCTGAAGTACGCTAATGACGTTGCTGAGCATGAGGCTGTCCGTACTCGTGCCGGTATTTTCGACCTGTCCCACATGGGTGAGTTCCGTGTGACCGGCCCGGATGCGGGCGCGTTCCTGGATTATGCTCTGGTGTCGAACATGTCCATCCTGAAGGTCGGTAAGGCAAAGTACTCGATCCTGGTCAACGACAAGGGCGGCGTGATTGACGACCTGATTACTTACCGTCTGGGCGATGAGGAGTTCATGGTCGTTCCGAACGCTTCGAACATTGACACTGACTTCGCTGCGATGAGCGAGCGCCTGGGTGATTTCAACGTTGAGTTCGTGAATGAGTCGGATCAGACTTCCCTGGTGGCTGTTCAGGGTCCTCGTGCTGAGGAGATTCTGCTGGCTGCTGGTGTTTCTGATGAGGAGGCTGTCCGCGAGCTGAAGTACTACGCTTCGGTGCCGCTGACTGTTGCTGGCGTTGATGTTCTGCTGGCTCGTACCGGTTACACCGGTGAGGACGGCTTCGAACTGTTCGTTCCGAATGAGAACGCTGTTGAGCTGTGGGATAAGCTGGCTGCTGCTGGTGAGCCTTTCGGTATGATTCCTGCTGGCCTGGCTTCTCGTGATTCCTTGCGTCTTGAGGCTGGTATGCCGCTGTACGGTCATGAGCTGGGTCTTGAGATTACTCCGTTTGAGTCCGGTCTGGGCCGTCTGGTTGAGATCGCTCTGGAGAAGAAAGCGGCTGACTTCGTTGGTCGTGAGGCTCTGACTGAGCTGGCTAAGAGCGAGTCGAAGCGCATCCTGGTTGGTTTGAAGGCTCAGGCGAAGCGTCCTGCTCGTGCCGGTTCTAAGCTGGTTGATGCTGAGGGTAATGAGATCGGTGAGGTTACCTCCGGTATTCCTTCCCCGACTCTGGGCTTCCCGATTGCTATGGCGCTGGTGAACCGTGAATTCTCTGAGGTTGGTTCTACTGTGGATGTTGATATCCGCGGTAAGCGTGCTCCGTTTGATGTTGTGGCTCTGCCGTTCTACAAGCGTGAGAAGTAAGAGTTTTTCTGCAGGTAATCTGTAGGGCAGAGGCGTCGTGTCCTGTGTGGGCACGGCGCCTTTTCTGCGCCGTGAGGTGGGCGTTGAGCGGCGGGGGAGTGTGTGAGGTGTTCTGAGCCTTAGTTTGTGCTGGTTCTGAAGTGCGTTAGGATTAGAGCGGCCAGTCAAAGGTGATTGTCCGCACTTATAGACCGTAGCTTGGTGGGCGGCTCCTCTGTTGAAGGGCGCATATCTTTTGGCGCGGTGCACAGACATTTTTATTTGAAGGACAGAACGTGGCTATTACCCAGAGCGCGCCCAGCAGCGTGCAGAAGAAGGCAGAGGCTCTGCCGTATGACATCAGTGTTTTTGAGATGTTCAGCATTGGCGTGGGTCCTTCGAGCTCGCATACGGTCGGTCCGATGCGTGCTTCGAATCGTTTTGTGGCGGAGCTGATCGATGAGGACCTGCTGAATCGTGTGACGGGTGTGCACGTGGATCTGTATGGTTCGTTGGCGGCTACGGGTGCCGGTCACGGCACGATGAGCGCGGCGTTGAAGGGTCTGTGCGGTTTTGTGCCTGAGACGATCAATATTGCTGATTCTGAGGCGTTGATGGAGCGCAATAGCGTGGATGGTACTTTGCCGCTTGCTGGTTACCCGTCCTCTGCTTACGGTGTGACTGCGCCCGGTGGTGAGGAGCAGAAGGTGTACGGCCCGGTGGTGAAGTACCGTGAGCTGGATATGACTCTGCGTCCTTTGACTGTTTTGCCGCGCCATACGAACGGTATGAAGATTGCGGCATTTGAGGGCGAGCAGCTGCTGTTGGAGCGCACCTACTATTCGATTGGTGGCGGCTTCATTGTTGAGGGTGATGAGGAGGCGACCGGTGGTGCGTCGCTGATGAACCCTCCGTATCCGTTTGGTTCGGCTGCTGAGCTGCTGGAGATGGCGAATGAGTCTGGTCTGTCGATTGCTCAGTTGAAGATGGCGAATGAGTGTTCTCTGCGTTCTGAGCAGGAGGTCCGTGACGGTATCTTGCATATCTACCGTGTGATGAAGGAGTGCATTGGCTCTTCTCTGGCGCGTGTGGGTTATTTGCCGGGGCCTTTGAAGGTGCGTTGCCGTGCGGGTGCGTGGCATCGCGATTTGATGGTGGAGGACCCTTCGAAGTCTCCTGAGTTCGCTATTGACTGGGTGAATCTGATTGCTTTGGCGGTCAATGAGGAGAATGCTTTTGGCGGTCGTGTGGTGACTGCTCCGACGAATGGTGCTGCGGGTATTATTCCTGCGGTGTTGCATTACGCGATGAATTACACGCAGGGTATTCGCCATTGCGGTCAGGCTGCTCGTGATCAGGCGGTTGTTGATTTCTTCTTGGCGTCTGCTGCTGTGGGTGTGCTGTATAAGAAGCGCGCGTCGATTTCTGGTGCTGAGGTGGGTTGCCAGGGTGAGGTGGGTAGCGCCTCCTCGATGGCTGCTGCTGGTTTGGCGCAGGTGATGGGTGGTACTCCCGAGCAGGTTGAGAATGCGGCTGAGATTGCGATGGAACACAACCTGGGTCTGACGTGTGACCCGGTGGGTGGTTTGGTGCAGATTCCGTGTATTGAGCGTAATGCGATGGCTGCGTCGAATGCTGTGACGGCGGCTCGTATGGCGTTGCGTGGTGATGGTACGCACCGTGTGTCGTTGGATCAGGTGATTGAGACGATGCGTCAGACCGGTTTGGATATGTCTCACCGTTATAAGGAGACGTCCATGGGTGGTTTGGCTGTGAATGTGGTGGAATGCTAGGTGCACGCTGTGGCAGGTTTGCACTCCTGATGAGGGTGTGGTAGACAGAAGGGCTTTCTTCCTGTATCGTTAGTATTTACGCTTTCCCTAACCTTTGTGCCTTCATATAGCGGTGGGCACGGGCTGAAGGTGACGTTTTTCCGTCCGACTCTATAGCTTCGAGCACCGTTTTATTCGGGGGCTGAGGTTGTCGTGTCGCCGGTAATGTCGCCGGGAGGCTGATTGCTAACAGACATGTCTGTGGAAGGATCCCCATTTTGGTCGCTTCGAGCACCTCTAACCATGACGCCGCTAACGGCGCAGAGAACGTCTCGCGCCGAATTTCATTCGCGAAGATTAACGAACCGCTGAAGGTTCCCAACCTGCTTGCTATCCAGACCGATAGCTTCGACCGCCTCGTTGGTAACGAGCGCTGGGCGGAGCGTCTGGAGAAGGCGCAGGCTGCTGGTGACACTTCTGTCCCCGCTCAGTCCGGTCTGGCTGAGATTTTTGAAGAAATCTCCCCGATTCGTGACTTCCAGGAGACTATGCAGCTCTCCTTCTCTGAGCCTGAGTTTGCTGACCCCAAGTACTCTGTTGAGGAGTGCAAGGACCGCGACGCAACCTACTCGGCTCCGCTGTACATTAAGGCTGAATTCATGAACCTCGCTACCGGCGAGGTCAAGCAGCAGACCCTGTTCATGGGTGACTTCCCCCTGATGACCGAGGCCGGTACCTTCGTTATTAACGGTACTGAGCGTGTGGTCGTTTCTCAGCTGGTGCGTTCCCCCGGTGCTTACTTCGAGAAGGCTCCGGACCGTACCTCCGATAAGGACATTTACTCTGCCCGCGTGATTCCTTCCCGCGGTGCATGGTTCGAGCTTGAGATTGATAAGCGCGACCAGGTTGGCGTGCGTCTGGACCGCAAGCGTAAGCAGTCCGTGACTGTTCTGCTGAAGGCTCTGGGCTGGACCGAGTCCAAGATCCTGGCTGAGTTTGGTCAGTACGACTCCATCCGCGCAACCCTGGAGAAGGACTCCGTCAAGGACCGCGACGAGGCTCTGCTGGATATCTACCGCAAGCTGCGTCCGGGTGAGCCCCCGACGGTTGAAGCTGCCCAGGCTCTGCTGGACAACATGTACTTCACCCCGCGACGCTACGACCTGGCGAAGGTTGGCCGTTACAAGCTGAACCGTAAGCTCGGTGTGGACGTTCCCATGGATTCCCCCGAGGCTTCCGTTCTGAGCCAGGACGACATCGCTCAGATGATTCGTTACCTCTGCGCTCTGCACGCAGGCGAGACCAGCATCCCCGGCGTCCGTGACGGCGAGGAGATCTCCCTCAAGATTGATATCGACGACATCGACCACTTCGGTAACCGTCGTATCCGCACCGTGGGCGAGCTGATTGAGAACCAGATCCGTACCGGTCTGTCCCGTATGGAGCGCGTGGTTCGCGAGCGCATGACCACCCAGGACGTGGACGCTATCACCCCGCAGTCCCTGGTGAACATCCGCCCCGTCGTGGCGGCTATCAAGGAGTTCTTCGGTACTTCTCAGCTGTCGCAGTTCATGGACCAGAACAACCCGCTGGCAGGTCTGACCCACAAGCGTCGTCTGTCCGCACTGGGCCCGGGCGGTCTGTCCCGTGACCGTGCAGGTATGGAAGTTCGAGACGTCCACCCCTCGCACTACGGTCGTATGTGCCCCATTGAAACCCCTGAAGGCCCGAACATTGGTCTGATTGGTTCGCTGGCAACCTACGGTCGTATCAACTCCTTCGGTTTCATTGAGACCCCCTACCGCGTGGTGACTGACGGTCGCGTGACCGATGAGGTCCGCTACCTGACCGCTGACGACGAGAAGTCTGTTGTTATCGCACAGGCAAACGCACCGCTGAACGCTGACCGCACTTTCGCTGAGAACGAGGTTCTCTGCCGTGCGGGCGATGGTTCTGGCGAAGCTGTTCTGGTTGCTCCCGGCGCCGTTCAGTACATGGACGTCTCCCCGCGCCAGATGGTGTCTGTTGCTACCGCTCTGATTCCTTACCTGGAGCACGACGACGCTAACCGAGCACTGATGGGTGCTAACATGCAGCGTCAGGCTGTGCCCCTGCTGGAGTCTGAGGCTCCCGTGGTTGGTACCGGTATGGAGAAGTACGCAGCACTGGACTCCGGTGACTCCGTGCTCGCGAAGAAGCCCGGTGTGGTTTCCTCCGTGGACGCTAAGACCGTTATCGTCCGTAACGACGACGGCTCTGTATCCACCTACCCGATCATGAAGTTCTCCCGATCGAACCCGGGTAACTGCTACAACCAGCGCGTTGTGGTGAAGGAAGGCCAGCGCGTCGAGTACCGCGACGTTATTGCTGATGGCCCCTCCACCGACGGCGGCGAGCTGGCACTGGGTAAGAACCTGCTCGTGGCATACATGCCGTGGGAAGGCCTGAACTACGAGGATGCGATCATCCTCTCCCAGCGCATGGTTTCTGAGGACGTGCTGACCTCGATTCACATTGAGGAGCACGAGATTGACGCCCGCGACACCAAGCTGGGCCCCGAGGAGATTACCCGCGACATTCCGAACGTGTCCGAGGATGTTCTCTCGGCTCTGGACGAGCGCGGCATCATCCACATCGGTGCTGAGGTTGAGGCTGGCGACATCCTCGTTGGTAAGGTCACCCCCAAGGGTGAGACCGAGCTGACCCCCGAGGAGCGCCTGCTGCGCGCAATCTTCGGTGAGAAGTCTCGCGAGGTTCGCGACACCTCCCTGAAGGTTCCTCACGGCGAGTCCGGTACCGTCATCGGTATCCGTATCTTCGACCGCGAGAACAACGATGAGGACGATCTGCCCCCGGGCGTGAACCAGCTGGTTCGCGTGTACGTGGCTCAGAAGCGTAAGATTACCGACGGCGACAAGCTTGCAGGCCGCCACGGTAACAAGGGTGTTATTTCCAAGATCCTACCGATCGAGGATATGCCCTTCCTGGAAGACGGTACCCCCGTGGACGTTATCCTGAACCCGCTGGGCGTGCCCGGTCGTATGAACATTGGTCAGGTTCTGGAAGTCCACACCGGTTGGCTGGCTAAGCAGGGTTGGAAGATTGAGGGCGAGCCCGAGTGGCTTAAGCACATGCCGAACTTCCCGAAGGAATCCGGCCCGACCCGCCTGGCAACCCCGGTGTTCGACGGTGCCCACGAGGACGAACTGTTCGACCTTATGGACCACTCGAACCCGAACCGCGATGGTGACCGTCTGATCAACCGTTCCGGTAAGGCACGTCTGATTGACGGCCGTTCCGGTGAACCGTTCCCGGACCCGATTTCGGTTGGTTACCAGTACATCCTGAAGCTGCACCACCTGGTGGATGACAAGATTCACGCTCGTTCCACCGGTCCGTACTCGATGATTACCCAGCAGCCTCTGGGTGGTAAAGCTCAGTTCGGTGGTCAGCGCTTCGGTGAGATGGAAGTGTGGGCGCTGGAAGCATATGGCGCCGCATACACCCTGCAGGAAATCCTGACCGTCAAGTCCGATGACGTGGCGGGCCGTGTGAAGGTTTACGAGGCTATCGTGAAGGGCGAGAACATCCCTGAGCCGGGTATCCCCGAATCCTTCAAGGTTCTTATCAAGGAAATGCAGTCTCTGTGCCTGAACGTCGAGGTGCTCTCCACCGACGGCAAGATTATTGAGATGAGCGACTCGGAGGAAGAAGGCTTCCGGGCAGCAGAAGATATGGGCGTGAGCCTGACCCACGACGAGCCTAGCTCCGTCGACGAGGTATAAGCACCGCCTCCTTCTAGGGTGGGGAACCCCGCATGCGCTCGCGTGCGTTGTGGGGTTCCCGCCCGCTAACCCAAGTCTTCAGAAACTTACAGAAAGAGATTAGGACCGATATGTCCAACGAATCTTCGCTTGGTTTGATGCGAATTGGCCTCGCCACCGCCGACGACATCCGTCGTTGGTCCTTTGGTGAGGTTAAGAAGCCCGAGACCATCAACTACCGTACCCTGAAGCCCGAGAAGGACGGTCTCTTCGACGAGCGTATCTTCGGCCCCACCAAGGACTGGGAGTGCTACTGCGGTAAGTACAAGCGCGTGCGCTTCAAGGGCATTGTGTGTGAGCGCTGTGGTGTTGAGGTGACCCGCTCTAAGGTACGTCGTGAGCGTATGGGTCACATTGAGCTGGCTGCTCCTGTTACCCACATTTGGTACTTCAAGGGTGTTCCTTCCCGTCTGGGTTACCTGCTGGATCTGGCTCCGAAGGACCTGGAGAAGGTCATTTACTTCGCTGCGTACATGATCACTAAGGTTGATGAGGAAGCTCGTCACGAGGATCTGCCGATGCTGCAGGCTGCTCACGACCGTGAGAAGCAGGAGCTTGAGGCTGCTCTGAACGCTGATGTGAACGCTATTAGCCGTGAGGTTGAGGCGGAGCTGGCTCGTATTGAGGCAGAGGGCGGCAAAGCTGCTGAGAAGCGTAAGCTGCGTGATAACGCTGAGCGTCAGCTCGCGTCAGTGCGTAAGCGTTACGAGCGTGAGGCTGAGCACCTGGATCGTGTGTGGGATCGCTTCAAGAACCTGAAGGTCGCTGACCTTGAAGGTGATGAGGCTCTGTACCGTTCCATGATTGATAAGTACGGCCTGTACTTTGAGGGTGCGATGGGCGCAGAGGCTATTAAGAAGCGTCTGGAGTCCTTCGACCTGGAGGCTGAGTCTGAGGCTCTGAAGGAGATCATTCAGACCGGTAAGGGTCAGAAGAAGACCCGCGCTCTGAAGCGTCTGAAGGTTGTTAACGCCTTCCTGACCACTAACAACTCCCCGCTGGGTATGGTCCTGGATGTTGTTCCGGTTATTCCGCCGGAACTGCGCCCGATGGTTCAGCTGGACGGTGGCCGTTTCGCGACCTCCGACCTGAACGACCTGTACCGTCGTGTGATTAACCGTAACAACCGTTTGAAGCGTCTGCTGGAGCTGGGTGCTCCCGAGATTATCGTGAACAACGAGAAGCGTATGCTACAGGAAGCTGTGGACTCGCTGTTCGATAACGGTCGTCGCGGTCGCCCGGTGACCGGCCCCGGTAACCGCCCCCTGAAGTCTCTGTCTGACATGCTGAAGGGTAAGCAGGGTCGTTTCCGTCAGAACCTGCTCGGTAAGCGTGTTGACTACTCGGGTCGTTCCGTGATTGTGGTTGGTCCTCAGCTGCAGATGCACCAGTGTGGTCTGCCCAAGCAGATGGCGCTGGAGCTGTTCAAGCCCTTCGTTATGAAGCGTCTGGTGGAGCTGAGCCACGCTCAGAACATTAAGAGCGCTAAGCGTATGGTTGAGCGTTTCCGCCCGCAGGTTTGGGACGTTCTGGAAGAGGTTATTGCTGAGCACCCGGTTCTGCTGAACCGTGCACCTACCCTGCACCGCCTCGGTATTCAGGCGTTTGAGCCGAAGCTGGTTGAGGGTAAGGCTATTCAGCTGCACCCGCTGGTTTGCTCCGCGTTCAACGCTGACTTCGATGGTGACCAGATG
Source organism: Rothia sp. HMSC061E04 (assembly GCF_001813685.1). NCBI lineage: Bacteria > Bacillati > Actinomycetota > Actinomycetes > Micrococcales > Micrococcaceae > Rothia > Rothia sp. HMSC061E04. The sequence continues at coordinate 200,053 of NZ_KV813698.1, read as the reverse complement.
GCAGTTCACCTGCCGCTGTCTCCCGAGGCTCAGGCTGAGGCTCGTATCCTCATGCTGTCCTCGAACAACATCCTGAAGCCTTCGGATGGTCGCCCTGTGGCTGTCCCCTCGCAGGATATGATCATTGGTCTGTACCACCTGACCAGCCCCCGCGATGGTCAGAAGAACGAGGGTCACGCATTCTCCTCGGTGTCTGAGGCTCTGATGGCGATGGATCGTCACGAGATTGAGCTGTACACCAAGGTGAAGATTCGCCTTGATGGTGACCAGTTTGTTGCTCCTGAGGGCTGGGAAGCTCCCGAGGGTTACAAGCCTGGCGACCCTGTCCTGCTGGACTGCACCGTTGGTCAGGTTCTGTTCAACCAGGCTCTGCCGAAGGATTACCCCTGGTTCTCCGGCGTGGCAGATAAGAAGGGCCTGGGTAGCCTGATTAACGATCTGGCTGAGCGTTACCCGATGGATGTTGTGGCTCGTGCTCTGGATAACCTGAAGAACTCCGGTTTCTACTGGGCTTCTCGTTCGGGCGTGACCGTGGCTGTTTCCGATATTGCTACTCCCGCTGAGAAGCCGGCAATTATGGAGCGCTACGAGAAGCAGGCTGCTGCAATTCAGGACGACTTCGAGATCGGTACCATCGATGACGAAGAGCGTCGTCAGGAGCTGATTAAGGTTTGGACTGAGGCTACCGACGTGGTTGCTGAGGCTATGCGTGAGAACCTGAGCTCTCACGGTGGTCTGAACACCATTTACCGTATGGTGACCTCCGGTGCACGTGGTAACTGGATGCAGGTCCGTCAGATTGCGGGTATCCGCGGTCTGGTGTCGAACCCGAAGGGTGAGATTATGCCTCGCCCGATTAAGTCCTCGTACCGTGAGGGCCTGTCGGTTCTGGAGTACTTCATCGCGACCCACGGTGCACGTAAGGGTCTGGCGGATACCGCACTGCGTACCGCTAACTCGGGTTACCTGACTCGTCGTCTGGTGGACGTTTCGCAGGACGTTATCGTTCGCGAGCACGACTGTGGCACTCGCCGCGGTCTGGTTCTGCCTCTGATTGATGAGGATGGCGGTCTGCACCAGGATGTCGAGACTTCGATTCACGGTCGTACCCTTGCGGTTGACGTGAAGGACGAGGCTGGCAACGTTCTGGCTGCTGCTGGTTCCGATGTCTCTGATGAGCTCATTGAGAAGCTCTTCAAGGCAGGCGTGAAGGATGTTCGCGTCCGTTCGGTTCTGACCTGTGAGTCCGCTATTGGTGTGTGTGCACTGTGCTACGGCCGTTCGATGGCTTCGAATGTGCTGGTGGACATTGGTGAGGCTGTTGGTATTATTGCGGCTCAGTCGATTGGTGAGCCCGGTACCCAGCTGACCATGCGTACCTTCCACACCGGTGGTGTGGCTTCGGCTGACGATATTACTCAGGGTCTGCCCCGTATTCAGGAGCTGTTCGAGGCTCGTACCCCCAAGGGTGTTGCCCCGATTTCTGAGGTGTCCGGTCGCGTGACCATTGAGGATACCGAGAAGTCCTACAAGATTGTGGTGACCCCGGACGATGGTTCCGAGCCCCAGTCCTACACTGTTCTGCGTCGTGCAGCTTCTAAGCTGCAGAACGGCGATCACGTTCAGGTTGGCGATCAGCTGGCTACCGGTTCTGTTGATCCGAAGGAGGTTCTGCGTATTCGTGGTCCTCGTGAGGCTCAGAAGCACCTGGTGAGCGAGGTTCAGGGCGTGTACAAGTCGCAGGGTGTGGAAATCCACGACAAGCATGTTGAGGTTATTGTTCGCCAGATGCTGCGTCGCGTGACCGTGATTGAGTCCGGCGATACCGATCTGCTGCCTGGTGAGCTGGTTGATAACATTGCTTTCCAGACTGCTAACCGCAAGGCACTGGTTGAGGGTAAGAAGCCCGCAGCTGGCCGTCCGGAAATGATGGGTATTACCAAGGCTTCGCTGGCTACCGAGTCCTGGCTGTCGGCGGCCTCCTTCCAGGAGACCACCCGCGTCCTGACTCAGGCTGCTATGGAGGCGAAGACTGACCCGCTGCTCGGCCTGAAGGAGAACGTGATCATCGGTAAGCTGGTTCCCGCCGGTACCGGTCTGGCACGTTACAACGATATTGAGGTTGAGCCCAGCGCCCAGGCTACTGCTGAGCGTATGCAGGCTCTGGACACTTTCGGTGGTTACCAGAGCGCGTTCCAGATGGATAACGAGGTGTACACTTACGGCAACGGCGGCTTTATGGCTGTTTCGCTGGATGAGTACGGTCGTGGTCTGGACTAAGGCTTCTGCCGTGAGGGGTAGGTTGAGGGTTTAGAGCCCCGGCCTGGTCCTTGATAAAGAACGCGGATACTCGAGTTTGTCTCGGGTATCCGCGTTTTTTGTTTCACGAGGAGGTGGAGGTTTCTTTTAAGCGTGGCTTTAATATTCTTTACCCTTCAATGTGAGGTTGTAGATTTTATGCCTAGTGGACGAATTTATTTATGAAAAAATCATTGGAGTGCATCATTTTTCATGATGAGAAAATTGCTTGACAGAGCAAGAAATTAGATGGCGGTCAAATATTCTAAATCTCCCTAGAAACCGCACTAGAACTGCAATATATAGAATATTCACTCGTTTTTCTTTGGGGTATATATAGAATAAATGTTCTTTATTTGAACAATGCTAATTCAACTGGAAAGCCTTTTGACTAGGTTCTATTCTTGAAGGCATGCATATCACTCCAATCACTTCCGGGTGGGTGACTACTAGCGGCACCCGACTGCCCTCCGGAACATCTCAATCTCAGATGCTTGAACAGAATTCCTCTTTGTCTGCAGGGGAGCGAAAGCGCTCCTCTGTTTTTTCGCGTTTTAAAGCACCCACCCACTCTATTGCTCGCATTGGTGCAGCATGCCTTATTGCGGCTTCCGCAGTTCTTCCTGCCGGTCAGGTTGCGACCGCAGCTCCTGCCTCTCAGAGCGCTAGTGCTACCCCCTACCTGGTAGGTGCGGGTGCGGCGGATATTACCGGTGAGCCCGGTGAAGTCGGTTTCATGGGCTACGGTGAGAGCTCTCAGAAAGGTAGCGGCGTGCATACTCGCCAGTATGCTCGTGCTTTTATTGCGGTGGATCGCGCCTCCGGTAAGCGCAACCTCATTGTTGTCTTGGACTCTCTGACTGGCTGGCAGTCTCTGCGTGATGAACTGGTCAAGCGTATCCGTGCAGAGTTTGGCTCCGCATACGATGAGTCAAACATTATGATTACCGCGACTCACACCCATGCGACCCCCGGTGGTATTACGCACCAGAGCCTCTACAATATCACCACTCTGGGCTTCCATCAGGACACTTTCAATGCTCAGGTGAATGGTTCGCTGAAGGCAATCCGCCAGGCAACTAAGGACCTGGCTCCAGGTAACCTGACGATTTCATCTTCGAAGCTGACCGGTGTTGGCGCTAACCGTTCCCGCGAGGCGTTTAATCTGGATTCTCCCCAGTTGCGTTCTAAGTTGCCCGGCGGTACCGATCCGACCAATATGACTCTGCGTCTGGAGCGCAACGGTAAGACTCGTGCGGTGTTGAACTGGTATGCGATTCACCCGACTTCTTTGACCTCGAAGAATACTCTGATTTCGAGTGATAACAAGGGTTATGCGGAGTATCTGCTGGAGACTCAGGATCACGGCGTTGACCGCAATGTTCCCGGTAGTGGTGATGGTTTCGTTGCGGCGTTTGCAAATGCTAATGCTGGTGATGTTTCCCCGAATACTTGGTTGAAGCCTGGTCAGGGTCCCACTAATGACCAGTTCAAGAATGTGAAGATTCAGGGTGAGAAGCAGGCTAATGCTGTGCGTTCTCAGCTCAAGAGCGCGGGTACTCCGGTGGGTAAGGGTCTGGATTCACGTATTTCGTACTTCAATTTCTCGGGTATGAACGTGGATGCCAAGTACACCGGTAGCGGTCATAATGAGCGCACCTGTCAGGGTTTCTTGGGTACTCCGTTTGGTGCCGGCTCCACTGAGGACGGCGGCGGCGGTTGGGCGGTCTATAAGGAAGGCTCTGGTCGCCCCTCTATTCTGGGTACTTTGGTGTTCACTCCGAGCGCTGCGCAGACGCGTTGCCAGCAGCCGAAGGGCATTCTTTTCTCTGCAAAAAATGGAACGATCATTCAGGAAAAGTATCCGGTGCAGATTATGCGCTTCGGTGACTACTACCTGCTGGGTATGCCCGGTGAGTTCACCGGCGCGGTGGGTGTGCAGTACCGCCAGGATGCAGCTAAGCTCTTCGGTGTTCCCGAATCGCATATTATTCTGCAGGGTTACACCAACGCCTACGATCACTACGTGACGACTCCTGAGGAGTATGACTCTCAGCAGTATGAAGGTGGCGCGACCCTCTTCGGTCGTTACACCTCCAGTGCGTTCCGCCAGACCATTAATATTGTCGGAACCTCGCTGAAGAACGGTACCCCTCTGGGTATTGGTGACCGCCCGAACGATCGTCGCCCGGTAGCGAGCCTGCAGGGTAAGGTCGTCTACGATACCCCCATGTTTGGTATGCGTTACGGCCAGGTCACTCAGCAGCCTCAGGACGCTATTGCCGGCCGCGAAGAGGTGACGGCTCGTTTCGCTGGTGCTCACCCAAATAACAACATGCATCACGACGGTAGTTACTTCGTGATTGAGCGTCGTGTGGGTAATACCTGGAAGTACTACACCGCGGATAATAATCCGGATACTTTCTTTGAATGGAAGCGCATTGGTGTTTCGGCGTCTCAGGTGACGGTTCGCTGGAAGGTGCCGGCTAATACTCCTAAGGGGCAGTACCGCATCCGCTACTACGGCAATGCTAAGAAGAATTCGAAGACTATCACCCCGTTTGAGGGTCAGACTCGAGTCTTCCAGGTGGCGTAGTCCAGCAGTTGCTGTGGCGGACCTATAACTGAATACTCTCTTGTGGGAGGCGGGTGCAGCTATGCGCTCGCCTCCCGCATCTGTTGGGGTCGCCAAGAATCATTGAGAGGTTCTTGGCGGCCTTCTGCTTTAAATTGCGTCAAGGAGGCAATAGAAACAGAGGTGGGGGAGGGGGGCAGTGGGGGAGCGGTAAATCCCAAGGATGTAATTTAAGTGAGGCAAATCATTGGGTTTTGCCCCTGGGGGAGGCATTAAAAGCAAAGAATCCCAGCTTAGGCGCTAGATTAAGCGGGATTTAACCTGTATAGTCTTATCCGAAGTACTTGAGCTCGGTGCACAAGGATCCACCCCCGGTGGGTTTACGCGGGATATTTCCCGAGGGCGCGGGCATGATGAATCAATGGCAGTATGGATACCGTCCTTTGGCGTTGCTTTTTGCTGACGCCTAAATGCCATTTTTAAGCGTGCCCAAAAACTTTTTCACCTCTGATGATGGGGAATTTTAGCCCTGAGAACTCGCCGAGATGTCGAGGAACCTATAGAAGCCAACCGGATATGCATCCGAGCGTTTCTGATAACCGAGAGCACCCATCCAACGTGATGGGGGCCAGTAAGTTTATACGGGCTTCTCTAACGAGAAACCTGATCAAGCAACGGAGAAAACGTGCCTACTATTCAGCAGCTGGTCCGTAAGGGCCGGACTCCCAAGGTCGTTAAGACCAAGGCGCCCGCACTGAAGGGCAACCCCATGAAGCGTGGCGTGTGCACCCGTGTGTACACCACCACCCCGAAGAAGCCGAACTCGGCACTGCGTAAGGTCGCTCGTGTCAAGCTCAACGGCGGCGTCGAGGTTACCGCATACATCCCCGGTGAGGGTCACAACCTGCAGGAGCACTCGATCGTGCTCGTTCGCGGTGGTCGTGTGAAGGACCTCCCCGGTGTTCGCTACAAGATCGTTCGTGGCGCTCTGGACACCCAGGGTGTTAAGGGTCGCGGCCAGGCTCGCTCCCGCTACGGCGCTAAGAAGGAGAAGAAGTAATGCCTCGTAAGGGTCCCGCTCCCAAGCGTCCCCTCGTAAACGATCCTGTTTACGGTTCCGCTCTGGTCACCCAGCTGATCAACAAGGTTCTGCTGGACGGCAAGAAGTCCGTCGCAGAGCGCATCGTCTACGGTGCCCTCGAGGGCGTCGAGAAGAAGACCGGTTCTGACCCGGTCGCAACCCTGAAGAAGGCTATGGACAACATCAAGCCTTCTCTCGAGGTTCGCTCCCGCCGCGTTGGCGGTGCAACCTACCAGGTTCCGGTTGAGGTTCGCCCCGGCCGTTCCACCGCTCTGGCTCTCCGCTGGCTCGTTGGCTTCTCCAAGCAGCGCCGCGAGAAGACCATGACTGAGCGTCTGATGAACGAGATCCTGGATGCATCCAATGGTCTCGGTGCCGCTGTGAAGCGTCGCGAGGACACTCACAAGATGGCCGAGTCCAACAAGGCCTTCGCACACTACCGCTGGTAATTCTCCGTTTAGAGCCTGCCGAGTCGATTCGAGTCGGCAGGCTTTCGGAGTATCTCATTTAGGGAGAATAACGTGGCACTTGACGTGTTCACCGACCTTAACAAGGTCCGCAACATCGGTATTATGGCGCACATCGACGCCGGTAAGACCACCACCACTGAGCGCATTCTGTTCTACACCGGTATTAACCACAAGATCGGTGAGACCCACGACGGCGCTTCCACCATGGACTGGATGGCTCAGGAGCAGGAGCGAGGTATTACCATTACCTCCGCAGCAACCACCTGCTTCTGGAAGGACAACCAGATCAACATTATCGACACCCCCGGTCACGTCGACTTCACCGTTGAGGTTGAGCGCTCCCTGCGCGTCCTCGACGGCGCAGTTGCTGTGTTCGACGGCAAGGAAGGTGTTGAGCCCCAGTCTGAGACCGTTTGGCGCCAGGCTGACAAGTACGATGTCCCCCGTATCTGCTTCGTCAACAAGATGGACAAGATGGGTGCTGACTTCTACTTCACCGTTCAGACCATCATCGACCGCCTGGGCGCACGCCCGCTGGTTGTTCAGCTCCCCATCGGCGCTGAGAGCGACTTCCTCGGTGTTGTTGACCTGCTCGAAATGAAGGCATACGTCTGGCCCGGCGACGCCAAGGGTGATGTGACCATGGGCTCCTCTTACGAGGTTCAGGACATTCCTGCTGACCTGGTTGAGAAGGCTGAGCAGTACCGCGCTGAGCTGGTTGAGGCTGTTGCTGAGGCTAGCGAAGAGCTCATGGAGAAGTACCTCGAAGAGGGCGAGCTGACCATCCCCGAGATTAAGGCTGGTATCCGTCAGCTGGTTATCTCCGGTGAGGCATTCCCCGTTCTCTGTGGTTCTGCATTCAAGAACCGCGGTGTTCAGCCCATGCTGGACGCTGTGATCGAGTACCTGCCCTCCCCGCTGGACGTTCCGGACGTTGTCGGCTCCAACCCCTCCAACGAGGAAGAGAAGCTGACCCGTAAGGCATCCGCTGAGGAGCCCTTCGCAGCGCTGGCGTTCAAGGTTGCAGCTCACCCGTTCTACGGTCAGCTGACCTACACCCGTGTGTACTCCGGTACCGCAGCTCAGGGTCAGCAGGTTCTGAACTCCACCAAGGGTAAGAAGGAGCGTATCGGTAAGCTCTTCCAGATGCACTCCAACAAGGAGAACCCTGTTGAAGAGATCACCGCAGGTCACATTTACGCAGCAATCGGTCTGAAGGACACCACCACCGGTGACACCCTGTGCGACCCTGCACACCCGATTGTTCTCGAGTCGATGACCTTCCCCGATCCCGTGATCTTCGTGGCTATCGAGCCCAAGACCAAGGGTGACCAGGAGAAGATGTCCACCGCTATCCAGAAGCTCTCCGCTGAGGACCCCACCTTCACCGTTTCGCTGAACGAAGAAACCGGTCAGACCGAAATTGGTGGTATGGGTGAGCTGCACCTGGACATCATCGTTGACCGTATGAAGCGTGAGTTCAAGGTTGAGGCTAACGTTGGTAAGCCCCAGGTTGCTTACCGCGAGACCATCAAGAAGGCAGTCGAGAAGGTCGACTACACCCACAAGAAGCAGACCGGTGGTTCCGGTCAGTTCGCAAAGGTGCAGGTCTCCTTCGAGCCCCTGCCCCTGGATGGCGAAGAGCTGTACCTGTTCGAGGACAAGGTCACCGGTGGCCGCGTTCCTCGCGAGTACATCCCCTCGGTCGACGCTGGTATCCAGGACGCTATGAAATTCGGTGTCCTCGCTGGCTACCCGATGGTGGGCGTGAAGGCAACCCTGATCGATGGTGCTTACCACGACGTCGACTCCTCCGAAATGGCGTTCAAGATCGCTGGTTCGATGGTCTTCAAGGAAGGCGCTAAGCGCGCTAACCCGGTCCTGCTCGAGCCGCTGATGGACGTTGAGGTTCGTACCCCCGAGGAGTACATGGGCGACGTTATCGGCGACCTGAACTCCCGCCGTGGCCAGGTTCGTTCCATGGAGGACGCATCCGGCGTTAAGATCATCAAGGCTATTGTGCCCCTGACCGAAATGTTCGGTTACATTGGCGACCTGCGTGGCAAGACCCAGGGTCGTGCAGTGTTCTCGATGGCATTCGATAGCTACGGCGAGGTTCCCAAGAACGTCGCTGACGAGATCATCCAGAAGAGCCGCGGCGAGTAATTTTCGCGTCTCACCCGTGGGCCACGGGCTAAAAACCTGTGGCCCACGCTAAAATTTTCAATTAAATCCATATTGAGAGCATGAACAGTTTCATCTCTGCGGCGTAATCCGCTATTGTAGACGCTAGACCGTTTTATAACGGGATGCGCCGGAGCGAAGATCCGCGTGCATGTTTTCAATCGTTCTAGGAGGAACACTCTTGGCTAAGGCTAAGTTCGAGCGCTCCAAGCCTCACGTTAACGTCGGTACCATTGGTCACGTTGACCACGGTAAGACCACCCTGACCGCAGCAATCTCCAAGGTTCTGGCTGACAAGTACCCGGACCTGAACGAGAAGCGCGACTTCGGTATGATCGACTCCGCTCCTGAGGAGCGCCAGCGCGGTATTACCATTAACATTGCTCACATCGAGTACCAGACCGAGAAGCGCCACTACGCACACGTTGACGCTCCCGGCCACGCTGACTACGTCAAGAACATGATTACCGGTGCGGCTCAGATGGACGGCGCAATCCTCGTGGTTGCTGCTACCGACGGCCCCATGGCACAGACCCGCGAGCACGTTCTGCTCGCTCGCCAGGTTGGCGTCCCCACCCTGCTGGTTGCACTGAACAAGGCAGACATGGTTGACGACGAAGAGCTCCTCGACCTCGTCGAGATGGAGGTCCGTGACCTCCTCTCCTCGCAGGAGTTCGACGGCGACAACGCTCCCGTTGTTCGCGTTTCCGCACTGAAGGCTCTCGAAGGCGATCCCGAGTGGGTTGCTAAGGTCGAGGAGCTCATGGACGCAGTCGACACCTACATTCCGGACCCCGTGCGTGAGAAGGACAAGCCCTTCCTCATGCCCATCGAGGACGTCTTCACCATTACCGGTCGTGGCACCGTTGTTACCGGTCGTGCAGAGCGCGGTACCCTGAAGATCAACTCCGAGGTCGAGATCGTCGGTATCCGCCCGATTCAGAAGACCACCGTTACCGGTATCGAGATGTTCCACAAGCAGCTCGACGAAGCATGGGCAGGTGAGAACTGTGGTCTGCTGCTGCGTGGTCTGAAGCGTGACGATGTTGAGCGTGGTCAGGTTGTCGTGGAGCCGGGCTCCATCACCCCCCACACCGAGTTCGAGGCAAATGTCTACATCCTCTCCAAGGATGAGGGTGGCCGTCACAACCCCTTCTACTCCAACTACCGTCCTCAGTTCTACTTCCGTACCACTGACGTGACCGGCGTTATCACCCTCCCCGAGGGCACCGAGATGGTTATGCCCGGTGACAACACCGAGATGACCGTTACCCTGATCCAGGAAATCGCAATGGAAGAGGGCCTCGGCTTCGCTATCCGTGAGGGTGGCCGCACCGTTGGTTCGGGTCGTGTTACCAAGATCCTGAAGTAATTGCCGTAAATTTACGACAATTCGCTAAAGATCTGCCGGAGGGGAAACCCTCCACCAGCTAGCGATACTCAAGGACCCCCGCATCTGCGGGGGTCCTTTTGTTATGCCCTTTTGCGGGTTGCTGAAGGCTCCGGCGAAGGAGAGAGCGGCATTATTCTGCTGGGCTGTATAAAACCCCCGCGCTGAGCGTTATCAGTTCGTCTCAGCAACCGCTCAAGGCTTCTGAAGGGGTATACGTGGCCGATAGCGGAGTTCATGGTGAATCTGTAACGGCAGAGAACACCCTCCTCGGCGGCGGTATGACATGTCCGTACTCTCTAGCCGTAGATTCTGAACTCCTGGATATGAAAGAAGCTGGACGTGGAAAGAACCTGGGTAGGGGAACGATTGCCTACTCCGTTCAGAGATCTGCTGGCTCGAGACAGAATCTGGGTCATGCGGACCGGCTTGCGGCGGGGGAGCGACTAAAGACCCTGCAGATGGGAATATAGAATCTGCGGACAACGAAAAACGGTTCCCAGCCCGAAGGCTGGGAACCGCAATTCGAATGACTGCCCCTCGGAAGGGACATAGCTAATCCTACTACAGAATGCCGTAGGAATAGAACCTATGTGTGCTGATGGCTAGAGGTTTTCCTCGTAGCGAGGCTGGTAGCCCTGCTGAGGAACCGGGGGCTGCTGCATCTGGACATTGCCCTGCGGATACATATCTGGCTGATCTTGAGTGTGCGGGAAATTCCCGAGCTGCTCAGAATCCTGGTGCGGAGCGGCTGCATCCTGCTTGTTCTGTCGCACCAGCAGACGCCAGATAACGCCTGCGATGAGCAGAATAGAGATAATCAGCAGGGTCAGCGGGTTTAGACCGTTGAGCAAAATCGCCAGGTCGAGGGTGACTAGCGCAGTTGCGATATAGGTCCAGACTCGGTCAAGCAGCAGAGCGCTCAGGAGAGTCAGGGCAATGCCGAGTACCAGCACTACGATATCCGGACCGTCAGCGGGAACTGCCCACGTTACCAGGGTGAGGAACACCTGCAGGCCCAAAGCCCAGTACAGAGGAGAATCCGATACCTGCTCGTCTACAGGCCTCTTTGCGATGAAGTTCTTGAGAACCTTGGCAGCCACAACGGCCAGCAGAATCAGGAGAGCAACCTCAAGAATGACGCTCAGAGGATTGGACTTCGAGTAATCAATGACCAGACGGGCGATGAAGAGGCTGAATGCCGTAGTGCAGACGGTCGGCAGGTTCTTCGCCTTGGTGACAGACACGAAAGACAGAGCGCCTAGACCCCAGAGAAGTGCGTTGAGTTCTACCTGCTTGGGCTCAAAAGCCAGCCCAACGAAAGTGTAGAATCCCAGCACCGCCAGAGCGGGAATCATCAGCAGCGTATTGACCGGTGCATAGATGCCTTGGCTCAGGGGGCGGCGAGACATGAAACGCGCGTAGGGGGCACCCAGCGGGCCGTGCATCGGCAAATCAACCATCGTATTACCGACCGGGACAGCAATGCGAGGACGAACGTTTGCGTTCACACCGAAGACCTCAACCGGGAGCGTGACCTTCAGAACGAACAGGATAACGACGGCAATCAGAGCGTAGTAGCCCAGAAGAGTCATCACCATTGTGCTTTCCCTCGTGTTGAAGAGATTCCATAGAGAACCAATGCAGAAAGTCGTGATACTGATGGAGGCACCAATCTGCATGCGGGGGATCCTGAAGATGAGTGCAAGTACCCACACGGCGATGAAGATCATCGGAGTTGCTACTGCGAACAGAAGATTATCAAAGTCGCCAATGAAACGGCCTGCGCTCAGGATAGAACCAAGAGTAAAGAAAGTCGCTGCTGCGTATGCCTCGTAGTTTCGCTTGGAGTACGCGTAGAGTAGCACGCTGCACAGCGCCTGAACCGCCAGCAGGGCAAGTACGAGGAAGTCTACAAGCGATTCCTTCATATTGCCGCTGATAGCGAGCAGAATGACAGACCAGCAGATGGGGAAACGCGCAATGATGAGTAGCTCTGAACGAATCGAAGAGCCAGTCGGCATAAAGAAACCGAGTGCACCGTAGACGACGGTCAGGAGCGCCGGCAGTGCTACAGCAATGTATTCCTTCTGCAATCCGTACAGCAGGTAGTGTCGCGAGCCAATCGTCGCAATGATCAGAGTCGTGTAGAACGCGATACGGATGGAGGAGGCAAGCGTAGAGCGGAAGGAACCAACGTCCGAAAGCCTCAGTGCGCGAGCCAGAATAAGAGCGCTCAGGACGCTCAAGAAGAGGACAGCACCCGAGAAGAGAGGGAAACCAACCCAGAACCGGCCATGTGCTCCGCCATCAACATGGTTAGCCACGTACCCAACGAAGAGAGCAAAAACGCCCAAGAACAGGTAGACCGACATTTCTACAAGACGGTAGCTTGCGTTCTGCGCTGCAACGCCCTGAGAGAGAACAAAAGTCAGTAGCGCAATAGCGGCGCAGACCAACGCAAACATCAGAAGCGACTCAGAAGTCTGCATCTCAGGAATGAGAGCGAGGAAGAGCTGAATCATACCAATGGCATAACCGATGTTGCTCAGTACCGCTCCCGCGGTACGTGCCTCGGGGGCCTTAGCGCTGACCAGATAGATGACTACTGCCGCGGTAAAGAAGAGGTAGAAAGTGCCCTGATTGCCGGGGGAGGCGTACATGCCAACAACTGGAATGAACGCTACAAAACTCATGAGTAGCAGAGGCTGGATTGCCTTGCGGTACAACAAGAAACTTACAATGCAGAGGACACCAATAACCCAGGGGGCAGGGAAGATACCTTGATTACCTTCTGCATAAGGAAGGAAAGCGCTCCAGCGCGTTGCGTATACAGGACTATCGGCAGCATGAGCAGTGAAGAAGGCATCAATGAGAGCGAAGAAGGAGAAGAACACGCCGACGCATGCGTCAATTGCCGGCAACCACTCCATCTTGTGAGCGGGACGGTGAAGAGCTTCCTTCGCCCAGGGGATAGCCGGGGTGCTTTGCACCTGCTCGGGCTGTTCATCAGTAGCAGGAGCAGAACCAGCAATAGTCTTCTGCAGACGAGGAATAAATACGTAGGCAGAAATCAGGTTAACAACCAGAGCCGAGACGAAGAAAATGCTGGGGAACCACGGGCCGTGATCCGAGTCCATTATGAAGGAGAGAATAGACGCAATTGGGTAGATACGTGCCTGGGCGTAGTAATCTGCCGTACCGTTCAGCCACGTGAAAAGGATGGCATGCACAGACATGACTGCAAACGCAATACCCGCATCCGTGTAGCTCAGATCGTTGGTGAAGAAGAAAATAGCGATGGCAGTAGCCGGAACAAAAATGCGGGAAGAATCAACAAGACCTTCGCGGATGCCCTTTGGAGCAGCATTCGGGGCAAAATGCAGAACCAAACCGAGAACGGTGGCAACTGCAGTGAGTGAAACGAAATACCAAACGAAAGGCAGAGCCGCTACCTTCGTAGCCGCCAACGAGTCCGAAACAATGAACGAAATCAGCAGGTACGCCATCACACGGTTACGCATGAGGGCACAGGCTCCAACAATGGCTGCAGTGCCAACCAGAGACGTGAGAAGCCAGACGTAGCGTCCTTCAGTCCAAATCTTGAGGACATAGGTAGCAACGCCGGTCAGAGGAATAAACGCAAGACCCGTTGCTGCAAAAGAGTAGGAGGCAATACGTAGGCGCTCCACGAAACGGTAGGTGAGCAGACCAGCTCCGTAGAAGACGACTGCTCCAAGCGCCATTGCAAGGACACGGAAGATGGCCGTTTCATCCTGAGACGACGTCACAGAGGTGACGAAAAGACCCGCAGCACCGATGAGCAGGAGCGAACCGATGTACAGAACAATATTGAGGAAGATATTCTCATTGACCCGGCGTCGCTGCGCAGGAGGCTGAGGATACGGACCCGACAGGGATGGGGGAACGTACAGGCCGAGACCTTGCGGCTGGACATGCTGAGGGCTCTGAGATGAAGAGTGAGAGCTAGAGGATGCCTGATGAGGTTGTGTCGGCTGAGACATGGTTTCTCCTTAGGCTGTAGTGATATTTCTACGATACGAGAGTCTTTAGACCTAAAAGCTTTATTACGAGCAATAAAGCGCATGGAACTTACTGAAAGTAGATTGAAAGCTCTCTGAGAGTTGCATTCGGGGAAGTGCCTCAAATCGACAGAGACAGTTAAGTGTTCTTAAGCACTTAACTCGTGTTTGTATTGCGTAAGCGCTCAATCTCTGAGAGAATTGACGACGTTGTCAAAGCGTCTACCTGCACTAAAGGTAGGCCCACGTATGACCCGGTCCGAAGGATGACGGGATGAGTCTGTCTAGAAAATAGGCGACACGCCCGAGTTCGGGGGTCGGTACTCAGGCGGGGTGAGGAACCCGGCAAAGCCGGATTCAGTCCGTTCTGGGTGGCGCACGTGATGAATATATCGCGTTCCTTAAGCGCTATAACAAAGGGGCAAAAGCTCCGATACAGGGAATACATCAAGAAAGAGAGTCCGACAGATGGCGGGACAGAAAATCCGCATCCGTCTGAAGTCCTATGACCACGAGGTCATCGATTCTTCGGCACGGAAAATCGTCGAAACGGTAAAGGGCGCAGGCGCAACTGTAATTGGCCCCGTGCCGCTGCCGACCGAGAAGAACGTTTACTGTGTTATCCGTTCTCCCCACAAGTACAAGGACAGCCGCGAGCACTTCGAGATGCGTACGCACAAGCGTCTGATCGACGTTGTTGATCCGACCCCCAAGGCTGTTGATGCCCTCATGCGTCTCGACCTGCCGGCAGACGTAAACATCGAGATCAAGCTGTAGAGGATCGCATCTAATGACTAATAAATTCGAGCGCCAGGTGAAGGGCCTGCTGGGCACCAAGCTCGGCATGACCCAGGTCTGGGACGAGGACGGCAAGTTCGTGCCTGTCACCGTCGTCAAGGCTGATTCTAACGTTGTTACCCAGATCCGTAACCAGGAAACTGACGGCTACGAAGCTGTTCAGATCGGTTTCGGTGCAATCGACTCTCGCAAGGTTACCAAGCCCCTGGCTGGTCACTTCGAGAAGGCCGGTGTTACCCCCCGTCGCCACATCGTCGAACTGCGTACCGCAGATGCTTCTGAGTATTCCCTCGGTCAGGAACTGACCGTTGAGCTCTTCGAAGCAGGCCAGAAGGTCGACGTCGTTGGTAAGACCAAGGGTAAGGGCTTTGCAGGTGTTATGAAGCGTCACGGCTTCAAGGGTGTTGGCGCGTCTCACGGTCAGCACAAGAACCACCGTAAGCCCGGTTCCATCGGTGGCGCATCCTACCCCGCACGCGTGTTCAAGGGTATGCGCATGGCTGGCCGTATGGGCGCAGCACGTCACACTACCTTGAACCTGACTATCCAGGGTGTGGACGCAGAGAACAATGTCCTGCTGATCAAGGGCGCAATCCCCGGTCCCAAGGGCGGCGTTGTTCTGGTTCGTACCGCTGTGAAGGGAGCCTAATACATCATGGCTGTTAAGACCCTTAAGGTAGACCTGCCCGCAGAGATTTTCGACGCGCAGGCATCCGTGCCCCTGCTGCACCAGGTTGTCGTTGCACAGCTCGCTGCTGCACGCCAGGGCACCCACAAGACCAAGAACCGCGGCGAGGTTTCCGGTGCAGGCCGTAAGCCCTTCAAGCAGAAGGGTACCGGTAACGCACGTCAGGGCTCCATCCGTGCACCGCACATGACCGGCGGTGGCGTTGTTCACGGTCCGACCCCGCGTAACTACGCACAGCGCACCCCCAAGAAGATGATCGCCGCTGCACTGCGCGGTGCTCTCTCCGATCGCGCTCGTCACGACCGCGTCCACGTTGTCGAGAACTTCATCTCCGGTGAAACCCCCTCGACCAAGGCTGCAAAGACTGCATTCGCAGCTATCACCGAGCGCAAGAACATCCTTCTTGTGATTGCTCGTGCAGAGGACGTTGTGGCTCTGTCCGCACGTAACCTGGAGAACGTCCACGTTCTGTACGCAGATCAGCTCAACACCTACGATGTGCTGGTTTCTGACGACGTGGTCTTCACCAAGGCAGCATTCGACGCATTCGTTGCTGCAGCTCAGAAGAAGGAGGGCGCTAAGTAATGAGCGTTTCCACCAAGTCTGTATACGACGTGATCATCGCTCCCGTCGTTTCCGAGAAGAGCTACGGTCAGCTCGACGAAGGTAAGTACACCTTCGAGGTCGCTACCGATTCCAACAAGCTGGAAATCAAGCAGGCCATCGAGAAGATCTTTGACGTCAAGGTTGCTTCCGTCAACACCATCAACCGTCAGGGCAAGCGCAAGCGCACCCGTTTCGGTTGGGGCGCTCGCAAGAACACCAAGCGTGCGATTGTGACCCTCAAGGAAGGCACCATCGACATCTTCGGCGGTCCGCAGGCATAAGCCCCGCGGAGACCACTTTAACGAAGGAAGAAATATCTAAATGGGTATTCGTAAGTACAAGCCGACGACCCCGGGTCGCCGCGGTTCGAGCGTTGCTGATTTCTCCGAGATCACCCGCTCCACCCCGGAAAAGTCCCTGCTTCGTCCGCTTCACAAGACCGGCGGCCGTAACAACACCGGCCGCATCACCACCCGTCACAAGGGTGGCGGCCACAAGCGCCAGTACCGTCTGATCGACTTCCGTCGTCACGACAAGGACGGCGTTAACGCACGCGTTGCACACATCGAGTACGATCCCAACCGTACCGCTCGCATCGCGCTGCTGCACTACTTCGATGGTTCCAAGCGCTATATCATCGCTCCGAACAAGCTCGCTCAGGGCGACATCGTCGAGTCCGGCCCCGCAGCTGACATCAAGCCCGGTAACAACCTGCCCCTGCGCAACATCCCCGTTGGTACCGTGATTCACTGTGTCGAGCTCCGCCCCGGTGGCGGCGCAAAGCTGGCTCGTTCCGCAGGTGCTTCTGTACAGCTGGTTGCTAAGGAAGGCAAGTACGGTCAGCTCCGTCTGCCCTCCGGCGAAATCCGCAACGTGGATGTTCGCTGCCGCGCAACCGTTGGTGAAGTTGGCAACGCTGAGCAGTCCAACATCAACTGGGGTAAGGCAGGCCGTAACCGCTGGAAGGGCATCCGCCCGACCGTCCGTGGTGTGGTCATGAACCCGGTTGACCACCCGCACGGTGGTGGTGAAGGTAAGACCTCCGGTGGTCGTCACCCGGTTAACCCCAACGGTAAGCCCGAGGGTCGTACCCGCCGTCCCAACAAGGAAAGCGACAAGCTCATCGTTCGTCGCCGTCGTACTGGCAAGAAGCGCTAAGGAGCCTGAAACATGCCTCGTAGTTTGAAGAAGGGCCCTTTCGTTGATCAGCACCTCTACCTGAAGGTTGCAGCTCAGAACGAGAAGGGCACCAAGAACGTAATCAAGACTTGGTCGCGTCGCTCGATGATTATCCCCGACATGCTCGGTCACACCATCGCAGTGTACGACGGTCGCAAGCACGTGCCGGTGTTCATCACCGAGTCGATGGTTGGTCACAAGCTCGGTGAGTTTGCTCCGACCCGCACTTTCCGCAGCCACGTGAAGGACGACCGTAAGGGCAAGCGTCGCTAGTCGGTTTACACCGATAAGCTAACGTTTCCCTTTCGGCAATAGACGAAAGAGAGATAGGCAATGGAAGCCAAGGCATCAGCGCGTTTCGTTCGCGTTACGCCTATGAAGGCCCGCCGTGTCGTCAACCTGATCCGTGGTAAGCAGGCGGAAGAGGCTCTGGCGATTCTGAAGTTCGCCCCCCAGGCAGCTTCGGAACCGGTATACAAGATCGTTGCTTCGGCAGTAGCTAACGCTCGTCAGAAGGCAACCCAGCAGGGTCTGCCCTTCCGCGAGGAAGAGCTGTTCATCAGCGAAGCATTCGTGAACGAGGGCCCGACCATGAAGCGCATTCAGCCCCGCGCTCAGGGTCGCGCATACCGAATCAACAAGCGCACCAGCCACATCACCGTGGTAGTTGCTACCCCGGAGAAGGAGGAGGACCGCTAAATGGGTCAGAAAATTCACCCGAACGGTTTCCGACTGGGCATCACCACTGACCACGTCTCCAAGTGGTTCGCTGATTCCAACAAGCCCGGCGAGCGTTACGCTGACTTCGTCCGCGAGGACGTAAAGATTCGCGAGCTGCTGGCTAAGAACCTGGATCGCGCAGGCGTTGCAAAGGTCGAGATTGAGCGTACCCGTGACCGCGTGCGTGTGGACATCCACACCGCTCGTCCCGGTATCGTGATTGGCCGCCGTGGCGCAGAAGCAGACCGCATCCGCGGCGAGCTCGAGAAGCTCACCAACAAGCAGATTCAGCTGAACATCCTCGAGGTTGCTAACCCCGACCTCTCCGCTCAGCTGGTTGCACAGAGCATCGCAGAGCAGCTCGCATCGCGTGTTGCATTCCGCCGTGCAATGAAGAAGGCAATCCAGTCCGCACAGCGTGCAGGCGCAAAGGGTATCCGTATCCAGTGCTCCGGCCGTCTGGGTGGCGCTGAAATGTCCCGTTCCGAGTTCTACCGCGAAGGCCGTGTGCCGCTGCACACCCTGCGTGCGAACATCGACTACGGCTTCTTCGAGGCTAAGACCACCTTCGGTCGCATCGGCGTGAAGGTCTGGATCTACAAGGGCGACCTGACCGACAAGGAGCTGGCAGCTCAGCAGGCAGCAAACAACCGCCGTGGCAACCGCCGCGATGGTGACCGCCGCCGCCAGGGCAACCGTGGTCCTCGTCGCGAGCGCCGCAACGAGAACGCTTCGGCAAAGGTCGAGGCCAAGACTGCAGAGAACGGTGAGGCATAAATGCTTATTCCCCGTCGAGTAAAGTACCGCAAGCAGCACCACCCCAAGCGTAGTGGTCTCGCAAAGGGCGGCACCGAGGTTAGCTTCGGTGAGTGGGGCATTCAGGCCCTGTCGCCCGCATACGTGACCAACCGCCAGATTGAGGCTGCACGTATCGCAATGACCCGTCACATCAAGCGTGGCGGTAAGGTCTGGATCAACATTTATCCCGACCGTCCGCTGACCAAGAAGCCCGCTGAAACCCGTATGGGTTCCGGTAAGGGTTCGCCCGAGTGGTGGGTCGCAAATGTCAAGCCGGGTCGAGTCATGTTTGAACTCTCCGGTGTGTCCGAAGAAGTGGCTCGCGAGGCAATGCGCCTGGCAATCCACAAGCTCCCGATGAAGGCACGTGTTGTGCGTCGCCGCGAAGGTGGTGAATAAGCGAGATGGCAGTAGGATCCAAGGACCTGAGCATCGATAAGCTCGCAGAGCTCTCCAACGAAGAGCTGGCTGCAAAGCTGAGCGAAGCGAAGAAGGAACTCTTCAACATCCGCTTCCAGGAAGTCACCGGTCAGGCTAACGCAGGTCGTCGCCGCACTATCAAGCGCGACATCGCACGTATCTACACCGTGCTGCGTGAGCGCGAGCTCGGTATTCGTCCCGCAACTGAAGGTGAGTCCAAGTGAGTGAAGTAAAGAACGAAGAGCGCGGCTACCGCAAGACCCGCCGCGGCTACGTTGTCTCCGACAAGATGGACAAGACCGTTGTCGTCGAGGTCGAGGACCACGTGAAGCACGCACTGTACGGCAAGGTCGTTCGCCGTAGCTCCAAGATTAAGGCACACGATGAGCAGAACGCTGCTGGCATCGGTGACCTCGTTCTGATTGCAGAGACCCGTCCGCTGTCCGCTTCCAAGCGCTGGCGTATCGTGGAGATCATCGAGAAGGCTAAGTAAGCCCTCTTCATGACTCTCTGCTAGAGCAGTAAAAGAGCCCCTCTCCTACTTCGGTAGGAGAGGGGCTCTTTGCGTTTAACCTTTGTCCAGGAAAAACTAGGGCGGGCGCCTTATGGCATGGGCTAATAACAGACGCTAAGACAACATTTGTCATAAATGTCTTGATATGTCATACGAGAAAACAATATTCTTCTCTCGATTTGATGACGCAATCCATGAGTAGACGCTACTAGAGAAGAAAGCGCATGTGGAAGCGGAATCGTGGAGAAAAAATGAAAAGTAATACCTGAGTAAGGTGCCTGGGGTCTGCGGAATCTGATGAGCAGTACTTGAAAACAACCTGATTAGGGACTTATCATCAACTTTATAGTTGCTTAGCGTAACCTTTCCTAATAATCAGTCGGGTGGCTTTGCACCTTCCGGAGGTTGCACGACCTTTGGAGAAGTACCACTACACATCATTGAGGATCATCATGACTTCTTCACCCAAGCCCTCACGTAAGCTGCTCGCCATTGCTGGCGCACTTTCCGTTGTTGCAGGCTCTTTCGCAGCCGTTCCCGCTACCTTTGCGGCAAACGTCTCCGCATCCGTTCCCGGCGGGAACTCCCAGAACTCCACGGAGGAATGCCGCCACATTGCAGTGAGCGCTACCCAGTACCAGGGCCTGCCCGGCCAGTACCAGCTGGCATACTCGGCAGCAACTTCCTCCCTCTACACTTCCTTCTCCTCCGGCCGCCCGCCGATTCTGACCGGTGGCGTCGGTACCTGGAACGTTGCATCCACCCCGAGCCTTGCTACTGTCTATCAGTTCCCGACTACGGACTATATTGCACGTGGCGCTACCGTACCGACCGGTAAGCAGATTGAATCTCCCTACGGTATTGCCTACGACGAAGCAACCGGATACGTATGGGTGACCCAGACCCGCGTCAACAAGGTATCTGTCTTCGATCCCGCGACCAACAAGATTATTTGGAGTAGCGCAGAAGGCGACGTCAACCACCCTCGTGAGGTACGCATCGACCCCTCCAGCGGCAAGGTCTTTGTATCTGGCTCCGGCGGCATTAGCGTCTTCGACACCACCCTGCACGCCCTGGTCAAGAAGATTGAATTCACCGACGCCAAGGGTGAATCTGACATCGCAATGAACATGCACGTGGACTCCGCTGAAGGCAAGCTCTACGTACCCTCCTTGAGCGCCGGCACCGTGAAGGTAATCGACACCAAGAGCTACGAGGTTGAGAAGACCATTCAGCTGCACAAGGAAAATGCTGAAGCTGCTCTGAACCCCTCGGACGTCACTATCGACAAGTCCCTGAAGGAAATCTACGTCAGCGCCCAGGGTGACCGTAAGGGCAGTAACTCCGGTATCACCGTCTACGACCTGGAAACTGGTGCCTACAAGAAGACCATTCCTTTCGGTAGCCAGGCCCTCGCTCTCGCCTCCGACGAAGCCCGTGACCTGCTGTACGTGACTGATTACGGCACCGGCAACGTCGGTGTTGTTGATGCACGAACCGGCACCGTTGTTTCTCAGGTGTCTACCGGTGCAACCAGCGGCGCAAATGATGTTCTGGTCACTGCAGACGGCAGCGTATACGCTGTAGCACGCAGCACCGAAGGTGCTTCCGCTATCGAAACCGACTACACCATCGATAAGACCACCGGCGAATACCGCACCTCTAGCACCGAGCCCAAGGGTAAGGACAACGCAGACTCCCCGATTACTCCCGGCGTTATGGTGAAGATCAACACCACCGTTGAAACCAGCGCGAAGCCTGCTGCACAGACTTCTTCTGAAGAACTGGTGAAGACCTACGCCGACGGCGCTAAGCTCTACGCAGTGAAGGACTGGACCACCGGTGAAACCCTGAAGCTGCGTGGCGAAGGTTTCAAGACTCAGGACGGTTCAAAGGGCTCCGTACTCGCAGTCAAGCTGAACAAGGGTCGTATCTCCGCGAAGGAAGAGCCGAAGTTCAACGGTGCTGACGGCAACAGCGCAGGCGTCTGGGCATACATCCAGGCAGATGAGAATGGTAACTTCACCGCTGAGCTGCCGTACCCGACCACTGAGAACTCCAACCTGACGGAAAACTTGAAGAGCGGCGATAAGGTATCTGTCTTCCTGCTCTCCGGCTCCATGGTTGAAGGCGATACCGCACGTGGTGGTGAAGCGCTCTCCGCAACTGTTGCAGAGAAGAAGGCAGACACCGCTGCGACCTGCGCACCGGCAGAAACTACCCAGGTCGCTGCTGCTCCTTCTGGTGTGACTACCACGTACCCCGCTGGCACTAAGCTGAGCCTGCCTGATAGCAATGAGCCCACTCCGGCTCCGAATGAGTCTGCTAAGCCTGAGCCGACTACTCCGGCTCCGAGCGAGTCTGCTAAGCCTGAGCCGACTACTCCGGCTCCGAGCGAGTCCACAAAGCCCGAACCCAGCACCCCGGCACCCTCCGAAAGCGCAAATTCCAATGAGGTTGTGCACGAGTACAAGGACGGTGCTAAGGTCTACTTCCCCAAGACCTGGGACGGCCAGAAGCTGACCTTCCGCGGTGAAGGCTTCAAGACTCTGGACGGTAAGGGCTCCGTTATCGCCGTCAAGCTGAACAAGGGCGCTATTTCCGCGAAGGAAGAGCCCAAGCTCGAAGGCGTTGAAGGCAATAGCGCAGGCATCTGGGCATACATCAAGGCGGACGAAAACGGTAACTTCACCGCAACCATCGACCGCCCCACCGTGGCAAACTCTAACCTGACTGAAGAACTGAAGACCGGCGATAGCGTTGCTATCTACCTGCTCTCTGGTTCTTTGGCAGAGAACGATAACGTACGTGGTGGCGTTGCCGTAGAGTACACCTTCAGCGTTGAAAACCAGGCACCTGCGCCGAAGGTTTCGGAGCCGAAGGCATCCGAGTCGGCTAACGCACCTGTAACTAACCCCTCTGCAGAGCCTTCCGCACCTGCAGATTCTAAGGACCAGGCGAAGGATCAGTCCAAGGCTCCCGTGGACTCTATGAATTCTGAGGCTCAGAAGAAGGACAGCACCGCCCCGAAGACCTCCGGCTCTTCGTCGCAGAACGTCACCTCCTCCAGCAACGGCTCGACTTCTTCGAACTCCTCGAAGTCTTCACTGGCTAACACCGGTGCTTCGGGCGTCGTCATTGCAGCCGGAATTGGCGTTCTTGCCCTGGTCGTTGGTGCAACTGTGCTGGTAGCACGTCGCCGCAAGGCATAGCCCGTACCCCACGGCAGTCCAAGATACTACCGCTCGGTAGTAGCTAAAGAGGCAGAGCGGAATCTACTAGATATTCAAGAACCCGATTGACTCTCTGAAACTGCCGATACACATTGAAAGGGGCGGTACCCATCGATTTGATGGGTACCGCCCCTTTCGGTTTGCATATATGCCTGTTATATAGGCGGAAGACCTAGACCAGGGTCAGAAGTAGCAGCGGGGGATGGGGAATAGGGAATGAATGAGAGAGGGGGGGGGGGAGGCACCCCCCTCTGCACTCGCTCGCCCATATTTGACGACTTAACAGCCCCCAAAGAATGAAATGTAGGGTTCTAGCGCCTCAGATATAAAGAAAACCCGCACCGAAGTGCGGGTTTAGTGTCAAAGCGAGGTTCGGTCCCTAGACAAACGGATTAGCGAGGAAAAAGGGACCCAAGAAATCTGTCCGATAAGGACCGAACCTCTTATTTGACGCATGCGTCTCTTCTATTATGGTACATCTCGCTGATTTTCGCACCTTGAAGCGCGTTTATTACCAAAAAACTTGATTTTTGAAAAAACAAACCTTAATTTCTAAATTTTTAAGCAGATTTTTTCAGAACACTGCTTTGAGAAGGGTTCAGAGGTAACGAAATATTACAAAATCCATGGCTCTAGATGCCTCAGGATAAACTTATAAATTCTATAAGATGTCACAAGCTCTAGATTGATGCCTATTGTGGTGATTATATGCAGAATACGAAGCTTTCATTGAGTAAAACTGCCCTGCTCAAAGCATAGGGGGAGCATTATGTGCTACCGATATAGAGCCTCTTAATTATGAACGGCGCAGCGCATGGACTACGCCAGAAAAGCCTCAAAGTGGAGGGTGAAGCGTAAGATATATAACAGAAAGCTCCGGATGCTAAGCCCGCAAAATATGAGGTGAGCTAGCCTCCAACCTACACAATTCTGGAGATATCTATGGTTCCCTCAGTCGCAGGAGAAGGGCAGAAGAGCACCCTGGACGCCAACCGTTTTTCCGTGGATCGTTCTGCGGGGCTCGCTGGGCAGTATCAAGTGGCATACAACCCTGAAGAGGACGTTCTTTTCGTAAGCGGAAGCTTCAATCACACAAAGACCCACGGTACTCTCTGCGCAACAATCGCACGCATAAACGCAGATACCCTGCAGGTTGAGAAGACGGCTGTTCTGCCTGCTATCCCGGAAAATAACCCCGGGTTAGAGAACCTCTTCCAAATCCAGGCTGCCTACGGTCTAGCAGCAGACAACGAGCGGGAGCTTCTCTGGACCGGAGGAACCCGCACAAACTCGGTATCCGCATACTCCCAAAAAGACCTAGCGCTCGTATGGGATTCTCTCGCTCTAGGAGTGGAGATGCTAATTCCGCGTGAGCTATACGTTGCACCCAGCGGTGCCGTACTCGTGACCGGAATGGGTGGTTACCAGGTAATCGCTGCGCCTAACGCAGAAGGAGAACGCGCGGTTAGCTCTCTTCAAGGAGACGGTCCCGCTATGCTACTAGGGGCCGTAGCTGATGAAGCTCGTAGCCGCCTGTACATCCCGAATAGTATGCGAGATGAAATCTGGGTTGTGGATATGAACACCTGGGGGCTCGTACGTAGGTTGCCCGTGACTGGCGGGGAAGACGCCAATGCTCCAATCGGTATTCACGGCGTGGGGATTGATTCAACGCGCGGCGAACTGTATGTCTCTGCACAGGGGCGCGAGGGTAAAAACGGCGGTCTATATGTTCTGAGTTTTGAGGGTGAACACCTCGCTTATCTCCCATTCGGCAAAATGCCCACCGATATCTTGCTCGATGCAGAACGCCAGCTGCTCTATGTTGCTGATTTTGGTGGTAAGGGAGAGCCTGCAGTTGCGGGCGGTGGAACTATCACTGTCATTGACACGCTCAACCGAACCGTCATCGAGACCTTGCAGGTAGCCCCGACCCGTATTAACCACCAGGTCCTGCTGAAGGACGGGAGCGTCATCGCTATCGACAAGGCGGGGGACTACCCCGCAGTTGAGGTTTCCTATGTGCTGGATGCACGCTCTGGCGAATACCATGAGGCTGCGGAAGAAAGCCGTCCGGGAGAAGCACCTCGTCCTATCGTTCGTGATGGTATCGCGAAAGTATATATGTCATAGCTGCAGAGTGAAGAGCAGGTGGCATACCCAAAATAGTCACTGTCGCTCTCTAGCCCTGTGTGCGCACTAGCGGGGGGGTAGGGATGGGGTGATCCTATCGCTAGGCCACGGCAAGTCTGTCGTGGTGGAGCATTAAAACGTAGTAAAATATAAATATCTACCATCCTTGTTTTACACATTGTTTGGTAGATTTCTCGAGGCCCCTTCAGTTTCTTATGCGTCAGGAACTACACGAAGGGGCCTCCTGCTTTAAGTGTCAAATAAGCCACCTTCTCGCTCGGTGTTGATGTGGGGTATGAGGTTTTTGGTCTCCGATGCATGCATTGTCTTAGTGGATAGGGTAGTGGAGACCGAAATCATAGTTAACAAGCCCTTGCGCTAGATACCTGCTTCCTGTACAGTGTTAAGACTGTGTGGCTGTATCCAAGTAGCCGCACAACCACGGGCTTCTCGTGCCAGTGCATAATGCCGCTACTTACGGGTGGGATACGCCCGCTTCACGCGGGTCCAAATGCTTCTGGCATGGGTTTGCCCCAGGCGTTTCCGCTAACCCCTTCCATAGAGATGGGGCCCGGGGCGTCAACCAATCCCGTAAAAATGTTCCGCAAGGCTGGCTCGCGCCTAAAGCGAGTCGGAACCGGCGAGACGACAGGAGAAATATGATTCAGCAGGAGTCGCGACTGAAGGTCGCCGACAACACTGGTGCGAAGGAAATCCTGACCATCCGTGTTCTCGGTGGTTCCTCGCGTCGCTACGCAGGCATTGGCGACATTATTGTCGCAACCGTCAAGGATGCAATCCCCGGCGGTACCGTAAAGAAGGGTGACGTTGTCAAGGCAGTCGTCGTCCGCACCAAGAAGGAAACCCGTCGTCCCGACGGCTCCTACATCAAGTTCGACGAGAACTCCGCAGTGATCCTGAAGAACACTGATGGTGATCCCCGTGGCACCCGTATCTTCGGCCCCGTGGGTCGTGAACTTCGCGACAAGAAGTTCATGAAGATCGTTTCGCTGGCTCCGGAGGTGCTCTAATTCATGGCTAAGATCAAGTCCGGCGACCTGGTTCAGGTTATTTCCGGTGCAGATAAGGGCAAGCAGGGCAAGGTTCTGAAGGTTCTCCCCAAGGAAAACCGCGTGATTGTTGAGGGCGTCAAGGTCGTCACCAAGCACACCAAGGCTAACCCCCTGACCGGCGCAGCAGGCGGCATTCAGAAGGTTGAGGCACCGATCCACGTTTCTAACGTTGCGATTGTTGACCCCGAGACCAAGAAGCCGACCCGTGTTGGTTTCCGCCTCGAGACTGTAGAGCGTGACGGCAAGGAGCGCACCGTTCGCGTGCGCGTTGCTAAGCGTTCGGGTAAGGACATCTAATGACCGAAACCAAGATTACCCCCCGCTTCAAGACCAAGTACGCTGAGGTCGTCGTTCCCGCTCTGCAGGAAGAGTTCAAGTACGAGAACGTCATGCAGACCCCGAAGATCGTTAAGGTCGTCGTAAACATGGGTGTCGGCGAGGCAGCTCGCGACGCAAAGCTCATGGACGGCGCAATCCGCGATCTCACCGCAATCACCGGTCAGAAGCCGATTGTTACCCGCGCTAAGAAGTCCATCGCACAGTTCAAGCTGCGCGAAGGTATGCCCATTGGTGCACACGTCACCCTGCGTGGCGACCGCATGTGGGAATTCCTGGACCGCCTCGTCACCCTGGCACTGCCCCGAATCCGCGACTTCCGCGGCCTCTCGGACCGCCAGTTCGACGGTAACGGTAACTACACCTTCGGTCTGACCGAGCAGTCCATGTTCCACGAAATCGATCAGGACTCGATTGACCGCGTGCGTGGTATGGACATCACCGTGGTGACCTCCGCGAAGACCGACGAAGAAGGCCGTGCAATCCTGAAGGCACTGGGCTTCCCGTTCAAGACCAACTAACGACTACGTTGTAGGTCTAGACCCCGTTACCGCGGGGTAGGGAAACCACAACGAGGAAGGGCTAAAGCCCACAATGACTATGACTGATCCGGTCGCAGATATGCTGACCCGTTTGCGTAACGCAAACTCCGCATACCACGACACCGTATCCATGCCCTACTCCAAGCTGAAGGCTCGCATTGCAGAGATCCTGAAGGCTGAGGGCTACATCGCCGACGTGAAGGTTGAGGATGCAAAGGTCGGCAAGACCCTGACCCTCGTCCTCAAGTACGGTCCGTCCCGCGAGCGTTCCATCGCTGGCGTGCGTCGTATTTCCAAGCCGGGCCTGCGTACCTACGCAAAGTCCACCAACCTGCCCCAGGTTCTGGGTGGCCTCGGCATCGCAATCCTGTCCACCTCTTCGGGTCTGCTCACTGACAAGCAGGCAGCGAAGAAGGGCGTGGGCGGCGAAGTCATCGCTTACATCTGGTAGTCGGTTAGAAGAGAAAGGAAGAGAATAATGTCACGTATTGGACGTCTCCCCATCTCGGTTCCCGCCGGCGTTGAGGTTAAGGTCGATGGCAACCTGGTCACCGTTAAGGGCCCGAAGGGCGAGCTCTCCCACAAGGTAGCTTCCCCCATCACCGTGGCTCTGAACGAAAACGAGATCGTTGTATCTCGTCCGAACGACGAGCGCCTGTCTCGCTCGCTGCACGGTCTGACTCGTACCCTGATTCAGAACCTGATTATCGGCGTTACCTCCGGCTACGAGAAGAAGCTGGAAATCGTTGGTACCGGTTACCGTGTGACCCCGAAGGGTAACGACCTGGAGTTCGCTCTGGGCTACTCCCACCCGATCAACATCACCGCTCCCGAGGGTATTACCTTCGCAGTGGAGGGTGCTAACAAGCTGACCGTGTCGGGTATCGACAAGCAGCTCGTTGGTCAGGTTGCAGCAAACATTCGTGGTCTGCGTAAGCCCGATCCCTACAAGGGTAAGGGTGTTCGCTACGCAGGTGAGCACATCCGCCGCAAGGTCGGAAAGGCTGGTAAGTAAACATGGCTATCAAGTCGAAGGCAGCGCAGCGTGCACGTCGTCACGCTCGCATCCGCAAGTACGTTTCGGGTACCGCTGCGCGTCCGCGCCTGTGCGTCACCCGTTCGACCCGTCACATGTTCGTTCAGGTTATCGACGATGTCAAGGGCGTAACCCTGGCATCCGCTTCCACCATGGAAGCAGAGCTGCGTGCAGCTGACCTGGACAAGACCGCTAAGGCAAAGCGCGTTGGTGAGCTCGTTGCAGAGCGCGCCAAGGCAGCTGGTGTTGAGGCAGTCGTGTTCGACCGCGGTGGTAACAAGTACCACGGCCGTGTTGCAGCCGTTGCTGACGGTGCACGCGAGGGAGGTCTTGCACTCTAATGAGCGAGCAGAACGTAAAGGAAACTCAGGTGAGCGAAGCAGTAGTAGCTGAAACCGCTGAGACCTCCAACCAGCGCGAGGAGCGCCGCAACACCCGCGGCGAGCGTCGTGGCCGTGGTGAGCGCCGTAACAACCGCGCTCGCGAGGAGGAGAAGGACAAGTACATCGAGCGCGTTGTGACCATCAACCGCGTTTCCAAGGTCGTCAAGGGTGGTCGTCGCTTCAGCTTCACCGCACTGGTCGTCGTTGGTGACGGTAACGGCCTGGTCGGCGTTGGCTACGGTAAGGCTAAGGAAGTTCCCGCAGCAATCTCCAAGGGTGTCGAGGAAGCAAAGAAGAACTTCTTCCGCGTTCCCCGCATCGAAGGCCGCACCATCCCGCACCGCGTGCAGGGTGAAGCAGCTGCAGGCGTTGTGATGCTCCGTCCGGCAACCGCTGGTACCGGTGTTATCGCAGGTGGCCCCGTGCGTGCAGTACTCGAGTGCGCAGGCATTCACGATGTGCTGTCCAAGTCGCTCGGTTCCTCGAACCAGATCAACATCGTTCACGCAACTGTTGCAGCACTCAAGGAGCTTGAGGAGCCCCTGGCAGTGGCAGCCCGCCGTGGCCTGCCCACCGATGAGGTTATCCCCAGCTACCTGCGCAACACCAAGTCTGAAAAGGCAGGTGCGTAGTAATGGCCAAGCGTATTCAGCCCAGCGACGCAAAGCTGGAAATCACCCAGGTCAAGTCCTATGTTGGTCAGAAGCAGAACATGCGCGACACCCTGCGTTCCCTGGGCCTCAAGCGCCCCGGCAACAAGGTAGTCCGCACTGCTGACCCCGTCACCGTTGGCATGGTTAACACCGTTGCTCACCTGGTGAAGGTTGAGGAGGTCAAGTAAAGATGGCAGAAGCTATCAAGATTCACGATCTGCGCCCGGCACCGGGTGCCCACAAGGCTAAGACCCGCGTTGGCCGCGGTGAAGGCTCCAAGGGTAAGACCGCAGGTCGCGGTACCAAGGGTACCAAGGCACGTTACCAGGTTCGTGCAGGCTTCGAAGGCGGTCAGCTGCCGCTGCACATGCGCCTGCCGAAGCTGCGCGGCTTCAAGAACCCCTTCCGCACCGAGTACCAGGTTGTTAACCTGGACCGCATCCAGGAACTGTTCCCCAACGGTGGCGACGTCACCGTCGAGGCACTGGTTGCTAAGGGTGCCGTTCGCAAGAACGAGCTCGTGAAGGTTCTGGGCAACGGCGAAATCTCTGTCAAGGTGAACGTTGTTGTCGACAAGGCATCGGCTTCCGCTATCGAGAAGATCGAGGCCGCTGGCGGTTCTGTAACCGTTAAGTAGTCTTCAAGACGAGAAAGCCCCCGTCCGTACACTGTACGGCGGGGGCTTTTTGCTGCTCGAAAAGACTCACAACAGGGATATATTCCTGTATTCGTATATTTGAACGCTTGGTGCACGCCACATTTAGTGTTCAGAAATCACGCTAAGAGAATATAAAAGCTACATAATCTGCTAGGGAGTTATCGTTACCTGCTCCAAACACGATAGACTGGAAGATGTGTTTACTGCGCCCTAAAAATCCTTCAGAGGAATGGGCGCCCCATAGACTTACAGGAGGACATGTGCTGAGCGCATTCGGGCGAGTCTTTAAGACCGCCGATTTGCGGCGTAAGCTGCTGTTTACCCTGGCAATGATTGTGCTGTACCGCGTGGGCACTTTCATCCCCGCGCCAGGCGTTTCCTACGGAAATGTACAGCAGTGTCTGAACGCCAATGTTACGAGCGGTGGCGTCTACGATATCGTCAACCTCTTCAGCGGTGGCGCACTGCTGCAGCTTTCGATCTTTGCCCTCGGCGTGATGCCGTACATTACCGCGTCCATTATCATCCAGCTGTTGCGCGTGGTCATCCCGCGATTCCAGGAGCTACACGATGAAGGCGCGCAGGGCCAGGCAAAGCTCACCCAGTACACCCGCTACCTGACCATCGCTCTTGCTCTGCTGAACGCAACCACCATCGTCTCGATGGCGCGCTCCGGCGTTCTGCTGGGTAACTGCCCCGGCATCATCCCCCAGGACGACGTACTGCACATCCTGCTGATTATCGTCACCTTGTGTGCAGGTACCACCGTCATCATGTGGATGGGTGAGCAGATTACCGAGCGTGGCGTCGGTAACGGTATGTCCCTGCTGATCTTCACCTCTATCGCTTCTTCCTTCCCGAGCGCTCTGGGCTCCATCCAGCGCACCCACGGTTGGGGTATCTTCGCAGCCGTCTCCGGCATCGGCCTGCTGGTCATGCTCGCTGTGGTTTACGTGGAGCAGTCCGTTCGCCGTATCCCCGTGCAGTACGCAAAGCGCATGATTGGTCGACGCACTATTGGCGGCACCAACACTTACATTCCGCTCAAGGTCAACATGGCCGGCGTGATCCCGCTGATCTTCGCTTCCTCCCTGCTGACCCTGCCCGGTCTGATTGCCCAGTTCAACACCCCCACCAA
The DNA here is from genome assembly GCF_001813685.1 of Rothia sp. HMSC061E04. Taxonomy (NCBI): domain Bacteria; kingdom Bacillati; phylum Actinomycetota; class Actinomycetes; order Micrococcales; family Micrococcaceae; genus Rothia; species Rothia sp. HMSC061E04. The sequence continues at coordinate 169,104 of NZ_KV813698.1, read as the reverse complement.
CGGCTCCACTCCGCCGGACTGGGTTAACTGGATCAACGCATACCTGGTGCGCGGCGATCATCCGCTGTACATTGCTCTCTATTTCTTCATGATTATTGGCTTCGCGTACTTCTACGTGGCGGTCACCTTCGACCCGGTAGAAGTAGCGGACAATATGAAGAAGTACGGTGGCTTTATCCCCGGTATCCGTGCCGGTAAGCCCACCGAGCGTTACCTCAGCTACGTACTCAACCGAATTACGTTGCCTGGCGCACTTTACCTCGGTGTAATTTCCATGATTCCCCTGGTAGCGCTTATCCTATTCAACGCAAACCAGAATTTCCCGTTCGGTGGCGCCTCGCTGCTGATCGTGGTGGGTGTTGGTCTTGATACTCTCAAACAGATCAACGCTCAGCTCCAACAACGAAACTACGAAGGACTGCTCCGATGAACCGTCTGCTCATCGTCGGCCCTCCCGGTGCAGGTAAGGGCACCCAGGCCGTCAAGATTGCTGAAGCACTGAAGATTCCCGCGATTTCCACCGGTGATATCTTCCGCAAGAACATCAAGGAAGAGACCGAGCTGGGCAAGGAAGCGAAGTCGTACATCGACTCCGGCAACCTGGTTCCCGACTCCGTCACCAACAACATGGTGCGCGCACGCCTGGAGGAAAGCGACGTCGTCAACGGCTTCCTGCTCGACGGCTACCCCCGCAACACCTCCCAGGTGCACGAGCTGGACTCCATCCTCGAAGCCAAGGGCGAGAAGATCGACCGCGTTCTCCTGCTGGTTGCAGACAACGACGAACTCGTCGAGCGTCTGCTCAACCGCGCAGCAGAGCAGGGTCGCACCGATGACAACGAAGAGGTCATCCGTCACCGCCTGAAGGTCTACGAAGAAGAGACCGCACCGCTGATCGCAATCTACCGCGAACGCGGCATTGTCAAGGAAGTTAACGGCCTCGGCGAGATTGCTGAAGTCACCGAGCGCATCCTCGACGCTCTGAAGTAATCTTCTGCTGTACCCCCGCAATTTGGGATGCATGATGCATCACAAAGACTTGCGGGGGTACAGTGCTGTCTGTAGAGTTCTAAGCTTGGGCGTACTGCCCCACATACCTAAGGAGCCAGAATGGCACGAGTCGAAATCAAAACCAATGCACAGCTTCAGCAGATGGCTCGTGCAGGCGTCATTACCAGCCGTGCACTCGATGCGGCAGTGGCGGCAGCCCGCCCCGGCGTAACCACCGCAGAGGTGAACGCCGCCTTTGAACGCACCATGCTGGAGCTGGGTGGCACCTCCAACTTCTACGGCTACTACGACTACCCGGCGACCGTATGCACCTCCGTCAACTACGAGGTTGTTCACGGCATCCCCGGCGACTACGTGCTCAAGGGCGGCGATATTCTCTCCATCGACGGTGGCGCATACGTCATCGACCCCGCCACCAATCGCCAGTGGCACGGCGACTCGGCACGTACCGTGCTGGTCGGTGACAATGTGAGCGAAGCCCGCGCGGAGCTCTCCGCCGTCACTCGCGAGGCAATGTGGCACGGTATCGCTGCTCTGGCAACCGCAAAGAAGGTCGGCGAAATTGGTCTTGCCATCGAAGCGTACGTGACCGAAGAATATGGCGACAAGTACGGCATCATTGAAGACTACGTAGGCCACGGTATCGGTTCCCAGATGCACATGGCACCGGACGTACTGAATTACGCAGTACGTGACATGGGCCCGAAGATTAAGCCTGGCATGGCTTTCGCTATCGAACCGATGCTCGTCACCGGTTCCATCGAGACCAAGGTACTCTCTGACGACTGGACCGTTGTGACCGTTGACGGCTCCGATGCATGCCAATGGGAGCACTCCGTTGCTGTGCACAGCGACGGCATCTGGGTTCTGACCGCAGAAGACGGCGGCGCCAGCGAACTTGCTCGCTTTGGCGTAACCCCGGTTCCGATTCCCGCCTAAGCCCCACCACTGGGGGAGGGGAACACCTTTAGCTACCCCACCTCCACCCGAAGACACCGGCGAATCCGGTCCGGTGCGTGATAGCGCATCCGAAAGCATCCACATCACAAGGAAGAAGCTCCATGAGCGAAACTCTCAACAGCGGCGAGGCAACCGCGCCCGCTGCGACCAAGGTGCCGGTTGAAATCTCAAACGTTCGCCCCGCACCCGGCCAGATTGCCCTGAAAGCACCGCGCCGTGCGAAGCCGCCCAAGCACATCGCTGACTTCGATATGGCTGGCCGCCGCGAATTTCTGAAGGAACTGGGCTACCAGTCGTTCCGTGCGTCCCAGCTGTCCAAGCACTATTTTGAGCGTCTGGTCACTGACCCCGCCGAGATGACTGACCTGCCGGCTAAGGATCGCGAGCAGATGGTTGCTCAGGCGATGCCCCAGCTTCTGACTCCGGTCCGTACCCTCGAGGCTGACGGTGGCGATACCCTGAAGGTTGTGCACCGCCTCTTTGATGGTGCGCTCATTGAGTCCGTCATCATGCGCTATGATAACCGCGTGACCATGTGCATTTCTTCGCAGGCTGGCTGCGGTATGAACTGCCCCTTCTGCGCAACCGGTCAGCAGGGTTTGACCCGTAACCTGTCCACCGCTGAAATTGTGGAGCAGGTTGTTGCCGGTGCCCGCTACCTGAAGCAGATGAAGGGCCTGGAAGAAGCAGAAGGCGGCTCTGAGGATACTCGTCCGCTGCGTGTTTCCAACATTGTCTTCATGGGTATGGGCGAGGCGCTCGCTAACTACAAGGCAACCATGGGCGCTGTGCACCGCCTGATTGACCCTTCGCCCGAGGGCCTCGGTATTTCTGCTCGTGGTCTGACCATGTCGACCGTGGGTCTGGTGCCGGGTATTCGTAAGTTTGAGCTGGAGAAGCTGCCCATTACTTTGGCGCTGTCTCTGCACGCTCCGGATGATGAGCTGCGTGATGAGCTAATCCCGATTAACCAGCGTTGGAAGGTTGACGAGACTCTGGACGCTGCGTACGACTACTACCGTACGACCGGCCGCCGCGTCTCCATTGAGTACGCGCTGATTCGCGATATTAATGATCAGGGCTGGCGTGCGGATTTGCTCGGTAAGAAGCTGGCGCAGCGCGGCCGTGGTTGGGTGCACGTGAACCCGATTCCGCTGAACCCGACCCCGGGTTCGAAGTGGACGGCATCCCGTAAGGGCGTTGAGCAGAACTTTGTTGAGCGTCTGCGTGCCCACGGTATTCCGACGACTATTCGTGATACTCGCGGTTCCGATATTGATGGTGCATGCGGTCAGCTGGCTGCTAAGGAAGACTAAGCAGTTGAGCTGCCAACGGTGAACGGTGCCCCTTTCCTGCCGGAGGGAAGTCAATAAGACTTTCAGGAACGTGGGGGAGGGGCTTCTTCCTTTTAAACATTAAGTGCCTGATGTCATAAAAATCACGGTTGTTTTTCCATGCTCTTTGCCGTAGAGTTAACAGTTGGTTGTTTGTGCCAGTGTTAAGTGCGCCTTAAAACGCCTTAGCGCCTCACCGAGGTGGGCTCACAAACAGAAGATACAATTGCCCGCCGCACCTGCGACGGGCACCGACGTTAGCGGAGGATATGGCTAAGAAAGACGGCGTCATCGAGATTGAAGGCTCTGTGGTTGAAGCTCTGCCCAACGCGATGTTCCGTGTTGAGCTGGATAACGGCCACAAGGTTCTCGCACACATCTCGGGCAAGATGCGTCAGCACTACATTCGCATCCTGCCTGAGGACCGAGTAGTAGTGGAACTGAGCCCCTACGACCTTTCCCGAGGTCGTATCGTCTACCGTTACAAGTAAACCCGAGATAAACGTCGCCTCTGGCGGCGTTTAAATCGTGTTCAAAGGGATAACGCAGTTCCCCAACGTAAGTGAGGGAACCTCTTATCTCGCCAGTAATCAAGTTGCAATCAAAAGGAATGCGATGAAGGTCAAGCCGAGCGTTAAGCCGATCTGCGATAAGTGCAAGGTGATCCGCCGTCACGGTGTGGTCATGGTGATCTGCGAAAACCCGCGCCACAAGCAGCGCCAGGGCTAATCCCTAGCAGCTGACTTCATAACCGCCCCAACAGAGGGCGGAACTGTCATAGGCACCGCTCCGAAGCAACGCCCACGAGGCGACTTCGGATACCTCCGGACTCAGAGGCCGGGGACCGGGTCAGAACAACCCGGGCAGTGATGCTATAGACCTCTGGAAAACAACAAGGAGAAGCCAGTATGGCACGTCTCGCTGGAGTTGATATTCCCCGCGAAAAGCGCGTGGAAGTTGCTCTCACTTACATCTACGGCGTGGGCAAGACCCGTGCACACGAAACCCTCGCTGCTACCGGCGTCAACCCTGACACCCGCGTCAAGGACCTGACCGACCAGGAGCTCGTGGCACTTCGTGACTTCATCGAAGGCAACTACAAGGTTGAAGGTGATCTTCGCCGCGAGGTTGCAGCTGACATCCGCCGTAAGGTTGAAATCGGTTCCTACCAGGGCCTGCGCCACCGCCGCGGCCTGCCGGTTCACGGTCAGCGCACCAAGACTAACGCACGTACCCGCAAGGGCCCGAAGCGTACCGTCGCAGGTAAGAAGAAGTAAGCAACGTTGCTCTGTTGGATATCTCTATCCGACCAACGTATTAGAAAACCTTTGTAGGAGAATCAAAAATGCCTCCCAAGACTCGCGCTGCGGCAGCTCGTAAGACCAACCGCCGCAAGGTTAGCAAGAACATCGTTGCTGGTCAGGCTCACATCAAGTCGACCTTCAACAACACCATCGTCTCCATCACCGATCCCACCGGTGCAGTGATCTCCTGGTCCTCCGCTGGCGACATGGGCTTCAAGGGCTCCCGTAAGTCCACCCCCTACGCCGCACAGCTGGCTGCTGAGGCTGCTGCAAACCGCGCCAAGGAGCACGGCGTCCGCAAGGTTGACGTGTTCGTCAAGGGCCCCGGTTCCGGTCGCGAAACCGCAATCCGCTCCCTGCAGGCTGCAGGCCTCGAGGTCGGTTCGATCCAGGACGTTACCCCCGTTGCACACAACGGTTGCCGTCCCCCGAAGCGCCGCCGCGTCTAATTAGGTCCCTGACCTAATCCCTCGACGGGTACGCTCCACGGAGCTGTACCCGGAGAGTACAGACACCCGTCTGCTTCCTAAGATATGTTTTCCCCAACCTGTGGGCTCATATAGCGGAGCTCACCGAAAGGAAACAAAGTGCTTATTGCACAGCGCCCCACTCTGACTGAAGAGGTCGTAGCGCCCAACCGCTCGCGCTTCACCATCGAGCCTCTGGAGCCCGGTTTCGGCTACACCATGGGTAACTCCCTCCGCCGTACTCTGCTGTCCTCCATCCCCGGCGCCGCTGTTACCAGCGTCCGCATTGATGGTGTACTGCATGAGTTCAGCACCGTTCCCGGCGTGACCGAGGACGTCACTGAGATTATCTTGAACATCAAGAAGCTCTCCATCTCTTCTGAGAACGACGAGCCCGTCGTGGCCTACCTGCGCAAGCAGGGCGAAGGTGAACTGACCGCAGGCGACATCGAGGTTCCCGCTGGCGTGGAGATCCACAACCCGGAACTGCACCTGGCAACCCTGAACGCCTCGGCAAACTTCAACGCTGAGCTGGTTATCGAGCGCGGTCGCGGCTACGTGACTGCAGCTCAGAACAAGGTCGGCGATGGCGAGATTGGCCGTATCCCGGTTGACTCCATCTACTCCCCGGTTCTGAAGGTTACCTTCAGCGTGAACGCGACCCGTGTTGAGCAGCGCACCGACTTCGACAGCCTGACTCTGGACGTCGAAACCAAGGAAGCCATCGCACCGCGTGACGCCGTTGCTTCTGCAGGCAGCACCCTGGTCGAGCTCTTCGGCCTGGCACGTGAGCTGAACATTGCAGCTGAGGGTATCGAAGTTGGCCCGTCGCCCGCCGACGAGTCCATGGCCGCTGATCTGGCACTGCCGATCGAGGACCTGAACATGTCCGTCCGCTCCTACAACTGCCTCAAGCGCGAGGGCATCCACACCGTGGGTGAGCTCGTGACCCGCAGTGAAGCTGACCTGATGGACATCCGTAACTTCGGTGCTAAGTCCATTGACGAGGTCAAGGCAAAGCTCATCGAGCTCGGCCTGGCTCTGAAGGACTCCCCTCCCGGTTTCGAGCCTGCTGCACACCCGCTTGATGACGAAGACGGTTCCGGCGAATAATTTCGACCGAATAGTTCACCCGGTTCCACCGGGATCAGTCAAACTTGATTCCCTAAGAGGCTCCGCTGCTGGGGCGTTAGGGAACGCAACTATGGAGATTTAACTATGCCTACTCCCACTAAGGGTCCCCGCCTCGGCGGTTCCCCGACCCATGAGCGCCACATGCTCAACAACCTGTCGGCGCAGCTGTTCCAGCACAAGCGCATCACCACCACCCTGACCAAGGCAAAGCGCCTGCGTCCGGTGGCAGAGCGCTTCATCACCTTCGGTAAGAAGGGCGACCTGGCTGCTCGCCGTCGCGTGCTGCGTTCCATCACCGACAAGTCCGTCGTGCACGAGCTCTTCACCGTTATTGCTCCGGCAATGGCAGAGCGCCCCGGTGGTTACACCCGCATCATCAAGATCGGTAACCGTAAGGGTGACAACGCTCCCATGGCAGTCATCGAGCTCGTCATGGAGCCCGTTGCAACCAAGGGTGCAGTTGCTGAGGCAACCAAGGTTGCTGAGAAGGCAGCTGAGGCTCCCAAGGCTGAAGCAGCTGAGGGCCTGCCCGCAGGCTCCCACGCACCCCTGGAGTCCGGCGAGGCTCCCGAGGGCTTCGAGGTTAAGGGTAACGCCGATTCCATGAAGTACCACGTGCCCGGTTCCCGCTGGTACTCCAGCACCAAGGCTGAAATCTGGTTCGACTCCGCTGAGTCGGCAGAGGCTGCAGGTTACGCCCCCGCAGGTGGCGCAGCAGCACAGAAGGTTTCCGAGTAATACGGATCCCAGCTGATTTAGGCTAAGCCTAAAATATGTCAATCCGCCGTCCACTGCTGTGGGCGGCGGATTGGTGTATATGCATACTTAACGAGGAGACGGTTCTTGCGCATTCGCTATACAAGAGCCGATTCGTATTCTTCAACCGTCCTTTACCGCTGAAAGGCACACCAATGCATAACGCTACTGCTTTAGAGAACCGTGAAGAACAGCCCTTCACTACTACGCACCGCGTGCGAATTGATTGTGCCTACGACGGTTCTCTTTTTAGCGGGTGGGCTGCCCAACCGAACCTGGTTACCGTGCAGGGGGTCATTGAGAATGCCCTTGAACTGATTTTGCGGGCGCCTCACCGTGTGGTGGTCGCGGGCCGAACCGATGCCGGTGTGCATGCGGAGGCCCAGACCCTGCATTGCGATCTGAACGATGAGGACTGGACTCGCCTGCAAGGTCGAACGGGGGAGGACGACCCGACGGCTGCCCTGGGGCGCCGCCTCACCGGTGCTCTGCAACGCTGCCTCTACGATGCGGAAGAACAGTTGAACTTGCCGAAGAATGTCCGTGGTATGCTGCAGGGCGCTATTCAGATTCACCGCGTGAGTGAAGTTTCTTTTGAATTTGATGCGCGATTCTCGGCTACCGGTCGCCGCTACGTATATCGCATTGCAGATGGCGCGGCGGACGGTCTTAACCCTCTGCACCGTACCTACACCTGGGCGGTACCTGAGCACCTGGATTGTGCTGATCTTAACCAGTCGGCGCAGCAGCTACTCGGTCTGCGTGATTTTCTCTCCTTCTGCAAGCCGCGTGAAGGCGCGACTACGATTCGTGAGCTACGAGAACTCAGCTTCACTCGTACTGAAAGTGGCCTTATTGAGGCGCGCGTGGTGGCTGATGCCTTCTGTCATCACATGGTGCGTTCACTTGTGGGTGCGTTGGTGCTCTACGGCACGGGTAAACGTGATGCCGCCTGGTTGCGTGAGCGGATCGAGAACCCGGGACGCGAGGCTTCGCTGACTCTGGCGCCTCCGCATGCTCTGGCACTAGCTGAGATTTACTACCCTGCCCCGGAGTTGTATGGAGAACAGGCGGAACGTGCTAGAGCAAAGCGCGAGGACCACGAAGCACAGAGCGCTTAACGCCCTGTATATATTGAGCCCCGTCACGTTGCTCATGCGCTGTGAAGCGTCGCGGGGGAGCGCAACTACCTCAGGTGAATTACACGGATGGAATTTAAAATGTGTTTAAGACAAAAAAGCCCTATTTTTAAGGCTTTGGCGGTGGATTAAGCACTCGACGTCCTGTATAGTCTTGATATGTTGTGCGTGTTCTACCCGATCGCGCTCTAAATCGCTGTCTAGTTGCAGGACGTTAAGGCGGTCTAGAGTACGGGCAGAACGGGCGGCAGCTCGGTCCTCACCCGGGTGTTCGTCATGCACGTAAGTAAAAGGCGCGATACCCAACTAAGCGCCGTATGTACATTTCGAGACAAAGGCCAATATTTTGCGCACTTATACTCCCAAGCCCGGCGAAGTCGAGCGCCAGTGGCACGTCATTGACGCCACCGACGTTGTTCTCGGCCGCCTCGCAAGCCAGACCGCTATCCTGCTGCGCGGTAAGCACAAGCCGACTTTTGCTCCGCACGTTGACACCGGTGACTTCGTTATCATCGTGAACGCTGAGAAGGTCGCCCTGACCGGTGCAAAGCTCGAGCAGAAGCGTGCATACCGCCACTCGGGTTACCCCGGCGGTCTGAAGTCCGTGAACTACGCAGAGCTGCTTGAGACCAACCCCGTTCGCGCGGTTGAGAAGGCTGTTAAGGGCATGCTGCCCAAGAACAAGCTCGCTGCACAGCAGCTCAAGAAGCTGAAGGTCTACGCTGGCCCCGAGCACCCGCACGCGGCACAGCAGCCCAAGACCTACGAATTCAACCAGGTCGCCCAGTAATTCGGGCCTACGAAGAAACAATAGGAGAAATCGTGGCTCAGAACGAAGAGCAGATCGTAGTCGAGGAAGAGCTGACCAGCTACACCTCGGAGTCCGCTGCCCCCGCAGCGGCTAAGGCAGCACGTCCGGCACTGACCGTTGCAGGCGCAGCAGTTGGTCGCCGCAAGGAAGCAGTGGCACGCGTTCGCGTTGTGCCCGGTTCCGGCAACTGGACCATCAACGGTCGTAGCCTGGAAGACTACTTCCCCAACAAGCTGCACCAGCAGGACGTCAACCAGCCCTTCAAGCTCCTGGAGCTCGAGGGTGCATACGACGTCATCGCACGCATCAACGGTGGTGGTCCCTCCGGTCAGGCAGGTGCTCTGCGCCTGGGTATCGCTCGTGCACTGAACGAGATCGACCGCGAGAACAACCGCCCCGCACTGAAGAAGGCTGGCTACCTGACCCGTGACGCACGCGTCATCGAGCGTAAGAAGGCTGGTCTTAAGAAGGCACGCAAGGCTTCGCAGTTCTCCAAGCGTTAATCGCTGGTTTTTACGAAGCGTTACGCCCCGCTTCTCCTTCGGGAGATTCGGGGCGTTTTGCGTATCTACTTACCGTGAGCGTTACAAGGTTATAGGGTGCATATAACTGTTACGTTTGTTCATCGAAGAGCACACCGGTAGAGTTAAAGAGTCAAAGCAGACAGGAAGAAAAGAGTACTCATGGCAGAGCAGAATCCCTCCACCCAGCCCGAAGAGAAGGCAGTGGAGGCTCCTCAGACTGAATCCCACCACCACGCCGCTGAAGGCGCACACGCACACACCGGTTCTGAGAAGAAACAAGCCATCAAGGAAGCCCTGAAGCCCCAGGCACGCCGTACCTCCGTCGTTGAAGACTACTCGGCAGAGCTGGACGAAATGGCTTCCCTCACCCGTGCCCTCGGTGGTAAGAAGGACGACGAAACCTCGCAGGCATGGAAGAAGGGCTACCCCTACGACACCAAGCTCAGCCGTAAGGCATACGAGAAGGAAAAGCGCGCCCTGCAGATTGAGCTACTGAAGCTGCAGCTCTGGGCGAAGTCCACCGGTCAGAAGATTCTGATTATCTTCGAAGGCCGCGACGCAGCAGGTAAGGGCGGCTCCATCAAGCGTTTCACCGAGCACCTGAACCCCCGTGGCGCTCGTGTTGTGGCGCTGGAGAAGCCGACTGACATCGAGCAGACCCAGTGGTACTTCCAGCGCTACATCAAGCACCTGCCCTCCGGCGGCGAAATCGTCCTGATGGACCGCTCCTGGTACAACCGTGCCGGTGTTGAGCGCGTTATGGGCTACTGCACCCAGGCACAGTACTTCGAGTTCATGCGCGAAGTTCCGGACCTGGAGCGCATGCTGGTGAACTCCGGTATCCACATCATCAAGTTCTGGTTCTCCGTCACCCGCGAAGAGCAACTTGCACGCTTCACCTCCCGCCGTACCGACCCGGTTCGTCAGTGGAAGCTTTCCCCCACCGACCTGGCATCCCTGGACAAGTGGGACGACTACACCGCGGCGAAGGAAGCAATGTTCTTCTACACCCACACCGGTGACGCCCCCTGGACCGTTATCAAGTCCAACGACAAGAAGCGCGCACGTCTGGAAGCAATGCGTTACGTGCTCTCCCAGTTCGACTACCCCTCCAAGGATGAGGCAGTCGTGGGCGAGCTCGACTCGCTGATCGTCCGCTCTGCATCGGACGTTTTCGAGGATGAGTCCGGTGACTCTCCCGATGGCTTCCCGGTCGTCAAGTAAGCGTTGATAGATAGGGGAGAGCAACAACTCGACCCTGCGGCGATATAACCGACAAACAGCTTGCACTGTGAAGGTGCCTGCCTCTCTTTCCCCTCTCTGGGAACTGAGAGCAGGCACCTTTGCGTGTCTATAGAAACATTAGCTATGGAGCAGATATGTAGCCGCTGAAAATCACTTTCTGATTCTGAAGAAAATGCGGTGTATACGCCTGAGGAGAGTTATGCGCATCGTAAAATAAAAGGGTGACTGAACGACTTTTTGGAACCGACGGCGTACGCGGTCTGGCAAACGATGTAATTACTCCCGCCCTGGCTATGGAGCTCGCGCAGGCGGCCTCTATTGTGCTGGGCTTTGACACGGTAGAAGAGGGCGTACGCCCCCGTGCCGTGATCGCAAATGACTCCCGATCCTCTGCAGACTTTATTGTCTCTGCGATGAAGGCTGGCTTCGCTAGCGCAGGTGTTGACGTACTGGACGCCGGCATTGTCCCCACCCCCGCAGCAGCTTACCTGGTGGCACACACCGGTGCTGACTTCGGTGTGATGATTTCTGCGTCGCACAACCCCGCAGCGGACAACGGCATTAAGTTCCTGGCTCGTGGTGGCCAGAAGCTGGAAGACTCCGTTGAGGATGCTATTGAGCGCGTTTACCGCGAGAAGTCCTTCCGCTACCCGACCGGTGGCGCTGTGGGTACCGTCAAGCCCCTGGAGAACGGTACCGAGGCTTACGTGAAGCACCTGGTCTCCACCCTGCCTGAAGGCAAGCCGCTTGCTGGCCTGAAGATTGTTCTGGACTGCGCAAATGGTGCGGCCTACGCGGCATCCCCGGCAACCTTCGAGGCACTGGGTGCAGAGGTCATCGCATTGGCTGTAGAGCCCAACGGCACCAACATCAACGACGGCGTGGGCTCCACCCACCCCGAGAAGCTGCAGGCAGCAGTCGTTGAGCACGGCGCGGACCTCGGCATCGCCCACGACGGCGACTCCGACCGTTGCCAGGCAGTTGACGACAAGGGCAAGCTGGTAGACGGCGACCAGATCATGGCTATCCTTGCTGTTGCTGCTAAGCGCGAAGGCAAGCTCGCAAAGGACACCCTCGTCGCAACCGTGATGAGCAGCCTGGGCCTGGAGCTGTACTTGCGCGAGCACGGCATTACCCTCGGCCGCACCGCTGTGGGCGACCGCTACGTCCTCGAGTCTATGCGCGAGCACGGCTACAACCTCGGCGGCGAGCAGTCCGGCCACGTTATCATGAGCGATTACGCAACCACCGGTGACGGCGTTCTGACCGGCATCCAGCTGGCTGCAGAGGTGGCTCGTAGCGGTCAGACTCTCTCGGAGCTGGCATCCCGCATGCAGCCCACCCCGCAGCGCCTGATCAATGTCAAGGGCGTTGACCGTGCGGCGGTCAAGACTAACGAGGCGCTCGCCACCGCCGTGAGCGAGGCTGAAAGCGTACTGGGTGAGAGCGGCCGCGTGCTGCTGCGTGCATCCGGCACTGAGCCTCTGGTCCGCGTGATGGTTGAGGCTGCAACCCAGGAGCAGGCTGATGAGGTTGCTCAGCAGCTGGCTGACGTTGTGGCTAAGGAATTGGCACTCTAAACGTATTCTCTTCCGGCGCGAAGACCGGAATGGAGGATAGAGAAAGGGCTGGGAAGGTAACACCTTCCCAGCCCTTCTTCGTTATCTTGGGCAGGGGAGGGGGGACGAGGACACGGAAAGCCCCCGTATCCACAGGGGATACGGGGGTCTGAAAAATTAGTGGTAGAGAGCAGAGAAATTACTTCTTTGCCAGAGCGTCGCGGATCTCCTTCAGGAGGTCAAGCTCTGTCTCTTCCTTTTCAACAGCCTCGTCTTCAGCCTTCTTCTTAGCCAGCGCGAGTTCAGTCAGCTTCTGAGTGGGCACAACAACTGCGAAGTACACAGCAGATGCAATCAGGATGAAGTTGACAACAGCGGTCAGGAACACGCCAACCTTGATCTGGCCGAAGACCAGGAACTCGTCAAAGTTGGGGGACTGAATCAACATGGAGATAGCCGGCATCAGGACGGACTGGACAAGTGCGGTCACCACAGCGGTGAAGGCGGTACCCATGATCAGACCAACTGCGAGGTCGATGACGTTACCGCGGATCAGAAAATCTTTAAAACCCTTAAGCATGAGATATAGAATAGCGCCTTTTCACCTCAGAAAATGCCATATTCTGAGAAAATTTTCACTGTAAAGCATGTGTTTTTCTTCATAATAGTTCTATGATTCTTGATACTTAAGGTTTAGGTCACATGAAGCTGAGTAAAAATCCCTGAAACCCGCGAAAAACCGCGGATTTACGCGGTGTATGCGTGAAAAAATATGCATCTACTGTGCCTATTTATTCCCGGCACGAAAGCTAGAAAATACGATGCACATCACCGCTCGGCGCACCGGCCAAAGCTGAAAGCTTAGCCCAGAGCCTAGCTCGCACTTGCATAATCGGGTGCCGCACCCGTACCGATAAACTCCTCAAAAGTCTTCGCACCCGAAGACACATACTCCTGAGCAATCTGCACACCCACATAACGGTAATGCCACGGCTCAAAACGATAACCGGTCACCGACTGACGACCATCAGGGAAACGCAAAATATATCCGTAACGCGGAGCATTCTTCGCCAACCACTGACCAGCCAGCGTATCGCGGTAACACTCCTCCAAGCGGCAACCCTCAGGAGAAGCAAAATCAATCGCCAAACCCGTCTGATGCTCCGAATAGCCGGGACGAGCCGACAACTGATCCGCCACCTGCTGACCGTTCACCGAAACCCAATACTGATAGGTCTGCTGCTGCACCGCATACGAACGATACGCGCTAGAAACAAGCAGAGTCACGCCGTCGGTCGCCGCCGCATCAATCATCGTGTCCGCCGCCTTAGCCGCCTCAGCACGCAATTGATGACCGTAGAACTCCACCAGGTCACTCGGCTCCCAATCCTGTTGCTCAAAGGGGCGCATCTTATTCACGAGGCAACGCAACGAGTCCGGCTGAGACTCAACACTTGGCTGAGCAAGAGCCAACGGGGAAGAAGACGCGCTCGCAGAAGCCGAAGCACTTGCAGAAGCACCGGCAGTAGAAGCATCAGGGGAGGGCGCGGCAGAAGAGGTCGCCGCAGTGGAAGAAGCACTAGAAGAAGCCGCTGAAGCCGTCGCAGACTCAGACGCAGAAGCGCTCGCTGCTGAAGATGAAGAGGAGGCACCCTGACCCTGTGAACCACCCTGCGAACCACAAGCCGCCAACAACGCGGTACTGCCAACCCCCAAAGCGGCACCTAAGAGAGTGCGTCGGTTCACCGCAGAACTATTAAGAGACTCCTGAGCGGTAGACGTACGGTGCAGAGACTTCACAACAACTCCTCATCATGGCGTATGTGCATACAAAAGCGCCGGAAGCCTAAACCCACCCCGAGAGGGAGTGGAGCCTCCGGCGCCCTCTACTAGAATGCACCACAAACGCGCTACCCGGGCAACTAAAAGCCGCACACAAACAATAAAAACCTAAAGAACATCTAGTTCTTACGCAGAAGAACCTGCTCCACGGTATGCTCGGCGCCCTTCTGCAGAATCAAATGCGCACGAGCACGAGTCGGCAAAACATTCTGCAATAGATTCGGCTCATTCACGCTCTTCCAAATGCCGGTCGCAACCTCAACCGCCTGCTCATCGCTCAACTCCGCATAACGCTTGAAATACGACTCAGGATTCGCAAAAGCCGAAGAACGCAGGGTCAAGAAACGATTCACATACCAGCGCTCAATATCCTCAGTGCGGGCATCCACATAAATAGAGAAGTCGAAGAAATCGCTCAGCGTCAAATCAGAAGTCTCCGGACCCTCAGCTTGAGAAGGCGCCAAAACATTCAAACCCTCAAGAATCAGCACATCCGGTGCGGTGACCTCAATATGCTCATCAGGCATGATGTCGTAATACAGATGCGAATACTTCGGCGCCACCACACGCTCAGCACCGGACTTCACCTGCGACACAAAATTCAACAGAGCACGGCGATCATAAGACTCCGGGAAACCCTTACGATGCATAATGCCGCGGCGCTGAAGCTCCGCGTTCGGGTACAAGAAACCATCCGTGGTCACCAGCTGAACATTAGGAGTAGACGGCCAGCGGCTCAAAAGAGCCTGCAAAATACGCGCCGTGGTCGACTTACCCACCGCAACAGAACCCGCCACACCAATAATGAACGGGACACGCCGCTGAGACACATGCAGGAAATCATTCGTCATATGGTTCAACGAAGAAGCAGCAGTCACATACAGATTCAGAAGACGAGAAACCGGCAGATAAATACGCTGCACCTCTTCAAGGTCGACAGTTTCACCCAGGCCTCGAAGAGACTCAATTTCCTCAGCGCTGAGGGGAACAGCAATCTCATCGGCTAGGTGCGACCAACGGGAACGGTCAAGATGCATGAAGCGGTCATCGCCAGAAAAATACGGTGCGGTGCTCATTTATCTAAGTGTACGAACTTTCAGCCCGCGGGGAAAATACCCGCCCTCACGGTTTGTCCGAAGAAATAAATTTATGAGAAGAAAAAGGTAAAACCTGAAAAAGCTAGGAAAGCCACAATAAACGTGACGTATAACGGTATTTCACCGTGCGCATATCTGGATACTTGTGGGATAAACTTATAGCATGTGTGGAATCGTAGGATATGTAGGTCTGGACACTGCTCCGGACGGTAACAATTTTGACCACAACGCATACGATGTGGTCCTCGAAGGTCTGCGCCGCCAGGAATACCGCGGCTATGACTCTGCTGGCGTGGCACTCGTGTGCCCCGACGGCATCGTATTCCGTAAGAAGGCCGGTAAGCTCCTGAACCTTGAAAACGAGGTTAAGGAACACCCCCTGCCGGACTCCCAGATTGGTATCGGTCACACCCGTTGGGCAACCCACGGTGGACCCACCGACAACAACGCTCACCCCCACGTTGTCGACAACGGCCGCCTCGCCGTCGTACACAACGGTATTATCGAAAACTTCGCAGAACTGCGTGCCGAACTGCTCGCCGAAGGCGTAGAGTTCGCATCTCAGACCGACACCGAGGTAGCTGCAGCAACCATCGCAAGCATCTACAACAAGCTCGGTACCGGTGACCTCACCGAGGCAGTACGCGTCGCATCCAACCGCCTCGAAGGTGCATTCACCATCCTGGCTGTGCACGCAGACCACCCGGACCGCGTTGTGGCAACCCGCCGCAACTCCCCGCTGGTCATCGGCCTGGGCGAGAACGAAAACTTCCTCGGTTCGGACGTCTCCGCGTTCATTGACTACACCAAGGAAGCCGTCGAAATGGGTCAGGACCAGATCGTGACCATCACCGGCACCGACTACTCCATCATCGACTTCGAAGGTAACCCCGCAGAGGGCAAGCCCTTCCACATCGAATGGGACGCAGCAGCAGCTGAAAAGGGCGGCTTCAACTCCTTCATGGAGAAGGAAATCCACGAGCAGCCCACCGCAGTTGAGCAGACCCTCATGGGCCGCCTCGACGAAAACGGCAACCTCACCCTCGACGAACTGAACATTGACGACTCGGTGCTGCGCACCATCGACAAGATCATCGTCGTCGCATGTGGTACCGCAGCATACGCAGGCCAGGTGGCGCGCTACGCCATCGAGCACTGGTGCCGCATCCCCACCGAGGTTGAGCTCGCACACGAGTTCCGCTACCGCGACCCCATCGTGAACGAGAAGACCCTCATCGTGGCACTCTCGCAGTCCGGCGAAACCATGGACACCCTGATGGCAGTGCGCCACGCACGCGAACAGGGCGCAAAGGTTATCTCCATCTGCAACACCCACGGCTCGACCCTGCCCCGCGAATCCGACGCTGCGCTGTACACTCACGCAGGCCCCGAAATCGCAGTGGCATCCACCAAGGCATTCCTGGCACAGATCACCGCAGCATACCTGCTCGGCCTGTACCTGGCACAACTGCGCGGCAACAAGTACAAGGACGAAATTGCTTCGATCCTTGCCGAGCTGCAGAACATGCCCGCAAAGATCCAGAAGGTCATCGACAACGACACCCAGGTCAAGGAACTGGGCGTCGAAATGAAGGATGCCTCCTCCGTGATCTTCCTCGGCCGCCACGTGGGCTTCCCCGTCGCAATGGAAGGCGCACTCAAGCTCAAGGAAATCACCTACATCCACGCTGAAGGCTTCGCAGCAGGCGAGCTCAAGCACGGCCCCATCGCACTGATCGATGAAGGTCAGCCGGTCATCGTAGTGGTTCCCTCCGCAAACGGTCGCGACTCCCTGCACGGCAAGGTCGTCTCCAACATCCAGGAAGTGCGCGCTCGCGGTGCCTTCACCATCGTCATCGCCGAGGAAGGCGACGAGGCCGTCAAGCCCTACGCAGACCGCCTCATCACCGTCCCGGCATGCCCCTCGCTGCTGCAGCCCCTGCTGGCAACCGTGCCCCTGCAGATTTTCGCATGCGCACTGGCAGAAGCTAAGGGCCTGGACGTTGACCAGCCGCGTAACCTCGCAAAGTCCGTGACCGTGGAGTAATTCTCTAGGGTAATCCTCTGGCGTAATCCTCGGAAATCGCCTCAGCGATAACGAAAGGGCGGTGGTTGAGTTCTTAGAGAACTCAACCACCGCCCTTGTCGTTTAATCGGGCGGTTATTCATGGATGAACCAACAAAAACAGACGCTGTGAAACAGACATCAACCATGCGTCATATTTGACGCTATCCCACCTAAAAGAAACGAATCTCGCTAGACTTAAAACAAGAGAAACCGCAAACAGGACGCGGTCACCACCCCTACCGTAAAAGGTGAAGCTCATGATCATGGGAATCGGCGTAGATACCGTCAACATTGAACGATTCGAACGAATCGTCACCGAAACACCCGCCTTCGTCCGCCGCGTCTTCACCCCCAACGAACGCACCCGGAACGTACGCTCCCAAGCCGTACGATTTGCCGCCAAAGAAGCCGTCGCAAAAGTACTCGGAGCACCCGCCGGACTCAACTGGCAAGACTGCGAAGTCGCCACCGCCGAAAGCGGCCAGCCCTATCTCATCATTCAGGGCACCATCGCCCGCCGAGCCAAAGAACTCGGCATCAACCGCATCCACCTCTCGCTGACCCACGACGAACCCATGGCTATCGCCATCGCAACCGCCGAATACCTCAGCGACGCAGAACTGGCGCACCTGCAAAAGTTCAACCCCGAAAGCTACCGGCTCAGCGTCATCGCCGGTGATGACACCGACGACTAACGCAGAGTCACACCAACACCACAATCAGGCGACCCCTAAGGCCCGCACGGTGCCACCCAAGGAGACAGCAATGAAGCTCATCTACACTGCTTCCCAGGTACGCGAAGCAGAAAAGCCCTACATCGAAGCCGCCGACTACGACGGATACCTCATGCAACGCGCCGCAGATGCCGTCGCAGCCGAAGCGCAGGATTTGCTCCACGGCACAGAAAACGCCAAAATCCTGCTCCTCATCGGCCCGGGCAACAACGGCGCAGACACCATCTACGCCGGCGCCCGCCTCAGCGCCAAGGGCCACCGCGTTGACGCAGTCATCTTCGACCCCAGCGAAAAGAACCTCGAACTCATTGCCCGCGAAGGCGGCGAAGGCACCCGCGTACTCGACCCCGAACACACCCTCGAACACCTTACCGGCTACGACCTGACCATTGACGGCATCCTCGGTACCGGCTCCAGCGGCGCCGTACGCGGTGGCGCCGGCGAATACCTGGGCGTACTCCGTGCAGTGCAGCTCGACGGTAAGCTCGGCGCAGTCCTCGCAGTGGACACCCCCTCCGGAGTCGACAACAACCGCGGAACCGTGCACGAACCCTCCCTGCGCGCCGACCGCACCGTCACCTTCATCGGCCACAAGCTACCAGCAGGCACCTGCCACAGCGTCCACTCCGGAGACATCAAACTCTACGACCTGGGCGTTCCCGAAGCCCTCAACTCCCACAAGCCCGCCCTGCGCGTCCTCGACCGCGAAGACTACCGCGAACTCATCGAGGTACCCGACGAGCACTCCCACAAGTACACCCGCGGCGTACTGGGCATGCTCACCGGAAGCCTCGAATACCCCGGCGCAGCCCTCATGAGTGTGCGCGCAGCCCTCAACACCGGCGTTGGCATGGTTCGCTTCGGCGCTAACTCCCATGAGCTCCGCCAGCTCATGATTGCCCACAACCCCGAAACCGTCTACTTCAGCGGCGCACCCGCTCTGCAGAGGGTCACCGTGTGGGCCGGCGGCTCCGGATCCAGCTACGACTCGCTGGACAAGAACCGCTACCTGCTCCACTCGCCCGAGCCCGCAATCCTCGACGCCGGTGCCTGCGACCTGGCGGCAGAATATATGGCAACCGGTAAGCACCTCGGATCACACAAAATCCTCACCCCGCACGCGGCAGAACTCGAACGATTCTTGCGCGTCGTACACGAGCTCGCCCCCGAAACCTGGAAGAAGCACCTGGGCGAAGCCATCGTACCCAGCCGCAAGGACATTGACGCAGAGCCCTTCCGCTGGGTGCGTGCCGCCTCCGAACTCTCTGGCGCCACTGTCATGCTCAAGGGCGGTTACACGCTCATTGCGGCACCCAACGGCGCCACCTACAGCGTTGCCGGAGGAAGCCCCTGGCTCGCCACCGCAGGCAGCGGAGACACCCTCACCGGCATCTACGGCGCCCTGCTCGCCCAGACCGTAGCCGCCTTCGAAGCCCGCAGAGAAACGCTGGAAGACTGCACCTACGCCTCTATCGGTGCGCTCGCAGTCTACCTGCACGGTGAAGCCGCACGTGCCAGTGCCACCGGAAGCGTCAAGGACGCGCTGCTGGGACCCGCCCCGACAACCCGCGTCGCGGAGATGCTCCCCGAAGTCATTGCGCGACTCATCGCCGAATAGGGCAGAGGCGCCCAGTACGCCGCCTCCAATCTAACGCTCTCAGGAGACCCCTGAGCGTCTCTCAAAGAACTAGGCAGAAGGCACACAGAAGGGGCGTGAATCCACCGGAAATGGATTCACACCCCTTCTGTGCGTTTTATATCAATGGATGATGCCAAGCTGCCTGTGCCGGAACAGCGTCTTCAAAAACGGCATACATACCAGCGGGAGACCCCCGACTCTTCTTAGTACGCGCCTTCCTTAGCGAAAACCGCACGGACAGTACGCAGAAGAATAATGAGGTCACCGGTAAGCGACCAGTTCTCAACATAGTAAAGATCCAGACGAACCGATTCTTCCCAAGAAAGGTCACTACGGCCCGAAACCTGCCACAGACCGGTAATACCGGGCTTCACCAGCAAGCGGCGGTACGCAATATCCTCGTACTGCTCAACTTCCTCAACCAGCGGAGGACGCGGACCCACCAGCGACATATCGCCAATGAACACGTTCCACAGCTGAGGCAACTCATCAATCGAGTACTTACGGATGAACTTGCCAATGGGGGTAATACGCGGGTCGTCCTTCATCTTGAAGAGCACGCCATTACCCTCGTTCTGCTCCATGAGGCGCTTCTTAACCTCTTCGGCATCAGTACGCATCGAACGGAACTTCACCATCTTGAACATTTCACCGTTCAGACCCACGCGGTTCTGCAGGAAGAAGACCGGACCGCCATCACGCTTGACCAGCAGCGCCACCACCAGGAACAGCGGAGACAGCAGAATCAAACCCAGACCCGAAGACACAACATCCACAGTGCGCTTGAAGAACGCAGACAGACCGGTAATACGCGGCGTGGACACATGCACCAGCGGCAGACCATTCAGCGGCTGCATGTGCATACGCGGACCAGCAATATCGGTTGTCGCAGGAGCCATAATCAGCGAAATATGCGCGTCAGCAAGCTTCCAACCCAGCAGGCGAACCTGATCCGGGCTCAAGTGGTGACCATCCGTAACAGCGACCATATGGATGTCGTTCTCGCGGATAGCTTCCATAATGTCAGCCGGAGAAGTGCTGTAACCAAGCACCGGAATCGGTGCGCCAGCAACAGTGGTACCCGGGGTGAAACCGGGCAGATAGAACGCAGCGGGGGACAGGCCGGAAGCAACCACACCCTCCAGGTTCTTGTACAGGTGCTGACCGGTCGTCACATCAGAAATAATCATGACGCGAGTCAACGCACGACCGCGAGAACGCGAACGCACCAGACCCTGACGAATCAGCCAACGCTCAACGAGCAGAAGGAACAGACCCAGCGGGTATGCAATCAGTAGGTACATGCGGGTGACGTCAATCTTGAGGAAGAACGCCACAATAATCAGCAGACAGAAAAAGTAAGTAGTGCCGCGAGTAATGAGACGGTACTCCTCGTTGCCGAACCCCATGATGCGCAGGCTGCGGGAGCCGTTCACCTGGAGGATAAACCACCAGCCGACGACCATACCAACGCCCAGGAAGATGTAATCAATAGCGGGAATACGGCCATCCAGGGCGTTAATAGGCCAAACGTTCACATAGGGCAGGCCAGCATTCTCCCACCCGAAACGAATTAGATGCGCAGCGATAACCGCAATAGCAATGGCGAGAAAATCGCCAAAGTAAAGGGCTCGCTGAACCTTGGGATGCCAGCTTCGCCTGACGACGAAGTCTGAACCCCACATTTTTTTAAGACGATCTTGTACTTTCAACGGTGTAATCTTCCCCGGAAATTTGTCCTGTGTCGTGGACTGAGAGCGGCGAATAGGCACATTTACCCCTAATTATCGGTGAATAGGGAATCGTATCCTAGTCAGTGTTCTGAATGAATGAGTGAACCAGTAATCTTGCTGAGTGAATAGTGGCAGAGACTACGGTAAAGGCGCTGGTAAGGCGCCTAGTGGAACGCTATATGAAGCTAAAGAGCGCATAAACGTGTTCCGTAAACTATTCTACGGGGTCGGGGGTCTTGTGGCGCGAAGAATGAAGGCACAAAGCCTCTTGGGTGTGATGAAATCAATCACAGACAAAGAAGGAAAAAAGGGCCTTCGGGAAGAATGCCTAGTGGAGCTAAGAAACCCCAAAACCAGCAGTATGTTTCACGCACTTGCAGGAAAACAATAACCGACAGATAAAAGACAAACCCCAAAGACCCCACACCCTAAACGCAGGGTGCACAAGAGACGTTAAGGACGCTCAAGCCCCGCACGATCCAAAATGAAATCAATCATCGGCTCATAACGACGCGGCGGAACGTTATCGTCCATCGGCACGCACACCGGCAGGTCTCCCTGCTCAGCCGCCACAAACAGACCCGGATCATTACAATCCGCAATACCAATCGTCAGCAACTTACAGGTCGAAGAAGCATAACCAGCCATACCGTGATCCGAAACCACCAGATCCGGAGTCACACCGCGCGCCTTCAACTGATCCAGCGCGATGCGCATCGGGCCAGGGAAATGCGTATGTTGCAGATTACCATACTGCTCAAACATCACGACATCCATAATCTGGCGGACATCGCCGTCCAGGAAGCGCTCGCCCTCCTCAATCTGAAGAACCTCAGCACCGGCAGCCTTCGCCGCCGCAGCCATTACCGCATACATGGGGAACAGACCCGCCGGGTGACCGGTCGCAAACAGAATACGAGAACCCGCACGCACCGCTTCGCCAAAGATGCGGGCGTACTCCTCCAGTGCGCTGATGCACTGTTCGGCACCAATGGTGTCCTGACCGTGAGTATGCGAACGGTCCGGGTTCAGACCCGCGCGGCGGACCATCACCTCAAACACCGAATCGTAATCCCACTCGCGGGTCCACTGCACGCCAAACTCAAGGTGCTCATTACCATCCAGGAAACCCTGAATATGGTCCAGGTTATTCTCTCGGGCGGTTGCCACCTCGCCGGTAATACGCACAGAATCCAGGTACGCGGCGAACTCATCGCGGCTCATCGAGAAAGACATTAAAACTCCTCACAACGTGAAAAATACATTACTGCGAGATACCCTCACGTACCTCGGCATAAGCTTCAAGGGTTCGGCGCGCTGTCTGATCCCAACCCATCGTGCGGGCACGCGCCGCGGCGTTCGAACCCAACGAATGACGCAGATACGGGGCACGCACCAGACGCTCAATAGCCGCAGCCCAACGTTCTGGGGTGCGCGGCGCCACCAGCAGGCCCGTACGGTGGTTCTCCACCGCAAAGCGCAGACCGTCAGCATCCGTAGCGAGCACCGCCGCGCCGCACGCCTGCGCCTCCAGAGCCACCAACCCGAAGGTCTCAGACGACGATGGGGACGCCACAATATCGGCGGCACGGAAAATATTCGCCAACTCAGAGGCGGGAACCGGGTCCTTCAAATGGACTCGATCTGCCACGCCCAGCTCAGCTGCACGCTGCAACAGGCGGCGCTCATAATCCGAATCGGAACGACCAATAATGTCCACATCCACCTGCAAATCATCGGGGAGCAGCGCGAGCGCCTCCACCAGCAGATGCGGGCCCTTCAAAGGCTGAGGCCTACCGGCAAACACAATGCGGCAACGAGTCTCCGAGGTGTCATTGAGCGGATGCACGCCAGGAATCGTATGGAAAATCGAGGTGTCAACACCCGGCGGGATAATGGCAAGCTTCTGCGCGTCCGTACCGTAGTACTCGCCCATCTGCTGCGCCTCCAGGGGAGTATTCACAATCACCCGGCTCGCGGAGCTACTCATCAGACGCTCGGCGCGGTAGCGTTCCTCAGGCTCGGGTGCTTCACCTTCGCCGCGGCGCGCATCCTTGGCGGCAGCCGTCGTATGCGGAGTGAAAAGAACGGGAACCGGGAAGACAGCGCCCTGAGTCGACCACAGTTGGGATGCGCGAGCCGCAGCCTGACCAGACAGCCAATAGTGGGCGTGAATAATATCCGGGGTGTACAGTGCCTGCTCTACGCACGCCCGCGCAAAATCATCGGTGACCGTAGCCAACTCATTCTTCGAAAGACCACGAGCAGACGGAAGATCAAGGCTGTGGCGCACAATGCGCTCGCCGGACTGAGGAAGCTGACGGAACGGCGAATCAGCCGGAAGTGCTTCACCGCGGTCCAGCATGAAAACCTCAACCCGCAGCTCGGGATCGAGCTCCAGCATGGCGTGCACCGACCGGGCAATATAGACGTTCATGCCGCCTGCATCTCCGCTACCGGGCTGCGCAAAAGGGTCGGTGTGCATGGAATACACGTGAACCGTCCGAACCGGCGGCAGAGTGCTCATCGATGCTTTCCTCTCTCGAAGGTGTACCTGACCTAGTGTAGCGCGACAGGACTTTCGCACACCGGGAGGTCTAGAATTTAGTAGAAGAGAGGCTGCCCAAGCACAGCCTGTAGTACCCGCCCGTCAGAAGGACCGTGAAGGACCATGACTCACCCTCAGCAGCCTGCCGAACCGCTCTACTGCCCGCCCTGCACCCCAGCAGAGGCAGAGCGAAGCGCCACCATTGACCTTGATGCTCTAGAACATAATGTGCGCCGCCTCAAGGAACTTATTGGCGACCGTGCGCTCATTGCAGTGATTAAGGCGGACGCGTACGGTCACGGCGCGTACCCGGTGGCACGTTCGGCTATTGCCGCCGGTGCTGACCTGCTGGGTGTGGTGCACGTGAACGAGGCGCTGGAACTGCGTGCTGACGGTATTGAGGCGCCGCTCATGGCGTGGCTGCACACTCCCTCCACCGATTTTGAGGCGGCGCTGCAGGAGAAGATCCGTCTGGGTGTTTCCGGTTGGGACCTGGAGGCGGTAGCCGCCGCCGCTGAACGCACCGGTGAGCGCGCTATCGTGCATCTGAAGGCTGATACCGGTCTGGGCCGTAACGGTGCCACCGCTGCGGATTGGCCTGCGCTGGTGGCTCGCGCTGCCTCCCTGGAGGAGTCTGGACTGATTACGGTTGAGGGTATTTTTAGCCACCTGGCGGTTGCGGATGAGCCGACCCGCGCCGAGACTGCACAGCAGCTCGACGCCCTGGATACTTTTGTGGCTCAGGCTCGTGAGGCCGGCCTGGATCCGAAGATGGTGCATCTGGCGAACTCTCCGGCGACCCTGACCGCCTCGCTGGAGGGCTGGGATACGGAGGCGCGTCTGCTCGGTGACGGCGTGCGTTGCGGCCTTGCGCTGTACGGTCTTTCCCCGTTGCCGGAGGTCACCGCTGAGGACCTGGGCCTGAAGCCCGTCATGACGGTGGGTAGCTACATTGCCGCCGTGAAGGAAGTTCCTGCAGGTCAGGGTGTTTCCTACGGTTTGCGCTACCACACCAAAAAACCGACCACCCTGGCGCTGGTACCGCTCGGCTACGCTGACGGCGTGCCGCGCATTGCGGAGAATGCGCCGGTGCGCATCTACCCGGGCGAGCAGAACGTGGAGAACGGCTTCGTGCCTAATAGTGCGGAGGGTAAGACCTACCGCGTGGTCGGTCGCGTTGCCATGGACCAGATGGTCGTTGACCTGGGTGAACCCGGCCTGAGCGACCCCGCCCTGGGTTACCTGGGGGCGCCCGCCATCCTTTTTGGTGCCGGTGAGAACCCGCCCGTGGAAGAGTGGGCGGATGCCGCGCAGACCATTAACTACGAAATCGTGACCCGCATTTCGTCCCGCGTGGAGCGCCTCTACGTTGGCGGCTCCTGGGTTGAAGCTGAACTGAACGAGCTGTGGGGCACCGGGCAGGAGCAGGAGGGCTAATGAGCGTCGAGTACATTTCCGCCGCCCTCGACCTGGATGTGACCGGCCCCGACCATACCCGCCGCCTGGCGCTCACCCTGGTGCAGCACTTGAACGCCGGGGACGTACTGTTGCTCTCGGGCGAGCTCGGCGCGGGCAAGACCACGTTCACCCGCTCCCTGGGTGAAGGCCTGGGGGTGCGCGAAGGCGTTATCTCACCGACCTTCGTGCTCTCGCGCGTGCACCCGAACCTGCCGGACGGCCCCCGCCCCGGCGGCCCCGACCTGGTGCACGTGGACGCCTACCGCCTCTCCAGCGCCGAAGAGCTCGACGACCTGGATCTGGAGTTCTCTCTGCCGCGCTCTGTGACCGTCATTGAGTGGGGCCGCGATAAGGCTGAGCACCTGAGTGATTCCCGCCTGGAGCTGGACTTCACCCGACTGACTGGCGCGGATGCGCGCTTCGCCTACTCGGGTGCCGAAGAGTTCAGCTGGGACGACGAAGACGAGGACGAAAGCGACGAGGACGCGGATACCCCCGAGCCTCGCCTGCTGCGGGTGCGCGCCTTCGGCCCCCGCTGGGAGCACGCTTTTGACGCACTGAAAGAGGCCCTGCAGAGCGCCTAGAGCCCGCGCGTTAGAATGATAGGGTGCTAGTACTTGCCCTTGATTCATCCGCCACCGCATCTGTGGCGCTCGCCCGTGTGCACGGCTCCGAAGCCGGTGCGTCCTTCGAAATCCTCGCCCGCTACGAGAGTGAAGATACCCGCTCCCACGCCGAGGTGATGGGCCCCTACGCGCAGGCGGCCCTGCAGGACGCTGGCGTGCGCGGCGAAGATTTGGATGCGATTCTGACCGGTACCGGCCCGGGACCTTTTACGGGTCTGCGTGCCGGTATCGTTACTGCGCGCGCTCTGGGTTTTGCCTGGTCGGTGCCGGTGTACGGCATGATGAGCCTGACCGCGCTGGCTGAGCGTGCTGTGTCTGGCGCGGCTGCCGGGGAGGAGAGTGCAGAACGAGCGTTCGCCTCTGCTGAAGGTGCTGAGCTTGTAGAAGGTGCTGAGCTACTCGTACTCTCCGACGCGCGCCGCCGCGAAGTCTACTCCGCCCGCTACCGCGTGAATGCCGAAGGCTACAGCCTGGTGGACGGCCCGAACGTATGCCCCGCCTCCGAAATTCTGCCCGGTGGGGCTCCCTCCTACGCCTACGGCTACGGTGCTGGTCTGTACTCCGAGGCCCTCGAAGAACACGGCTGGACCATCGTCGAATCTGCCCGCGGGGTTCACCCCCACGCCGAGTACCTGGTTGCCGCCGCGGCGCGCCTGGGCGTAGAGAACCTGAGTGAGGACACCTCCGCCCAGTACCTGCGCGACTCAGACGCAAAGGTCCCCGCCGCAATGCTCGCCCGCCAGCAGAAGCAGGCCGCGCAGTCTACTGCACAGGCTGCCGCGCAGAAGGAGAGCTAAATGAGTGCTACCGACAATATCGTGCGAGACGACCTAGCTCTGGGTGCCCGTCTGCGCGTTGCCGAACTTGCCGACGTGCAGGCCATGCACCGCATGGAAACCACCCTGTTCCCCGCCGACGCCTGGCACATCGACATGTTCCTCGAAGAGCTGACCCACCCGACCCGCACCTACTACATGCTCGAATTGCCTGCAGAAGGTTCGGAAGATAACGAGGGCGGCTGGCGCGCTATCGGCTACTGCGGAACCATGGTCGTAGCCGACACCGCCGACGTTCAAACCATCGGCGTGCTCCCCGAGTACGAGGGCCACGGCTTCGGTCGCGCCATGCTTGAGCAGATGCACGAGCGTGCCCGCGAGCAGGGTGCCGAGCGCATCCTGCTGGAGGTGCGTGCCGACAACCCGCGCGCCCAGCGCCTCTACGAACGTAACGGCTACCGTGCGATTCACGTACGCCGCGGCTACTACGATGATGGAACCGATGCCATCATTATGGAATGCACGTTCTAAATAGTCCGTTGGGCTAAACGGCAATCCATGCGATAGGGGTGAGTATCCGCTGCCCTCTACGCCGCCGCCCCTCTAAGCCACAGCATCCCTACGCCACAGCATCCTTCCATTACTGCAACTAGAAGCACTACGCGCAGACAGCGCAACAGAAAGACGAACTATGAGCACTCGCGAACCCCTCGTTCTGGGCATCGAATCCTCCTGCGATGAGACTGGTATCGGCATTGTGCGCGGTGCACAGCTGCTCAGCAACACCATCTCCTCCTCCATGGAAGAGCACGTGCGCTTCGGCGGCGTGATCCCCGAAATCGCTTCCCGCGCTCACCTGGACGCCATGATCCCCGCCCTCAAGGCGGCACTTGCCGAAGCGGACATCACCCTCGATCAGGTGGATGCTATTGCCGTCACCGCCGGCCCCGGCCTGGCGGGCGCACTCATGGTCGGTGTCTCCGCGGCGAAGGCGCTCGCTATTGCCACCGGCAAGCCCCTCTACGGCATTAACCACCTGGTCGCCCACGTTGGCGTTGGCCTGCTGGAGGATAACGGCACCGAAGATGGCTCCGACCTGCTGGCGAATGCCGGTTCCGGTGGTCTGGGTGCGCTACTGGTCTCTGGCGGTCATACCGAAATCCTGCAGGTGCGCGACATTACCTCCGATGTGCGCCTGCTCGGCGCAACCCTGGATGACGCCGCCGGCGAGGCCTACGACAAGGTCGCCCGACTGCTCGGCCTGGACTACCCGGGCGGCCCCGCGATTGACCGCGCCGCCGCCGAGGGTAACCGCAACGCCTTCGTGTTCCCGCGCGGCCTGTCGAACCGCAAGTTCATGGGCACCGCCGAGGAGCCCGGTGCGCACCGCTACGATTTCTCCTTCTCCGGTCTGAAGACCGCCGTGGCGCGCGTGATCGAAAGCTTTGAAGCAGCCGGTGAAGAGGTCCCGGTTGCCGATATTGCCGCGTCCTTCCAGGAGGCGGTCGTGGACGTCATCACCAAGAAGGCGATGCTTGCCTGCCGCGAGCAGGGCATGAAGACCCTGCTGCTCGGCGGTGGCGTGGCGGCTAACTCGCGTCTGCGTGAGCTGCTTGCAGCCCGATGCGCCTCCGAGGGTGTGCGCCTGATTATCCCGAAGTTCACCCTGTGCACCGATAACGGCGCGATGGTTGCGGCGCTGGGCGCCCGCCTGGTCGCTGCCGGTCGTGAGCCCTCGGGCGTGGACTTCACGACGGATTCCTCGCTGCCGGTGACCACGGTCTGTTTCTAAACAGGCTACCTCTGAAATAGTTACTTCCGCAGGGATTATTAGCGCGAGCCCGTTGATGCGGCTCGCCTCGAAAATACTCATAGAAATGCCCCGGCGCAGTCTCACAAAGGACTGCGCCGAGGCATTTTCTGTATTCAAGCTTTAGTTACGGGGGCGGGGGAGCAGCTCTAACGCAGCGCTCGCGCACGAGACTGCGCGGCAACATCCAGCGCTACCTCACGCAGAGAACCGGTCTTCTCAAAGACCGCACGCTGACGATCCGCACCCGTACCCTCGGTGAGGATGCGGTGTACCTGCGCCAGCTCTACCTCGCAGTCAAGGTCGCGTGCCACCGGCTCCAGCTTGGGCAAAAGCAGCTCAAAATCTTCACGTAGGGTACGCTGTACCGGCTCGTTAGAGACCACGATCTTAGCTTCCAGGCCGTAGCGGGCGACGCGCCACTTATTCTCCTGAGCGTGCCAGGGGGCGAGCACCTCAACGCTTTCACCCGCCTCAATCTGGCGGGAGAAGTACTCCACCAGGCACTGCGTGAACGCCACGAGCGCCGCAACATCCGGCAGGGAAGCGAGGCCATCGCAATAGCGCATCTCGATGGTGCCGTAACGCGGAACCGGGCGAACATCCCAACGGTCCTCGCTCGGGTCGTTAATCACGTCGGTTGCCACGAGCGACTCTAGGTAGTCGCTGTACTGCTCCCAGGTATCAAAGTGGAAGGGCAGACCGTTCGTGGGCAGCTGCTGGTAAAGCTGGGTGCGGTGTGAAGCGTAACCGGTGTCGACTCCATCCCAGTACGGGGAAGAGCACGAAAGCGCCAGCAGGTGCGGCCCGTAGTTGGTCAGCGCGTCAATGAGCGGCAGGACCTTATCGCGGGAGTCAATGCCCACGTGCACGTGCACACCGTAAATGACCATGTGGCGGCCCCAATACTGGGCGCGCTCGACCACACGCTGGTAGCGTTCCTTCGCCACGACCGGCTGGTCAGCCCAGTGGGAGAAGGGGTGGGTACCGGCGGGGTAGAACTCAATGCCGAGCTCATCGGTGATGTCACGCAGGGTATCCGCCAAATCCTGCAGCTGACGGCACGCCTCAGCGACGGTGCGGCAGATGCCGGTCACCACCTCGACGGTGTTCTCCAGGAATTCGCCGGTCACGTGCGCCCGGTCGGAGGCGGGTTCGAGCAATTCGGGGCGACGCTCGCGCAGGATGGATAGCACCTCGCTGGCGCGCTGGGTCAGTGCGCCGCTTTCACGGTCGATGAGCGCAATCTCCCATTCCACGCCGAGAGTGGACTGCGGGGAGGTAGCAAAGTCGATCATATTGCCTTTCCTGCGTCTGGAAATAGGGTCGTGCATGGTGCCGACTATGAAAGTTATTATCGGTGGGCTCTGCCCGGCTGTGCGCTAGCTGGTGAGAGCCGGCTCCTTGGGGGAGTGCCTCTACTAGGCCGCGTATCTTTGATCAGGCATAGTATCTTTATCCGGCACAGCGTCTTTATCGGGCACCGTATCTAGTGTACGGTCTTGCGGTGCCCGGTGCCCTGTCGAGTGCAGAATCCGGAACGGAAACGTCATGAATCGTCACGAACGGTAACCCGACCTCGGGTCTGGGCAGTCGGGTCTGGGTCGTCAGTGCTGGGTAGCCAGGGATGGGTGGCCGGGGCTGGTGAGGTTAGAGCGGGCGCACATGCCAGCCGACGCGGCGTGAATCCCTACCCGAACCGATGCGGGTAAAGACCAGCGTTGCCGGACGGTACGAGGACTCCTGAGCGCCCGAAGAAGAATTAGCGTTCTTTTTCTTCTTGGAAGGCTTAGAACCCGCCGAACCCAGCAGGCGCGCACGCAACTGCTCCGGAACAATATCCACGCCACGCTTCTTAATCGTCAGTGCCGTAAAGCCCTGCTCACGCACCCAACGCTTCAGCTGCTTCTCCTGCTGGGGAATCTCCTCCAGCACCTCGTAGCAGGCAACCAACGGATGCTCCACCGGCTCGGCAGAACACAGGTACGCCAGGTGCTCATCCAGCAGATGCGCGCCAATACTCTGCGCAAACTCAGCGACCAGATGCGAACGCACAATCGCCGGGGCAGGCTCCAACAGGTAACCACCGGGCTGCGGTAGGGACACCGGAACGTCAACGCTTTGCTGCGCTTCTTCCGCCGTCAGGGGGCTGCGGAAGCTCACCGCCTCGTACGGCGGCAGCAGGGCGCTGGTTTCGGCGGTGCCTTCGTTAGGGGTAGCCTCTTCTGCAGGTAGCTCACGCACCGAGGTCGCCGTGCGAGCCATCCCCTCCTGAGCCAGCGCGTTAAACCAGAGCACCAACTCGGCAAGCGAACCCTCTGACTGGATCCACTCCGCCTCAATGCGCGGGTTGGGGTTTGCCTCCGACGCAATATCTTCGGGTGAGGGGATGCCCTCATGAGGAAAACCGGGACCCAACTTCACGCCCATAGGCACGCCCGTACGTGCCAGATTCAGCACGAACGAGAACGGGGGAGAGAACGCCTCCGGATCAAAAAGGCGCTCCGTCTGAGCCTTCTTAGCGCCGCGCAACTCGCGGCGTGCCGGGTCCATCCAAACAATACCCACCGGCTCGCCGGTAGCGTCCAGAAGTTCACCGTGCACATAATCGGTCACATCCCCCGAATACACGCGCGCCTGTGGGCAAAACTCTAGGTTCTTCGCCGCAAAAGAAGCCGTCAACGGGTCCAGCTCCACCGTAACCACGGTACCGCGCTCCGCCGCATATACGGCAGAGTCCGAGGCAATACCGCAACCCAAATCAGCCACCGTGCCGGCAACCGGGCGCAGGCGCTGAGCACGATAGTGCGCAATCACCGGGCGGGTGGCCTGCTCCGCCGCCTCCTGAGTCAGCATGAGCGTGCGGGCGCGTTCGCCGAATTTGGCGCGCGCACGGGTACGAGCCTGCGCCAGCGAAATAATCTGTGCAGACTCCTCGGGGCTGAAACCTCGCGAACGCAAAGAAGTGACGGCGCTGAGCGTATCCGAGCCCAGCGGGTAGAGCTCGTCGGCTGCCGCGAGCGCTTCGGGGCTGAACGGAAGCTCGGCGGCGGGAGTAAAAGGGGATGCGGGAATAGGCATGCTCCTCATTTTACGGGGTGCCGGTTTTGAGAGGTGAGGAGCCCGATTTGCCCAGCTTTTTGCTCAGCGTTCGCCTTGCGGTGAAACACCCCGGCAGAGGGGCGCTTTTCTTGACCGAAAGCACAGGTGAAACTAGAGTTGAGGTAGCACTCGAGACAGTCATCGGGCGCGCCACTGCGCCGCTGTCTCGCATCAAACGTAAATCCACAACCCGGAGGAACCGATTATGGCTATCAAGCCCCTGGAAGACCGCGTCGTTATCAAGATTGAGCAGGCTGAGCAGACCACCGCATCCGGTCTGGTCATCCCCGAAACTGCGAAGGAAAAGCCGCAGGAAGCACGCGTTGTCGCCGTTGGCCCGGGCCGCGTGGATGAGAAGGGCAACCGCATTCCCGTAGACATCAAGGAAGGCGACGTTGTCGTGTTCTCCCGCTACGGTGGCACCGAGGTCAAGTACCAGGGCGAAGAGTACCTGATTCTCTCCGCACGCGACGTTCTGGCAATCGTCGACTAATACTTTCAGATGCTCATGCGCCGTACCGCTCATCCGGTACGGCGCATGAGCTATCATCTGCCCCTCAAATTTTCCTTTCTGTGACGCACTAGGAGTAGCGAACACATGGCTAAGCAGCTTGAATTCAACGATGCCGCCCGCAAGTCCCTGCAGGCTGGCGTCGATAAGCTGGCAAACGCGGTCAAGGTAACCCTCGGCCCGCGCGGGCGCAACGTTGTGCTCGACAAGCAGTGGGGTGCACCCGTCATCACCAATGACGGCGTGTCCATTGCCCGCGAAATTGAACTGGACGACCCGTACGAGAACTTGGGCGCCCAGCTGGCGAAGGAAGTCGCCACCAAGACCAACGACGTAGCCGGTGACGGCACCACCACCGCAACTGTGCTCGCACAGGCACTGGTCAACGAGGGCCTGCGCAATGTCACCAGCGGCGCGGCACCCGCCGACGTCAAGCGCGGCATTGAGGCTGCTGTGGAGGCTGTCTCCGCACGCCTGCTCGAGAACGCACGCCCCGTGCAGGGCCCCGAGGTGGCGCACGTTGCCGCTATCTCCGCGCAGTCCGAGCAGATCGGTGAGCTGCTGGCTCGCGCCTTCGAGAAGGTCGGCCAGGACGGCGTCATCACCATCGAAGACGGCTCCTCCACCGAAATCGAGCTGGACATCACCGAAGGTATGCAGTTCGACAAGGGCTACCTCTCGCCCTCCTTCGTCACCGACTCTGAGCGCGGCGAAGCAGTGCTGGAGAACAGCCTCGTGCTGCTCTACCAGGGCAAGATTTCCACCATTGCAGAAATCATGCCCGTGCTCGAGAAGATTGTTCAGGCGAAGAAGCCGCTGACCATCATCGCAGAAGACGTTGACGGCGAGGCGCTCTCCGCACTGGTCGTGAACAAGCTGCGCGGCACCATCAACGTGGTGGCTCTGAAGGCTCCCGGTTTCGGTGACCGCCGCAAGGCAATCATGCAGGACCTGGCAATTCTGACCGGCGGCACCGTCGTGACCGGCGAGCTCGGCATCGACCTGCCGCAGGTCACCCTGGAGCACCTGGGCTCGGCACGCCGCGTGACCGTCACCAAGTCCCACACCACCATCGTGGACGGCGGCGGCGACCCCGAGGCGATCGAGGATCGCGTGCAGCAGCTGCGCCGCGAAATTGAGCGCGTGGATTCCGAATGGGACCGCGAGAAGCTCAAGGAGCGCCTGGCTAAGCTCGCCGGCGGCGTGGGCGTCATCAAGGTCGGTGCCGCAACCGAGGTTGAGGCGAAGGAACGCAAGCACCGCATCGAGGACGCTGTGTCCTCCACCCGTGCCGCTCTGGAAGAGGGTATCGTCTCCGGCGGCGGTTCCGCACTGGTCCACGCGCTGAAGGCATTGGACGGTATGGACCTGGGCAACCACGACGCAAACGTGGGTGTACAGATCGTTCGCCGCGCCCTGGTTCAGCCGCTGCGCTGGATCGCGGAGAACGCTGGCGAAGACGGCTACGTCATCGTCTCCAAGGTCTCCGAACTGCCCGTGGGTCACGGCTTCAACGCCAAGACCGGCGAGTACGTGGACCTCATCGAAGCCGGTGTGATTGACCCGGTGAAGGTGACCCGTTCGGCTCTGCAGAACGCATCCTCCATTGCGGCTCTGGTGCTGACCACCGAGACCCTGGTGGTCGAGAAGCCCGAAGAAACTGAAGAAGACTAAATAGTGTGTGTGCCCGGTGCCGCCCCCTCCATCAAGGAGGCGGTACCGGGCACTCGCTGTCGGTAGGCTCGGATGCGCTCGCGTTCGTGGGGGCGCTAGAACCTGCCGACAGCCTCCCGCTGAGGGGTGCTTACTATGAGGGCTTCTCAGCAAAGAAACCTTTAGCGGTTTACTATAGAAGGTAAGCTGTTCTCGTTTGCGCTCAAACCACCTTGTGGGGTGCGAGCAGACGGGTCGTACCGCATCTTGACATACGCAACGTATAGGCTGAGCTTCTCACCGATGAAGCCAGCATCCGAAAGGTAGACAATGACCATTCCCACCGCTCTGTCCGAGGATCCCTTCGGCTTCACCGGCCTGACCTACGATGACGTGCTGCTGCTGCCCGGCAACACCGACGTCATCCCCTCCGATGCGGACACCTCCACCCGCCTGTCTAAGCGCATCACCCTGAACACCCCCATCATCTCCGCCGCAATGGACACCGTGACCGACTCTGCTATGGCAATCGCTATGGCACGTCTGGGCGGTATGGGCGTTATCCACCGCAACCTCTCGATCGAGGACCAGGCTGCACACGTGGACCGCGTGAAGCGTTCCGAGTCCGGCATGATCATTAACCCCGTCACCATCGGTGCTGACGCAACCATCGCCGAATACGACGAGGTCTGCGGCTACTACAAGGTCTCCGGTCTGCCCGTCGTCAGCGAAGAGGGCGTGCTGGAAGGCATCATCACCAACCGCGATATCCGCTACATCTCCCGTTCCGATTACGAGGGCATTCGCGTCCGCGACATCATGACCCCCATGCCGCTGGTCACCGCGCACCCCAGCGTCACCAAGGACGAGGCATTCGCGCTGCTGTCCCACAACAAGATTGAGCGTCTGCCCCTGGTCGACGACGCAGGCAAGCTCGCCGGTCTGATTACCCTGAAGGACTTCGTCAAGACTGAGCAGTACCCCAACGCCACCAAGGACGAGGACGGCCGCCTGCGTGCCGGCGCCGCTATCGGCTTCTTCGGCGACGGTTACGAGCGCGCCATGACCCTGGTTGAGGCAGGCGTTGACGCACTGTTCGTGGACACCGCAAACGGCCACTCCCAGGGCGTGCTCGACATGATCGCCCGCCTGAAGAAGGACCCCGCCGCAGCACACGTGGACGTCATCGGTGGCCAGGCTGCAACCCGCCTGGGCGCACAGGCAATCATCGACGCCGGCGCTGACGGCGTGAAGGTCGGCGTCGGCCCCGGCTCCATCTGCACCACCCGCATTATCGCCGGTGTTGGCGTTCCCCAGGTGACCGCTATCAACGAGTCCGCTAAGGCAGCAATCCCGGCGGGCGTGCCGCTGATTGCTGACGGCGGTATGCAGCACTCCGGCGAGATCGGCAAGGCACTGGTTGCCGGCGCTGACTCCGTGATGCTCGGCTCCCTGCTGGCTGGTACCACCGAGTCCCCCGGTGAGCTGATTTTCATGAACGGTAAGCAGTACAAGGCATACCGCGGCATGGGTTCGCTGGGTGCAATGCAGACCCGCGGCCGCCACAAGTCCTTCTCCAAGGACCGCTACTTCCAGGCTGATGTCTCCAGCGAAGAGAAGCTGATCCCCGAGGGTATTGAGGGTCAGGTTCCCTTCCGCGGCCCGCTCTCCGCAGTGATTCACCAGCTCGAAGGCGGCCTGCGCCAGACCATGTTCTACGTCGGTTCCCGCACCATCGAGGAGCTCAAGTACAAGGGTCAGTTCGTGCGCATCACCCCCGCAGGTCTGAAGGAATCGCACCCGCACGACATCATGATGACCGTTGAGGCACCGAACTACCGCCGCTAAAACGCCTCACCAACGATGATTCGCCGCATGGTGTGCATACCATGCGCCGTTGAGCCCGCCCCATACCCGTTCAGGTATCGGGCGGGCATCGGCGCGAATAACGCCCAGCGGCACCCCTCAAACCGAATTCGAAAGGATTCACCCCATGTCTGAAATTCAGATTGGCCTCTCTAAGAACGCCCGCCCCACCTACTCCCTGGACGATGTGGCGCTGGTGCCTACCCGCCGTACCCGCGACCGCCGCGACGTCGACACTTCCTGGCAGATTGACGCCTTCAAGTTCGACACCCCCATCATTGGTGCGCCCATGGACTCGGTCATGTCCCCGGCGACCGCCATTACACTGGGTAAGCTGGGTGGCCTGGGCGTGCTGAACCTCGAGGGCCTGTGGACCCGCTACGAGGACCCGCAGCCGCTGCTCGACGAGATTGTCGAGCTGCCCGAGGCGGACCCCGCCTCCGCAACCACCCGCATGCAGCAGATTTACTCCGAGCCGATTAAGCCGGAACTAATCACTGCACGCCTGGAAGAGATTCGTGACTCCGGCGTGGTCGTTGCAGGCTCCCTGAGCCCGCAGAACACCCAGGAGCACTACGAGACCGTGGTGAAGGCGGGTGTTGAGCTGTTCGTCATCCGCGGCGCGTCCGTCTCTGCTGAGCACATTTCCACCTCGCACGAGCCGCTGAACCTGAAGAAATTCATCTACGAACTGGACGTTCCGGTCATCGTTGGTGGTGTGGCTGGCTACTCGCAGGCTAAGCACCTGATGCGTACCGGCGCAGCCGGCGTGCTGGTGGGCTTCGGCGGCGGTTCCGCACAGACTACCCGCCAGGGCCTGGGCATCTCCGCACCGATGGCAACCGCTATCGCCGACGTGGCTGCGGCACGTTCGGACTACCTGGATGAGTCCGGCGGCCGCTACGTACACGTGATCGCTGACGGTTCCCTGGGCCGCTCCGGCGACATGGTGAAGGCGCTCGCACTGGGTGCTGACGCCGTCATGCTGGGCGCTCCGCTGGCTCGTGCATCCGAGGCTCCCGGCCAGGGCTGGTACTGGGGTAACGAGGCGCACTCGCTGGACTTCCCGCGCGGCGTGCGCACCCCGCTGGGTGTTGTCGGCTCCCTGGAGGAGGTCCTGTACGGTCCTTCGCACCACGTGAACGGCACCAGCAACATTGTCGGTGCGCTCAAGCGTGCAATGGCTAACTGCGGTTACCTGGACCTGAAGAAGTTCCAGAAGGCTGACCTGACCGTGGTTCCCGCGTACCGCGGCTAATGTAGCTTCATGAATCACCGCCCGGTGGTTGGTGGGTTTATCCCTCCGACTACCGGGCGGTATTGTTTTGACGTGCTCTTTTAGGTAGGGGTTGAGTCACTGTCTTTGGGAGAATGGAATTTATGCCATATTGTTAAACTTTCTCATTTTATAGTGACTGGGATTATATTTTCACTGTAGTGTATCTAATAAGGATATGGCTAAGGTCTATATTCTTTGAAAGAACTTCTGCAAAACTGCAAGTTCAATACCATATGGATATACCTATCGAAGGAGATTAGAAATGGGTATCTTCGCTCCCCCTGTTAAGAAGGTTCTTGCTGCTGCCGCGTTGAGCGTGACGGCACTGACTGCCGTTCCTGCCGCAACTGTCCCGGCTGCGGCGACTGTTGTTGAGGTTCATGGTGGTACTTGGGACTATGGTTCGTCTATCTGGGGTGTGTGGTCTCGTTATTACCACAAAGAAGCACGGCATAGTGCAACCGTTTGGGGAAGTAACTGGGTTTACTCCGGATGTAAGAAGCCCTTTACCACTGCTAGGGCTTCGTCTGGTCATTCTTGGGACCACACTAACGAGGCTTACTACAACAACCATTGTTAGAGATGAGCGCGTTGGATGTTCTATAGCGTATTAGCAATATGGCCCTGCAAATGATGCAGGAAGCTAATATACAAAATATTTGGCGGGCCGTCTGAGTGAATCTATCAGGCGGTCCGCCCATATGACAGAAATGAATCCCCATGCTTAAGTGCCGATTCCGATTTGGCCGGTATGTATCGGCCCTCACCTCAGTTTATCTATGGGCAGCCCTCGCCTCCATCGTGTTCCCTTTCTTCATGCTTCTGAGTATCAACTCGGAGATGTCTCTTGGGCATACCCGTAACCTCCAGATTCCTTCAATCAGCGAAGGCGTAGATACTCGCAAATTTCTAGAGGATATGTGTCAGGAAGCGGAGAAGAACAGTATCGCTATAGCTCGTCGCACCCTTGATGTGTCAGATACTCGGCACGGTATCGTACTCGAATTCTGCGGTGCCGAAAATACTGTACGTGGGTGGGAACAAACAGGATACCCTTCCTATACCCCTGAAGACCGCGTTGAGGTCAAAAGGCTTAATCCGGGCAAGGTTGCAGAAGCGCGAGGTCTCTACAACCTTTATGGCGGTAGTGAGCAACAACGCGCCCAGCTACTCGCTACCCTGCGTGAAAATGGTGCGCATACAACTGAATACGATGTTCTCAATCTCCGAAGTATTGCAGGGTACTACATGGGAACCCCAGGCGGGTATGCCTTTATTGCAACATGCCTAGCCCTTAGTACGGCTCTGATTGGTGCCATATTCCGGCAGACGAAAAAAAGCGCGCGCCTGCGTCTGCATGGGGCATCCTTAAACCGTGTCTACGGTGCACAGCTGCTAGAGTCGGGGCCTGCTATTCTTTGTGGAATTCTGGGCCTCTATGCCCTTTTCTATACATTCCTCGCCCTGTACAATTCGTGGGCTTTTGCAGCTTTGACGCTGAAAGTTCAGCTTATCCTGTTGTGCTGGATGTTGGGCCTTATGCTTCTGCTGCATTATGTGGCTTGTGCACTTACTGTAGCTATACCTATTGGACAAGCCCTTAAAGGAAAGGTACCTACGCGTATTACCTATGCGGCTAGCTGGGCGTGCCGCTCTTTGGCGCTCATTCTTGTTGTTGCTACTCTAATCACTTTGGCTTACACGACTCAGCAAGTCCATGCACTCAATCAAGCCCGCCCCGCGGTGCTTCAGGGTAACGGATATAGTGTGTCCTTTAATGGTTTCCGGTATAAGACTAGTGACATCCAGAACCTTCAGGGCTGGAGTAAAGAACAAGTAGAATCTGATAACGTCATCCTCGCTAGTGCGGAGAACCCTGTCTATACATCCCCTGAATCGATTGAAGCTTATAGAGCCGGAAAGGATGAATCAGCCTCTCTGAAATCTGATCAGAGCTTGGGTCGTACCTTTCTGTACGTGAATCGTGAATACCTGGATAGTAATCCTGAATCCCTGCCAGCAGGTTTACCTCCTCTTGAAGACCTGGAAGGTCGTAGCGGTCTTAGCGTCTACTATCCCCAGGAATTGGAAAAGCACGCTGATGATATAAGGCGCCTTGCTTCTAGTACTTTTGACTCGGCTGATAGCTCTTCTTCCTCGAATAAATTAGAAGCTTCACGTGCTGAGCTTTCGGAGTTGAGGGCATATGAGTCTGTAACGAGGTCCTATACATATGGTGACGGTACTAAAGCGAACTACTTTGTGCAGAACCCCATCATTGTGTATGTCCCGAAAACTGTGCTGACTGACAGAATGGAGATGCTCGTTGCCGCCTTCAGTCAGAACGGGGCATTTATTAAGGACCGGCAGAAAGCTCTTGAATCTCTGAAGGGTAGTGCAGCTCGAAGCTACGTAGGTGAAATTCTGCCGGTGAGCGAAAAATATTTTAGTCTCACAAGCAGGATGCAGAGCGAACAACGCATTAGCTTGTATGCGCTCATCATCCTTTCCGTTTTGTGTCTTGTGACCCTTCTGGAGTACGCACGTGTGTACTGCGCAGAACATCAGCAGCGTATCGCTCGTTCCTTTACCTACGGTATGCATCCGACCCGGACTTTCCGTGGGGTTCTCATAGGGGAGGCGGTTTTGACGATTCTTGTCATTAGCTATGGGGTCCTCCAACTAACGAGTTTGGCCCACGAGCAGTATCTCAATGCTGGGGCTGAGACTGCATCTGTTATTGCAGTACTGGCAACGGTACTCTTCACATCCACTGTTATTGTGTCGATTGGTATGAGTTTATGGGCCTTTGGCAGAGGCTACCGAGTTACTGTTGCCAATCATGCGCGAAAGGAAATGTACTGATGACGTCCATCTTAAAAACAGAAAATCTGCTGGCCGTAAGCGGGGGGTCTGTGCGTATTGCAGGACATCCTATTTTTGCTGATGTCCATATTGCCGTAGCTCCAGGACAGATGCTAGCCCTAACTGGTGCCTCAGGAAGTGGCAAGACCACTCTCCTTAACTGTCTAGGGACCCTGACCGACTTTACTGAAGGGGAATATACCTTCCAAGGAACAATGTTGAGCGGTTCATCATCGCGAACCCGCCGTCATTTCCGCCGTGATAGTCTAGGATATCTCTTCCAGAACTATGCCCTGGTAGAAGGGGAGAGCGTTGAAAAGAACGTCCTCGGACCGCTCGCGGTTATGCCGCGTTCGCAGCGTCCGAGCCGCAAAGAGCTAGAGTCCGTCCTCGCCCGGGTCGGTTTGTCTGGGCGAGAGAAGTCTCTTATCTACCAACTCTCGGGTGGTGAGCAGCAGCGCGTGGCGCTTGCTGGGCTTATGTTGAAGCAGCCATCACTGATTCTGGCAGATGAGCCGACCGGTGCGCTGGACGCCGAGAACGAGGCGCAGGTGCTTGATATTCTGCGGGAGCTGGTGAACGCCGGGGCCTGTGCCATTATTGCTACGCACAGCGATGCGGTGGCGGACTTCTGCGACCGGCGTATTGATATGTCTCAGTTCAAGGGATAAACGAAGAGGATTGTTTTTGCAATGTGCCGCCTGGCTATGGAGTCGTTAACTCCGTCGCCGGGCGGTGCTTTCTTATACGGGGTTTATTTTTACTCGCTGAAAAGAACGGTCATTCGCTGAAGGGTTCCCGCGCTGCGGGCGTTCAAGCTCACACCGCGATAGCGTAAAATAGATATATCCCCGCGCAAGTGCGCGGATTAGTACCAACACGTTGAGGTAATTTTCGTGACCAACTCTGTGAACCTGGACCAGCTCGAAGAGCGTCCCGTCCTGGTGGTAGATTACGGTGCACAGTACGCGCAGCTCATTGCTCGTCGCGTGCGTGAAGCCGGCATCTACTCCGAAATCGTCCCCCACTCCATGAGCACCGAGAAGATGCTCGCCAAGAACCCGGCAGCCATCGTGCTCTCCGGTGGCCCCTCCTCGGTCTACGCCGATGGCGCACCCAAGGGCGACAAGGCCCTCTTCGAAGCTGGCGTGCCGATCTTCGGTATCTGCTACGGCTTCCAGGTGATGGCCCAGACCCTCGGCGGCACCGTCGCCCAGACCGGTCTGCGCGAATACGGTGCAACCGACGCTGTGGTCTGCGCTGAGAACTCCTCCTTCCTCACCGGCACCCCCACCACCCAGAACGTGTGGATGTCTCACGGTGACTCCGTGACCGAAGCCCCCGAAGGCTTTGAGGTGCTGGCAAAGACCCCCGGCGCATCCGTGGCAGCATTCGTGGACGAGTCCCGCAAGCTCGGCGGCGTGCAGTGGCACCCCGAGGTGAAGCACTCCGACTACGGCCAGGTCGCCCTGGAGAACTTCCTCTACAATGTGGCAGGACTGAAGCCCACCTGGTCCACCAACAACATCATCGAAGAGCAGGTCGCAAAGATCCGCGAGCAGGTCGGTAGCGACCGCGTCATCTGCGCGCTCTCCGGTGGCGTTGACTCCTCCGTGGCAGCAGCGCTTGTGCACAAGGCTGTTGGCGACCAGCTCACCTGCTTCTTTATCGACCACGGTCTGCTCCGTGAGGGCGAGCGCGAACAGGTCGAGCAGGACTACGCAGCATCCATGGGTATCAAGGTCATTACCATCGACGAGTCGGAGCGTTTCCTCTCCGCCCTCGATGGCATCACCGAACCCGAGGCGAAGCGTAAGGCTATCGGCCGCGAGTTCATCCGCTCCTTCGAAGAGGCACAGCGCAAGCTGATTGCTGAAGCTGGCGAAGAGGGCGCAGACATCAAGTTCCTGGTCCAGGGCACCCTGTACCCGGACGTTGTCGAGTCCGGCGGCGGCGACGGCACCGCAAACATTAAGAGCCACCACAACGTGGGTGGCCTTCCCGACGACCTGACCTTCGAACTGGTTGAGCCGCTGCGCACCCTGTTCAAGGACGAGGTCCGCGCTATCGGTCGTGAGCTCGGCGTTCCCGAGAAGATCGTGGCACGTCAGCCGTTCCCCGGCCCCGGCCTGGGCATCCGCATTGTCGGCGAGGTTAACCGCGAGAACCTGGAAACCCTGCGTGCCGCTGACGCTATCGTGCGTGAAGAGCTGACCGCAGCAGGTCAGGACGAGCACATCTGGCAGTGCCCCGTGGTTCTGCTGGCTGGCGTTCGTTCCGTGGGCGTTCAGGGTGACGGCCGTACTTACGGCCACCCGATTGTTCTGCGCCCGGTCTCTTCGGAAGACGCAATGACCGCTGACTGGTCGCGCCTGCCGTACGACCTGCTGGCTAAGATCTCGAACCGTATTACGAACGAGGTCAAGGACGTTAACCGAGTGGTGCTGGACGTTACCTCCAAGCCCCCGGGAACCATTGAGTGGGAGTAATCCCGCTTTGGGCTACCTAGCTTTGTAGCTGGGAGCCTGTGAAGGAGCCGCCCGGTGCATCCTGTTTGTGGATGTGCTGGGTGGCTCCTTTTGTGAGTATGTACGTTGCAGATGCCAGGGATGAACGAAATATAATGTGCTTATGCATGCTTCGTCTGACATGTGCAGAGCACTAACCTAATGTCATAAGGAGGGGCTAGAGATGTCAAAATCTGATAACGAGCACGATCAAAAGCAAGAGCATAAATCCTCCGTCTATGAGTTTTTCGTCAGTTTTCCTTCCCTTGGAGATGACACAAACTGTTCTGAAGAAATCCCCGTAGCGGAACGTTCTGCCTCGCAGCGCCCTGCCCCAGACTTTTAGCTTAGAAGTAAGCCGCCCGGTGTATCCTGTTTGTGGATGCGCCGGGCGGCTTTTTATGCGGAGGTATAGAGAAAAACGGGTGGTACTTAAGCGTGAATTTCAAAGGAAAACGCCAAAATATTTAAAACGAGAGTTCAAATAAAAGAACTAAAAACTCTCCACAAAACTACACGATAAATAAAAACTTTAATGCGGGTGATGCGGGTGACGAATCGAATCACGCCAATGAGCGCTCGACCCCAACCCAAAATGCAACGCAAAAAACGTACCAAAACAGCAGAACCCAAACGCGCACGCCATGTACACGCCATAGGTCAGCATCA
The DNA here is from genome assembly GCF_001813685.1 of Rothia sp. HMSC061E04. Classification (NCBI taxonomy): domain Bacteria; kingdom Bacillati; phylum Actinomycetota; class Actinomycetes; order Micrococcales; family Micrococcaceae; genus Rothia; species Rothia sp. HMSC061E04. The sequence continues at coordinate 126,077 of NZ_KV813698.1, read as the reverse complement.
CAAACTCAGAATCATGACTCAGGCCTGATGCCACAATCATCGTCAACGAAACAGCCAGAATGACAAGCCATGCAGCGCTCGCAGCCGCAATCACCCACGAGATAGCGCTCAACACCGGGTGAGGCACCCTAAAGGTTCGCTCCGGGCTCTCAGGGGCGGGTACAGTCGCTACAGAAGCTGCAGCAGGGGCAGTAAGCAGAGCAGAAGAAGAGCGCCACGGAATATGCGCATCAGCATGCTGGCTGGAAGCCTGCGCCGGATGCTGCGGGACACCACCAGATTCGGGAGGGGAAGAAAGATACGGCTGCTGCATTGCGGGCTCCTGAATATTTAGCCTCACGGGAGAAGAAAAAGCATAGTTCTTAATCTCGTAAGAAATGAGTGTCGGTGATAGAACGAAAGAATGTGGTGGAAAATATATTCTCTCTATAATTCAAGATTAGAAGCGAACCGTATAAAAAACGAGAGCATCAGCGAATATGATGCAATATGACGCGAAAATTTCGAAAAATACAACGAAAAAGCAGTAAGCCTCAACCTGAAGGTTCAGGGTAGGGTTATTAGACAGGGACCTTAGCCGTAAAACAACAGCACAGACACGGCAACAGTGAAAGGAACGAGCATGGGAATGATCCTCCCACTCCTCTACTTAGGGGCAGGATTCGGGCTCGCAATGTTGCTGCCCGAGCACTGGGGGCAATCGCCTGAAAGAAAGCGCCTCCGCCCTGCTGACCCGCTGGATTATCCCCACCGTCATCGTTTACATCGTCGCCACCAGCCGCCCCGAACTCTTCTTCATGGCAGCCTCCACCATGGTGCTCATGGCGCTTCTAGTACGCTGCGCCGCCTTCTTCACGAACGACCCGGTGCAGCGGCTCGCCCTCGTTTACCTCAACGCTGGAATCTTCGGAATCCCCGTAGTTGCCAGCTTCTGGGGCGAGGAAGCCGTACGCCTATACGTCGGCGCGTATATCGGCAACTCCGTCATGGGTAATATCCTCGGCACCTCACTCATGCGCAGAGAAGCCAACGCAGACGGACTCACGAATAGCCAATCCAAGCCCGCCCGAAAAGCTGCCGTCGGTGCAGTATTGCGGTCCCTGCTCACTAACCGCCCCATTATCGCCGTAGCGATCGGGCTGATATGCCTGCCCGCCGGACCGTTCCTCAACACCCACGCCGCCGGTATCTACCGGCTCATCACCTGGGTCTTCAGCTTCGTAGGGCTCATGGTGCTAGGCATGTGGCTGAGCACCGCCCGCCTGCACCGAACCGACCTCAAACAAGCCGTCCGGTGGGCGCTCCTACGCGTCGTGCTCGTGAGCGTCTACAGCATCGGCGTGCTGGCATTCGCCCGCTGGGCACACGATACGGCGGGCGTGCACTTTGACCAGTTGCTCGCGCATCCGCAGGTGCTTTTCCTTCTGGCTGTTCTGCCGCCAGCAGCTAATATTGTCATTCTGGAAACCCACTACCGGCACGAAGGCACCGCAGCCCCCGTCATTGCCGCAGGGGCGGTCGTCAGCGTAGGAATGATAGCGCTCGCCGTGCCGATCCTGCAGCTCGTCTTCTCCAGTTGAGCAGAGCCTCCAGCTAAGCAGAGCCAAGAAAGCATGCCTGGAGAACACCGGAGAGAACGCAGAAGAGAACACAGAAGACAACACAAAAGGAGGGCGGGGCATAAGCCTCACCCTCCTTCTGCTGTCTATCACCTTATCGGCACGCGGCAGCACTCAACGAGCTACAGCGCTTAGCGAACGATGTGGTACACCTTCGCCTCGTAGGGGCGCAGGGTCGAACCCGCGTCGTCCTTGTAGTTCGAGCTCACCAGCTCAACACGAGCACCAGCCTCACGAGCCTCAGAAAGCACCGCGAAGTCCCGCTCCTGCTCCTCGGCAGTGAAGTTCGAAATAACCAGCAAAGACTCGTTCGCGGGGCTGCCATCCGCGCCACCGGTACGGGCGTATGCGTACACAGCCTCATCCTCGTTGTGCGGAACCTGAACCGAATCCACCGGAGCGAAGGCTGCGTAAACCATCAGGTCCTTCAGCTTGCCGCGGCGCAGAGCCACCAGCTGCTGGTAGTGGTAGAAAATCGAATCCTCATCAGCCAGAACAGCCTCAGCGTTAATCGCCGGGTAGTTCGGGTTTACAGCAATCCACGGGGTCACACCCTCGGGGCTGAAACCACCGTTAGCGGAGGCATCCCACTGAACCGGGGTACGAGCGTTATCGCGGCCCTTAATATAAATCGCCTGCATCGCCTCTTCGTGGCTCAGACGCTTGTGATCAACGTGCATGTCCTCGTAGAAGCGAATCGAGTCACCATCGCGGTAATCCTCAATCGAATCAAACTTCACGTTGGTCATGCCCAGCTCTTCACCCTGGTAAATGTACGGGGTGCCCTGCATGAAGTGCAGAGTGGTCGCCAGCTGCTTAGCGGACAGGGTTCGGAACTCATCCGAATCGTTACCGAAGCGAGAGACAACGCGCGGCTGGTCGTGGTTGTTCCAGTACAGCGAACCCCAGGCGTTACCCTCCAGGGTGGTCTGCCAGTCGTTCAGGATGCGCTTGAGCTCGGTCAGCTTGTACGGTGCGTAGGACCACTTGCCGCCCAGATTGCCGTTCGGGTCGTTATCCACGCCCATGTGATCGAAGTGGAAGATCATGTTCAGCTCACCGGTGTGGTAGCCAGCCCACAGCTTAGCGTCCTCGGGGCTGGTTGCGCTGGTCTCGCCCACGGTCATCACGTCGTAGCGGCTGAAGGTCTCGCGGGTGAGTTCCTTCATCCACGGGTGCACCATGGTGCCGTTCGTAATGACGAACGGAATCGAGGAAGTGTGCTTCTCATAGTCGGTGGAGGGGTCATCCGGGTAGCCCTCGGGCTTGGAGATGATGTTGATAGCGTCCAGGCGGAAGCCGTCAACGCCCTTGTCCAGCCACCAGCGGACCATGGAGTACAGGTCCTCGCGAACCTTCTCGTTCTCCCAGTTCAGGTCGGGCTGTTCCTTGAAGAAGATGTGCAGGTAGAACTGGCCGGTCGCCTCGTCCCACTCCCACGCCGGGCCGCCGAACTCGGACGCCCAGTTGTTCGGAGGAATCGGGTTGCCGTCCTCGTCGAAGCCCTTCGGGTCCTTCCAAATGTAGTAGTCGCGGTAGGGGTTGTCCTTGGAGGAGCGGGATTCCTTGAACCAGGGGTGCTCATCGGAGGTGTGGTTTGCGACCAGGTCCATCAGGATCTTGATGCCGTGCTTGTGGGCGGTTTCAAGCATCTCGTCGAAGTCTTCCATGGTGCCGAAGTCACCCATGATCGCGAAGTAGTCAGAGATATCGTAGCCGTTGTCCACGTTCGGCGAGTCGAACACGGGGGAGAGCCAAATGACGTTGATGCCCAGCTTAGCCAGGTAGGGCAGCTTCTCGATAATGCCCTTCAGATCACCGATACCGTCGCCGTTAGCGTCGTTGAAGGAGCGGGGGTACACCTGGTACACCACGGCTTCCTTCCACCACTGGCGGCCTTCGTAGGAGGGAACCTCGTATGCCTCGGAGTTGCTCATAATTGCCTTTCTATACCGGCCATCCAGCCGAAAAGAGGAACAAATTTTGTCTGTGATTAAAGTATAGGGCGAAGAGGGACCGGAATGTCCGTTTCTGGTCCCCCTTCGCACAGTATGAGTGGGGTACGACTACTTGGCGTTACCGAAGAGGTACACCTTCGCCTCGTAGGGGCGCAGCAGGGTGCCCTCGTCGGTGAACTCGCGGTTCTCATCGCGGTAGTTCGAGCTAATCAGCTTCGGGGTGTTCTCGATTGCCTTCAGCTCAGTCGGGGAGAGTGCCTGCGAGTTGGTCAGTACCACCGAATCCAGGTTGCCACCCGCGTAGTTTAGCTGAACGGTGTCATCGGTGAAGTTCGCGACGACCAGCAGTGCGCGCTCGCCGGTTGCGGCGGCGTCCTCATCGGAGTTCACGCGCAGGTAGGCGTAAACCTGGTCATCCTCTTCATCCAGCAGGCGGTACTCGCCGGTTAGGACAATCGGGTGCTCGCGGCGCAGGCTAATCAGGTCACGGTAGTGGTAGAACACCGAATCCTGGTCAGCGAGCTCTGCCTCCGCGTTGATTTCGGTGTAGCGCGGGTTCAGCTTCAGCCACGGGGTGCCGGAGGTGAAGCCTGCGTTCTCGCCAGCGGTCCACTGCATGGGGGTGCGGGCGTTATCGCGACCGGAGGCGCTGATGTAGCGAAGCATGTCCTCCGCGGAGACGCGGCCCGACTCTTCAACGTACTTGCGCCAGGAGTCGTGAATCTCCAGGTCGTTGTAGTCCTTGACGTCGTCGAAGAAGACATTGGTCATGCCCAGCTCTTCGCCCTGGTAGATGTAGGGGGTGCCCTGCATCAGGTGCAGCACGGTACCCAGCATCTTGGCGCTGACGGTGCGGTACTCGGGGGAGTCGTTACCGAAGCGGGAGACGGTGCGCGGCTGGTCGTGGTTGTTCCAGTACAGGGAGTTCCAGCCGCGGCCGTGCAGGCCTTCCTGCCAGTGGGTGAGGACCTTCTTGAGGTCAACCAGGTTGAAGCGGCGGTCGGACCACTTGCCGGTCACGCCACCTTCGGAGGCGTCTACGTCCATGTGCTCGAACTGGAACACCATCTGCAGCTCGTTGCGGTCGAAACCGGTGTAGAGTGCGGCGTCGTCCACGGTCACGCAGGGGGTTTCGCCCACGGTCATGACCGGGTACTTGCTCAGGACCTCGCGGTTCATCTCCTGCAGGAATTCGTGCACGCGCGGGCCGTTCGCTGCGACAGCCAGGCAGTTGTCGAGGCCGCCAGCGAGGACTGCCGGGTCCTCGGGGAAGGAGAGGTCCTTAGAAATTAGGTTGATGACGTCCATGCGGAAGCCGTCCACGCCCTTGTCCAGCCAGAAGCGCATGATGTCGTAGACCTCTTCGCGGACCTTCGGGTTCTCCCAGTTCAGGTCGGGCTGCTTGACGGAGAAGTAGTGCAGATAGAACTGGCCGGTCGCCTCGTCCCATTCCCACACGGAGGGGCTGAAGCAGGAAATCCAGTTGTTCGGCGGAATCGGCTTGCCGTCCTCGTCGAAGCCCTTGGGGTCGCGCCAGATGTAGTAGTCGCGGTAGGGGTTGTCCTTGGAGGAGCGTGCCTGTTTGAACCATTCGTGCTCGTCGGAGGTGTGGTTGACGACCAGGTCCATCATGAGCTTGATGCCGTGCTTGTGTGCGGTTTCGAGTAGCTCATCGAAGTCTTCCATGGTGCCGAACTCGGTCATGATGGCGCGGTAGTCGGAGATGTCGTAGCCGTTGTCATCGTTCGGGGAAGCGTAGATGGGGGAGAGCCACAGTACTTCGATGCCGAGGTCTGCCAGGTACGGAATCTTCTCGGTAATGCCGGGCAGATCGCCGATGCCGTCGCCGTTGGAGTCGTTGAAGGAGCGGGGGTAAATCTGGTAGACAACGGGTTCCTGCCACCACTGGATCTGGGTCGTCATTGTTCTTCCTTTCCTTGGTATGGATGAGTGTTGTGTGGGGCCGCTCTGTGGGCGGCTAAAGTCTGATGCCCTTAGTGCTGGGTGGTGAGGGGCGTCAGGACGCTCTGAGGGGCCCAGCTTGCGGGGTCAATCTCCAGGAGCAGGCCGCTGTGATCGGAAATCGCCTCGGGGGAGTTATCCCGGAAGACAACCGCGTGGGATACCACGTCGACCAGGCGGTCAGCGAAGACAAAGTCGATGCGCTTGGCATCCGTGCTACCTTCCCAGCCGGCGATTTCGCGGTGGACGGTGTTCTCGCCGTCGGTGTGCTCCGCCAGGGATCGGGTATCCACCATGCCGCTGGAGGTGACCAGCGCGTAGCCTTCATTGCTCAGATGTGCTGCGGAGTTGAAGTCGCCGCCGAGCAGTACCGGTGCGGTGCGGGCGCACTCGGCAAGCTCCTGCGAGAGGTGTGCGTATTCCTGCGCGAAGAGGGGCTCGCCGTCGAAGTCCCACCAGGACATGTGGGTGGTGGCGCACCAGAAGGTGCCCGTCTCAGTTTCGATGAGCGTTGCCTGTGCTGCGCGGCGCTGCACCTGGAAGTAGGTGTAGTCGGGGGACATATTGATGGGCTTGATACCGCGAATCGGCAGGCGCGAGAGGACGGCCACGCACTCGTCGTAGCGCTCCCACCCGAGGTGGGTCTCGGTGAGGGTCCACTCGTAGCGGGCGCCGAGCGCCTCCAGCGCGCGCACGAGGAGCAGGGCGTAGTTGTCTTCACGGACCGGAATACCCGCGCCGCCGCGGAAGTGGAGGGGATGTTCCACCACGGGGGTGGAGGTCAGCTGGTTGACCTCCTGGAGGGCGATAACGTCCACCTGCTGTTCAATAATGAACTTGGCGAGGGCGCGGATCTTGGCAATCTGGTGGATTTCGCACCAGCTGTGCGTATTGAGGGTGAGGAAGCGCATGTATTAAGTCCGGGGTATGTGTGAGGTTGAAGAATGATATGCGCACCGCGTATTGAGGTGGTGAGTGTTTATGCACTCTGACCTCTATGGGCGCACTGTTTATGCTATCGATTCTGTGCGCTAGGTAATAGGGAAAAAGTCTCATCTGCAGCAAATATTTTTAACCAGTGCCGGGATATGTTTCAGGTTCTGAAAAACTCTTTCAAAACTCACAGTTTTGGTACCTGTGGGCAGGTATGACCTGGCATTATTGTTTCTGTCTAAAACACATTCGGCATTTAGCGCACGCAGGATATGTGGCACCCGTCTCATATACTTTCGTTTGAGGGTATAAAGATACGGCGTTGCCACCGCAGACCGGCAACGATCGCCGGCACCTGCGTCCGCTCACTCGACAACCCGAAAGGGCGTATAGCCTCATGATGGAAAAAGTACAGAGGTTCGGCTCTGCCATGCTGGCACCCGTTCTTCTCTTCGCATTCGCCGGCCTTGCGGTTGGTATCGCGATCATTGCACAGAACGGTGAACTGATTCCTCTCGCTGCTGACAAGGAAAGCGCGTGGAACCACTTCTGGTCTGTCTGGGAGTCCGGCGCATGGACCGTCTTCAACCAGATGGAACTGCTCTTCGTGATCGGTCTGCCCATTGCACTGGCAAAGACCGCTAACGCACGTGCAGTGATGGAAGCTGCAATGGTCTACCTGACCTTCAACTACTTCGTTGGCACCATGCTCAAGGTATGGGGCAAGGGCGGCACCGGTTTCTTCGACCTGGACTACACCACCGACATCTCTGAGAGCGCGGCAGGTACCGGTCTGAAGATGATCGCCGGTATCAAGACCATGGACACCGGTATCTTCGGTGCAATCATCATCTCCGCAATCGTGGTGTGGGCACACAACCGCTGGTTCGACAAGAAGCTGCCCGACTTCCTCGGCATCTTCCAGGGCTCCCAGTTCGTCTACGGCGCATGCTTCTTCCTGATGATGCCCGTGGCATTCCTGTTCTCCTGGCTGTGGCCCTACGCTCAGCACGGCATCTCCTCCCTGCAGGGCTTCTTCATCGCATCCGGCGCACTCGGCGTGTGGGTTTACACCTTCCTCGAGCGCTTCCTGATTCCGACCGGTCTGCACCACTTCATCTACTCCCCGTTCGTCTTCGGTAATGTTGTTACCCCGAACGGTATTGCTAAGGACTGGCCGACCCACCTGACCGAGTTCGCAAAGAGCGACAAGCCCCTGAAGGAACTGTTCCCCGGCGGCGGCTTCGCACTGCACGGTAACTCCAAGGTCTTTGCACCCATCGGTATCGCAGCGGCGTTCTACACCACTGCTCGTCCCGAGAAGCGCAAGGAAGTTCTCGCTCTGATGATCCCCGTCTGCCTCACCGCGATCCTGATTGGTATCACCGAGCCCCTCGAGTTCACCTTCCTGTTCCTTGCACCCCCGCTGTTCCTGGTCCACGCAATCCTGGCAGCATCCATGGCAGCAATCATGTACCAGCTGGGTCTGGTTGGTTACATGGGTGGCGGTCTGCTCGACTTCCTGTTCCAGAACTGGATCCCGCTGTGGGCAAACCACTCCGGCACCTACCTCATGCAGATCGGTGTGGGCCTGTGCTTCACCGTCCTGTACTTCCTGGTCTTCCGCTTCATGATTCTGAAGTTCGACTTCAAGACCCCCGGTCGTGAAGAAGACGGTGGCGAGACCAAGCTCTACAGCAAGGCAGAGTACAAGGCTGCTAAGGCTGCTGAGAAGGACGGCGGCGCGGCAGCTCCCGCAGCTGACGGCGACCTCTACGCACCCCGCGCAGCAGGCTTCCTCGAACTGCTCGGTGGCGCAGAGAACATCACCACCGTGAACAACTGTGCAACCCGCCTGCGTGTCTCCGTTGCTGATGAGTCCCTCGTCAGCACCTCGGATGCAGACTTCAAGAATGCAGGTGCTCTGGGCCTCGTCCGCAAGGGCAAGGCATTCCAGGTCATCGTCGGCATGGACGTTCCCCAGGTTCGCGAGCGTTTCGAGACCATGGTGAACGAAGCTAAGACCCTCTCCTAAGAGGATTCAGCTTTCAACCGCCTGACGGCATAACGCCTCATAAGGTATAGACTTCGCCGGCGGTATCGGATAACACCGATGCCGCCGGCGAAGCTGTATTCAGGCTCGCACCCAGGCTCAAATCTGCTGGCATACACACTCAAAGTGATAGATGACCGTCCTCACCCACCCTGGCCGATGACTCTAGAGCGTGTACTATTTATATATTGCTCACCATCGGATTCAGGAGCTTTGAGTGGATTTACAAGACGTCGTGAATGCGAACCAGCACCGATTCAGTGAAACTGAACGGGAAATTTTGGCATTCATGCTGGAAAACGAAGAGTTCGTTGCAGAGTCAACGATCAACTCTCTGGCACATAAAACCTATACTTCAACCAGCTCAATTATCCGTTTGACGAAGAAGCTGAACTTCTCCGGATTTGCTGAGTTGAAGTACTTCATTAAGTCCTCTCTGAACCGCAGCGAACCCTTCAACCCGCGGTTCATTGAGAGCGGCCGCGAAGACATTCAGCGCACCTACGACTACCTCGAGCACATGGAGCTGAGCGGACTGCTCAAGCGCATCCATGAGGCTCGCACTGTGTACTGCTTCGGTACCGGCTACGCTCAGCGCAATGCCGTTCAGGAATTTGCCAAGTCCATGCAGGTTTGCGGTAAGTTCTGCCACGTCATTCCGGCACGTAATGAGTTCGAAAGCGCCATGAACAATATGACCCAGGACGATGTGGTCATCATTGTGTCTTTCTCCGGTCAGACTGAGAACATGCGCGAACACATTAAGATGCTGGCGCTGCGCCGCATCCCCATGATTGCGGTGACCGCCATTGGTGTGAACTACATGTCTTCACACGCCGAGTACTCCCTGCACTACCAGACGACCCCCACCCAGATCAGCACCCAGCGCAAGCCCTACTACTCCTTCGTTGCGCTGTCGGTACTGCTGGACTACATCGTGCGCCGCTACATTGAATTCGTTGAGAATGAGCGCCGCGAGTCCCTGCAGGACCAGGTGGATGACGCCCTCAACAATGGGGGCGAAATCGACGCCTGACAAGGCATTACTGTGCCCACCTGCCCCTTCACTCACTCCTCCTGAATCCGACCGAATCCACCTGAGATCACCTGAAAGAGACACCCAGTGACCGCAATTTTCGCGCTCATCGAAAACACCGAGAAGATGCGTAAGTACCTGTTCTGGTACCTCATGATCATCCCCGCGCTGCTACTGCTGTGGATTGCTCTGGGCGCAGCGAACTCCCAGATGGACTTCCAAGCAGCCCTGAAGATTCCCTTCTTCACCGTGGCATTCCTGAACGCATGCCTCAGCCTGCTACTGGGCGGCACCCTCAAATTCGCGGGCGCAGAGAACGAACGCACCGAACGAGCCTACGCCCTGTACCTGACCATTCTGCTGGTCATCATCGGTAACCTGCCCGGCGCGATCCTGAGCTTCTTCCTCTTCCGCTCCCTGCGCTTCGGCAACCTGGAAGGCGAACTGGCACCCAAGTACCGTTGGGCGCTTCTGCCTGCCCTGGTCTTCTACGTATTGGTGACCGTAGTGCTACTCGCCGCGAACATCGCAATGTGGTCGAAGTAAGCACAGAGGAACAGGCAGTAAGCACGCGGGCACACTAAGCACGCATGCGCACGCTGACACCCGCCCCGTTTGAGGCACCCGGGCAGAGGACCCCGGAAGAACCACCATCTTCGGTGTGTACGCGCAAACGTACACCGCACTGACCCACAAGGACACTCACGACGTGAACCAGATTCCCGAGCCTACCGACGCGCAACACGCACCCGGCACTCCGGCTGATACTGCTCAGCCCGCCGCAGCCGCCGCGACCTCAGCAGAGGAAACCCACGAAGTAGCCGACGAAATCAACATCGCCGAGCTGCCCGCACACCTGAACCCCGCCCACGAGGACTTCGACCCCTCGGCGGGGCTTGAGCGTTGGGCAGAACAGATGGACGTCTACACCGGCCCGGACGCGATGCTCGACTTCAACCAGGTCGACTACGTGCACATCGACCTGTCCGAAGCAAACCCCTCCGGTCTGGCTCAGCTACTCGCCGGACGCAAGACCCGCCTCTCCACGATCCTGCGTGACAAGTCGCAGCTCGAGGCGGGTATGCGCTCTGCCCGCACCCTGCGCACCAAGATCTACGAACTCGCCACCGACCACGGCCTTGACTCCGGCTACTTCGTGGCGGGTACCGCCTCCTGGCTTTCGCACGACACCCGCGAGGACGCCGCCGCCTACGAGAAGCGTTTCATCGCGCCGATTCTTATGGCGCCGCTGAGCATCACCCCGCACCCGAAGGACGACGACTTCGAGCTACGCCTCGCCGGTTCCGCACGCCTGAACCCGGCGATGGTCCGCCAGATCAAGCAGGAGTACGGCATCGACCTAGGCACCATGGACGTGGCGCAGCTGGCGAACTCCATGTCCCGCCTGGACCCCGAGCCTGTTATCGAGCGTATGCGTGCATCCGCCGGTCGTATTCCGGGCATGACCATTGAGTCGAAATACTTCATCTCCACCTTTGCTGACCTGAAGGAAAGCCTGGGCGAGCTGCCGCACACCGCCATCACCCCGCTGGTTCGTGACCTGGCGGCACTGAAGGTTCCCGGCGTGAAGCCGCGCGAGCTCAACGCCCACAACCTGCAGCAGCCCCTGGATCAGCGCGACCCGGCGGAGGAAATGCTCCTGCTGGACGCTGACGCGAATGCCCAGGAGATTATCGACACCGCGGTCAGCGGTTTCTCCTTCACGATTACCGCGGCGCCCGGCACCGAGCCGCTGCGTACCGCTGTGAACATTGCTTCCGCCCTGATGGGTCGCGGTAAGTCCGTGCTCGTGGTGGGCGAGAAGCGCTCTACCCTGGCTGAATTCTCGGCGCTGCTCAAGCGCACCGGCATTGAGAGCCTGCGCTACGACCTGCTTGCCGAGCATGACGCTGAGGCTCAGCGCGCCGAGTTCATTCGCGCGATTGTGCGCAATGAGGGCGCGGAAGAGCCGAACTCTGAGGACCTGAACGAAGAGCTCGTGGTGACCCGTGCCGCGTTGCTCGACCACACTCGTGCCCTGCTGAACAAGGAAGCGAACTGGCAGATTTCTGTCTACTCGGCGCTGCAGCGTTTGGCTGAGCTGACCGCATCCGAGGACGGCCCGGCAACCCGCGTGCGTTTTGACCGCCCCATGCTCGATTCGCTCATGGAGCGTGAGCAGGTGCGCGCCGAGCTGGTGCGCCTGGGTGAGATTGACGGTTTTGCGGCGGCTTCGCGTACCTCCCCGTGGTACCGTGCCCGCCTGGTCAATGACGAGGAAGCCGCCGAGGCGTATGCCCTGGTCATTACCCTCAAGTCCTCCCTGCTGAACCTGCGCGAGGCGATGAACCGCACCAGCGCAATGCTGGGTCTGCGCCCGGGTCGTACCATCGCCGAGTGGGAGTCGCAGCTGGCGATTCTGATGCGCATCCGCGAGACGCTCAAGCGTTTCCGCGCGGACGTCTACGACCGCCCGGTGACCGACCTGATCGCGGCGACTGCCTCCGGTTCGTGGCGCCGTGAGAACGGTATCGAGATGAGCAGTATGCAGCGTTCCCGCCTGCGCCGCGCGGCGAAGGAATACATCCTGCCCGGCGTGAATATTGGTGACCTGCACGAGCAGCTGAAGGTGGTTCAGGCGGAGCGTGCCGAGTGGATTCGCCACATTGAGGCGCCCCGCACCCCGCAGATCCCGGAGAACCTGGATCAGCTGGCTGACGCCCTGAACTCCCTGGTTTCTGAGTTGGCGGGCCTGGGCATTGTCCTGGCTGACACCGTTGAGGGCACCGACTTTGTGCGCACCGACCTGGACGCACTGGATGCGCGTCTGGACGCCCTCATGGCGGACCGCGTGCTGTTGATGACCCTGCCTGAGCGTGACGCTCTGACCCAGAAGCTGCGTGAGCGCGGCCTGTCGGAGCTGCTCGATGACCTGTACGCACGTCAGGTTCCGACCGAGGTTGTTTCCGCTGAGCTGGAGCTCGCCTGGTGGCAGTCTGCCCTGGAATTCTTGCTGCAGCATCACGAGGGTAAGCTGCTGGACGGTGACCGTCTGCGCGATACGGAGTCCCGTTTCCGTCGCGCCGACTACGCCCACATGACCAGCGCCCCGGCGCGTCTGCTGGCGAAGATTGCGCGCGTGTGGACTGAACGTATTGAGTCTGAGCACGACCAGGCGGCGTACCTGAAGAGTCAGCTGCGCGGCTACGAGTTCGTGCTCGAGGAGCTACTGACTCACGCCCCGGTCATGGCGCGTACCCTGCTTCCGCTGTGGACTGCGAGCCCCTTCGCCCTGGCGCGTAAGGTTCCCGCCTCCATGCGTTTTGATACGGTGCTGCTGCTGGACTCCGAGTCGACCCCGCTGGCGGCGAACCTGCCAGCGATTACCCGTGCCGACCAGGTGATTGCCCTGGGTGACCCGCATTCGGGTTATCCCTCGCCGTTCATCGTGTCCGCGCCGACTTTCGGTGCACCCGAGCCGACCGACGAGCAGCTGGACAGCACCTTCGACGTGCTCGCTACCGTGCTGCCCAACCGCACCTTGGCGATGCTGCACCGCAGCATGGACCCGGTGATTCTGGACTACCTGAACCGTGAGTTCTACGGTTCGCAGCTGCATGCGGCTCCGGTGAGCCGCGCCTCCTCTCAGCCTGCCGGTTCGCTGACCGTTGAGTACATTGATACTCGCGGTAAGGTCAGCGATAACGCGAACCTGGACTCGCCCGGTGTTGAGGTGGAGCGCGTCACGAACCTGGTGCTTGAGCACGCGTACCGTACCCCGGATCGTTCGCTGGCGGTGGTGACGGCAAGCCCGAAGCACGCTCAGCGTGTGGCTGAGTCGGTGCGTCACGCCCTGAGCCTGTACCCGCAGCTGGCGCCGTTCTTCGCCGCCGGTGAGGAGTCTTTCCGCGTGGTCGATCTGACCCGCGCTGAGACCCTAGAGCGCGACACCGTGATTTTCTCTCTGGGTGTGGGCCGTGCCCGACTGGGCCAGGCGTCGTACGATTTGGGTCAGCTGTCTGCCGAGCATGGTCGCCAGGGCTTTGTGGTGGCGCTGACTCGTGCTCGCCGTGCCCTGCGCATCGTTTCGTGCATTGACCCGTCGGAGCTGGACTCGCAGAAGCTGCATCATGGTGCGGTGGACTTTTACCACCTGCTGCGTGAGCACGCGGAACGTCAGGCGCGTGAAGAGGCGGAGGCGAAGGCACAGCGCGTGCCGGAGACCCTGCCGCGTAACGCATTCTTGGCTGCCGACGATGCGGACACCCCGGATTTGGGCGACTGGCTGCTGAACGATTTGGTGGCGCGCCTGCAGGCTTGCGGTGTGCGTGTGAGCCGCGGTGAGGGCGATATCGCTCTGATTGCGCACGCCCCGGAGAAGCTGGCTGCTGAGCCGGTGCCCGCGCTGGGTGTGGCTCCCGTGGTGTCTTCGCAGCCGAGTGCTCCGGCGGCTATGCCGCTGGTGGCGTGCTCTGATGGCGAGCAGAATTACGCGCGTGCTTCGGTGCGTGAGCGTACCCGTCTGCTGCCGGAGCGTCTGAGCCGCACGGGCTGGAACTACATTACGCTGGGCACCCTGGAGGTGTTCGCCGATCCGGACGCTGTGGTGGCGCGCGTGTTGCACTACCTGGATATGGATGAGGGCGCTGAGGTTCGTGGCTAGTTATTCGTCGACGCCGAAGCCTCGCCGCGGTCACCGCCGTGTGAGCGGCGGCGGTTCGGTGAGTGGGGCTGAGCCTCTGCTGGTGGGTGTGACGACGCCTCCGGCTGCGGCTTCGGGTGCCTCGTCTGCTGCGGGGGCTTCCGCGAAGAAAGCTGATACTCAGAGCCAGAACTCCCAGAAGAACCAGAACTCCCAGAAGAACCAGAACTCCCAGAAGGCGGGTTCTCAGAGAGCGGCTACTTCCACGCAGCCGCTGGCCCCGGAGGAGCGTGAGCGTCTGGAATGGATGCGTCAGCAACGTCCCCCGCACTGGGGTAACAATATCGTGTAGCGCCTCCGAGCTGGGAGTGCTTCTTAAACGCCGAGGGGCGGGGCAACCTGTGTTGCCCCGCCCCTCTTCGACTGGTGTGGAACTTCCGTTTAGGAGTTGCCCTTGTCGGTGCTGTAGAAGCCGGAACCCTTGAAGGTCACGCCGACGGTGTTGTAGCGCTTGCGCAGGGTTTCTTCGCCGCACTGCGGGCAGACGCGCAGTGCCTCGTCGCTAAAGGACTGGCGCTGTTCAAAGACGTGGTTGCAATTCTTGCACTGGTAAACGTAGACCGGCATTTTGTCCTTCTGTATCCGTTTTCGCTGTGATGGTTTATTAACGTGGTTTGAGTGTACCGCTTTTGAAAGGTTGGGAGCTATTTGCGTTTTCTTCTCAAATAGCTATTTCTGTTTCTTTTCGCCTTTTTCGTGAGTGATTTTGTTGGTGTGTTCCTGCATATCTTTGCGTTTTGCATAAAGATCCGGGGTGTCAATCAAGAGCGAATCGGGCGTGGGTGAGCCGGGCGCTTTTAGCTCTGTTGGTGAGCGTGGAAAATGCCCCGTTCGGTGAGAATCACCGGCAGAATAGCGTCCCACTGGTCGTAGGGGATAGCTTCGTAAATTTCGTCAGCAAAGACCACGCCGATGCTCTGCTCCTTCAGCTGCTGTGCGCTGAGCAGGGGGATAATCCGGTCGTAGTAGCCGCCTCCTTGACCGAGGCGGTGCCCGCCAGTATCAAAGGCGAGAGCGGGGATGAGGCGCAGATCGGCGTTCACGAATGCCTGTGAGTCCCGTTCTTCGCCTTCGGGTTCGGGGATTCCCATGGGGTTGAGCGGATGTTCAACGGCTGGGTCCCAGTGCACCCAGGCGAGTTTGCGGCCGGGACGCACGACGGGCACGAGGATGCGGTGTCCCTGCTCATGGAGAGCGTTTAGCGCTTGAATAATGGGCGGCTCAGATTTGGTGGGCAGATATGCCGCAATGGTGCCGGGGGAGTGGGTCCGCTGCGCGACCGCCTCGAGAATGTGGTGGGCAAAAAGATCAGCCAGCTGCTGCTGACCGTGTTCGTCACGATGGCTGCGTGCGGTGAGGCGGCGCGGGCGGATTTGGGAGCGGAGAATGTCTTTGTCTAGGGAGATATCGTCTGCGCTGGCACCGGTGTCGGAGTTGCTGGTGGCGGGGGTGGTGTTGAGGTGCATGGTGTGTCCCATCGTCTTTGCGGGTGAGGTCTTATGTGGGGCGGGGGAGAGCGGTTCTATGGGCTAGATTGGCTGGTTTGGGTCATGATGCCTCCGCGCTGAGGGGCGTTTCGAGGCAGGGGGAAAACGTTCTTGTAGATGACAAAAAGCAACCTACTCTGTTGGGCTGTAGATTCTACTTTTTAGTATAGAGATTACAGAAAATAGCATTGGGTTCTGAAGAAGGTATTTTCTCTACAGCCCGAAGAATGTACCTTCACCGATATGTAGTTAGTCACGTTGAAGATTTTTTCATGTCATAGTGTCGATAAATCGCATTGAGTACTTTACAACTTAGGGTATTCTTGTGGCATGGCTACTGAAATTAAGTCTGTTACTAAGGCAGTTATTCCTGCTGCTGGTCTGGGCACCCGATTCCTGCCCGCAACGAAGGCAACCCCCAAGGAAATGCTCCCCGTCGTCGATCGCCCCGCGATTCAGTACGTGGTGGAGGAAGCAATTCGTGCCGGTCTGAACGACGTTCTGATGATTACCGGCCGTAACAAGCGCGCTCTCGAGGATCACTTCGACCGCGTTCCCGTTCTGGAGCAGCAGCTCGCTGAGCAGGGTAAGGACGCCCTGCTCGCATCCGTGGTAGCTACCAATGAGATGGGCGGCGACCTGCACTACGTACGTCAGGGCGACCCTAAGGGTCTGGGCCACGCTGTTCTGCGCGCAAAGCGCCACGTTGGTGATGAAGCGTTCGCTGTTCTGCTCGGCGATGACCTGATTGATGAGAAGGAAGACCTGCTCGCTCGCATGGTGGAGGTCCAGGAGCGCACCGGCGGTTCCGTCGTTGCTCTGATGGAGGTTCCCCGCGAGGCTATTTCCGCTTACGGTGCAGCTGCTATTGAGGCTGTTGAGGGCGAGGACGGTTTCGTTAAGATCACCGGTCTGGTTGAGAAGCCTGCTGCTGATGAGGCTCCCTCGAACTACGCTGTGATTGGCCGTTACGTTCTGAGCCCGAAGGTCTTCGAGGTTCTGGAGGACACCGCTCCGGGCCGCGGCGGCGAGATTCAGCTGACCGACGCTCTGCAGACCCTGGCTCAAGGTGAGGGCGAAGGCGAAAGTGTCTACGGCGTGGTCTTCTCCGGCCGCCGTTTCGACACCGGTGACAAGCTGTCCTACCTGAAGGCAAACGTTATTCTTGCTGCTGAGCGCCCCGAGTTCGGTGACGACCTGCGCGCATGGCTGAAGGACTTTGTTGCAGAGAACTGCTAATTACTCTGCACCCGCTCTCTGATGAGGGCAACCGATAAATACCAACCACGCTGAGGAAGGCGTTCTTTCCGGTGGGGCGTTAGCCCCGGGGAAAGGCGCCTTCCTCGTTTCGCACATATCATTTCGTGTACTGGGTACTGCTGTGAGGGCTCAGTGGTACTTCTGGAGTGAGGCTACTGGGCATCCTCGTGTGCATATTCCTTCCGGGGTATATGCACATATCCAGCCCGATTCTTGCCGCTTATGGAAAGCATCGGGAATATAAGGGTATGATTAAAGTCTAGGGATAAAGGGACGATAGAGGGCGACCTGATATGACGCTGTTGAACACCTCGGGTGTGTTGGTAATTCTGACCGTGATTTTGCTGCTGTGGTTTGTGCCCAGGAGCCTGCGTCGCGCGCCTGCTGGTTCCGCCATGGAGCCTGAGCGTCCCCTGATTAGCGCCGAGCGTACTGCAGAGGATATTCTCGCCTCCGCGGGTGTGCTACTGAATGAGTCGGAGGCGTACCAGTCCTCCGATCATGCGGTGGCGCCGGGCACCTCCCTGCCCTCTTCCGCTCTTCCGCAGGCTTCTTCCCGTTCCTCCCACACGGTGGAGGAATCCGCCCACCCTGCGCCCGATACGGCTTCTATTTCGCAGATTCGCGAATCTTCCCCGACTGCCCCGTACACGGACGAGATTCCGGTCGTGGAGGACGCAAAGCCCTCGCCTCTGTCCTACTTTGATACTTCGAGCCCGAGCGGTATTGCCCTGCTGGTTGCAGCTGGTCTGGGTGTTCTTGCCCTGGTTACCGGTCTTCTGGCGCTCTTTGATGTGCTGGCGTGGGGTTGGGCTGTTCTCTTCCTGATTCTTTCCGGTGGCACGTGGGCTGTCAGTCGTTTCGGTCTGCTGGAGTCTGCAAATGCTCAGATCAAGGCTCGTCGTGCTGCTTGTCTTGCTGCTGCCTCTGAGGAGGAGCCCGGCGAAGAGGGCTCCGAAGATTCTGATGGGGATGGAGAGCCTGCCGATAGTGCCGATGAGTCTGCGGAGGCGCCGGTTGAGGACCCGATTGAAGAGGAAACCCCTGCTCGCCCCGCCACCCGCAAGTCTGCCGGCAACGTTAACCGTGAGGTGGTACGCCCGAGCCGCGCACATGCTGCGGTAGAGGCATCTGAGGATGCCCCCGAGGTTGTTGCTCGTGAGGAGGCGCCCGCGCCTTCTCAGGCTACTCGTCCTGCTCGCCCGGCACCCGCGCGTTCTACCGCTACTGGTTCTACCGAGCGGACTGCGGTGCACCGTCAGGAGCGTCGCCAGCAGCGCCCGAGCCGTTTCCAGCCGATTCGCCGCGGTAGCGTGCTCTTCGATCAGGAGAGCGGCTCCGCTGCTTCCTCCGCGGCTGCGCCTCGTACCGCGGGGCAGCCCCGGGTTGCACAGCCTCAGGTTGCACAGGCTCCGGTTTCGCAGCCTCAGGCTGTTCAGCATCAGCCTGCACAGCCCCTTCAGCATGCTCAGGCGCAGCAGGCTCCCGCTCAGGCACCTGTGCAGCCGGTAGCAACTGCCGCACAGCAGCCGGCAATTCACCCGGATCAGCCGGTGGCTCGCCAGGCTCTGCGTGACGGTTCCCCCGTCCGTCAGGCACCTGCGGCACCTGCTACTCAGGCTCCCGCTCAGCCGATTCCTGAAGAGATTCCTCTGCCGGATGTCCTGGATGATTCCGAGTTCGATGCACTGGATATCGCCTCGCTGAACGACCCGGCTCTTTCGACCGGTGTTACTGCGACCGGCGGTGTTCGTTCGACGAACCGCCACCCCGGTGCTGGCTCCTCCTTTGAGGCGGTGAGCAACACCTGGAACCCGGTTCAGTTGCCCAAGCCGCTGAGTGCTCTGCACCGTCAGGATAAGAAGTAAGCTTTAGCTTTCACTATGTGCAAAACCCCCGACAGTTTACGCTGTCTGGGGTTTTGCTTTTCCTTGTGGTGCTGGGTGGTCTGGGGGTGCTGGCTGGTTAAAAGAAAAGGAACCCCATCCATGGGGCTCCTTTTCTAGCATCACACACAGGAAGAAAGTCTTCTAGACCGATTAGGAAGGCCTTCCCACAAGGCCTGCCCTATTCGGTAATAAAAATATATCCTAATTCCCGTACGGGTGACAAGCTGAAAATAGCGACAGCCTGTCAATAAACTAAGGTTGACCTAAGTAAAATCCGCGCCATTGCAGGCGACAAGGGGCAATAACCCCCGGCTGAAAAAATTTAAAAAAATTTTCTGACCCCTCCAAAAGTCGAATAAGAAGCCTCAAAAAACCTTCAATCAGGTCAATATCGCCCACCCATGAGAGAATAGCCGGGTGAAAGAATGGTTTGACGCACTCCCGATTGAGGTTGCCCTAGCTTTCATGTGGGTGGTCGGAATCGTCCGCACCAGCATCGTGTACGCTCTTGGTGCGCTCGCTGCTGAAGGCGGCGCCCGCCTCGACCGCATCCGCAAAGCCATGGACAGCCCGCTCTACCGTAAAGCGCGCCGCTTGATTAACCGGTGGGGCGTTATTGCTGTGCCCCTCTGCTTTCTCACCGTGGGTCTGCAAACCGCGGTCATCATCACGACCGGCTTCACGAAAATGCCTCTGCGCCGCTGGGTTCCCGCGATGCTGGTTGGAACCTTCATGTGGGCGTGTATTTACACCACCATCGGCTTCGCAATTCTTGCGGCCCTCGGCCTGGAGCCGTGGATGTTCCCGCTCGCCCTTGCCATTGTTATTACGGTGCTGGTCATTGTGACTCAGCTGCGCGAACGCCGCATTAACCGTGAAGCCGTTGAGAACACTGCGGATAACATCGCCGAGAACTAGTCCTACCTTCAGCGGGGGATAGGTGCACTATCTCGCCGGGTTGAGACCGCTCACCTGACCCCGCTCGCCAGGCCCCAATACCCCCGCCCAAGATGTGCTAGCGTGGAGGGATGAGTTCATCCGCATCCTCCACCGCAGGCACCCTCGAAGAGCAGCCCGTCAACGACCCTGCCCTCACCGCAATCGACCCCGAGCAGAGCGCCCCCGAAAACGCTACCGACGAGGTAGAAACCGAAGCACCCACCGAGACCCTCACCCGCGTGTACCTGCATCCCGAGCAGCTAGCGATGATCCAGACCCCGGAGGCTCTGCCCGTGCCCGTGCTACAGCGCTCCGTGCTACGTGTTAGCTACGTGCCGGCGATTATGCCCGGTAAGTGGTTCAACCGCTGGCATGAGCGTTTCGGTGACCGCGTGCAGCTGGCGGAGGTGCCCATGCGTGAGGCGCGCGGCCTGGACTCCCTGCATCAGGACCTGCGCCTGATTGACCCCGCCGCTGGGTCCGCAGAAGAGGGAACCGCAGCCTCCGAGGCGCCCGCCGAGGTTAGCGCTGAGGCTACCGAGCACGCCCCCATTGAGCGTAAGGACGTACCCGAGAACCCCTTCGCGCACATGAGCATTGTGCGCCCCGACCGCGAACCGGCAAGCACCGACGGCGAGAAGTACCACAGCATCCGCCTCTACGAGGAGCTGCCCGTGGTCATTTTGCCGGTGGACCATGTGCTCACCGTACTTGATGAGGTGCCCGTGGAGGAGCTTGCCGAAGAGTTCCTGCTGCAGCCCGCCTCCGATATTCCGGCCTATGAAGAAGTCTCCCGCGCATGGCGTGAGAGTGCCGGTCGCATCGTGCCCGAAGGTCTGACCGATAAGGAAACCATCGAGCTGGTTGCCGCCGGTGTGGGTCTGTACATTGTGCCGATGTCCATTGCGCGTTTCTATCACCGCAAGGACCTCACCTACCGCCCGGTTGCGGGCCTGGACGTCTACCCGGTGCACCTGGTTTGGCCGCGTGCCCCCAAGGGCGAGCCGCGCAGCGAAGAGCTCGAAGCGCTCCTGCAGGACTTCATCGGTATTGTGCGTGGCCGCACCGCAACCAGCGAGCGCGGTAGCGAAACCCGACAGGCACGCGCCGAACGTATCGCCGCCGAAAAGGCAAAGGAAAAAGCGAAGGCACGAGCCGCCAACGCCCGCCGCGAAGCACGCGATAAAAAGCGCGCCAATGCCAAGAAAAACGGCAACGCGCGCCAGCACGCTCGACAGTCCGCCAAAGCCGCCAGCGCACGCCGCGGCAAGAAACGCTAACGAACGATAGACGGTAAAATCAAACCATGGCATTAGCAATGGAAACCCGACCCGCAGCCTACGCAGTGATCATTGAGCAGGGCAAGCTGCTTATGACCCGCTGGGTGCCCGAAGACCGCGCGCTCAGCCCCCTCTGGTCCCTGCCCGGCGGCGGCATGGAACCCGGCGAACAGGCCGACGAAACCGCGCTGAGAGAAACCCTCGAAGAGACCGGTTACAGCGTCGCCATTGAAGACATTCTGGGCGTGCACGCCGGACACTTCCCTGTGCGTTCCACCCAGAAAGACCCGCAAGCGCTACCCTTCTGCGCCCTGCGGGTGGTTTTCCGTGCCCATATTGTCACCGGCGAACTGCGCCACGAAATCAACGGCTCCTCCGACACGGCACGCTGGGTACCCATCGCTGAGCTAGACACCATCCGCTACGGCACTCTCATCGACGAGGTCGCCTCCATGATGGGCTACTCCAACGCTGCCAGCTGGGCACGTGAATACCGCGAATTTCTTGCCGACGAAAACGCACGGAAGCTTCCCTAATGAACCGACTAACCCTCACCCGCCGTGCGGCGCTCACCTCCCTGGCGCTCATGCCGCTACTCGCCGCTTGCGGGAATAATGACGCAACCCCGCAGGTGGACCCTTCCGCATCCAGCTACGGTACTCTGCGCATCGGCTACGGTGCTCTGCGTGAGATGCGCGCCGTGGCGCATGTGTACGCGCGCGCCCTGCGACAGGTTGGCTACTCCGTTGAACTTGTTGACACCGACAACAGCCGCGCCGCCGCCCTGCGAGGGCTCATGGTTCCTTCGGCTAATTCCGCCACCCCTACCGCAACTCTGCCCGACGATGAGGAAACCCGCAGCACCACTGCCGCCGCCCCTGAATCCTTGGATCTGGTTATCGACTACAGCGGCGACCTGCTACTCTACCTGACTGACGACGGCAAAATCAGCCCCGCCGCCGCCCATAACGAACGCATCGCCGCCTCCGTGAGCGCCTCCGCTCAAGCGGCAGGCGTGACCCTGCCCCCGGCGGCTACCCCCACCGCGGAGGAGAGCACCGCCTCCGCGCATGCTACGGACGGTACCGCAAGCCCCTCGGCAAGCTCCACCCGCTCCGCTGACCCCATCAACCTGCGCGCTATGAGCACCACCGACATGACCAACGCCATCTCGCGCATCCTGCCCGAAGAGCTCATGCTCCTCAACGGCGCCCACGCCACCAACAAGGATGTACTGGTCACCCCTCGCGCCGTGAGTGCCCGCCACAAGCTCAACTCCCTCGCGAACCTGCGGGAGGTGCAGTCTTCTCTGGCGTTCTCTATTCCGACCGGGTACTCCAGCGGCACCTACGGCGTGGACTCTTTGCGTAGCCTCTACCGCTACCGTGTGCACGACCCGAAGATTCAGGACAATCCCGCCGAGCGAGTTAAAGCCCTGACCTCCGATACCGTGCAGGTGACCCTGCTGCACAGCAGCGACTCGGCGATTGAAGAGAACCGCCTGGTCACCCTGGAAGACCCGTCAACGGCACTTTTGCAGCAGCAACTGGTGCCCATTATCCGTCGTACCCTGCCAGATAGCGCCCGGACGGCAATTAACCGCGTATCATCTACATTAGACACGGGTAACCTCTCGTTCCTGTTGCGTCTGACTAGCGGTTCCAACCCCATCGCAGATGACGACGCAGCACAATTCATTTTGGATCACCCTAGAAAGTAAATCATCATGACGAAGTACCGTCAGTCCTCAAAGTTGAGCAACGTCCTGTACGACATCCGCGGCCCCATTCTGGATGAGGCCAATCGCATGGAAGCGATGGGCCACCGCATCCTCAAGCTGAACATTGGTAACCCCGCGCCCTTCGGCTTTGAAGCGCCCGACGCGATCATGATGGATATCATTCGTCACCTGCCCGAAACTCAGGGTTACTCTGACTCACGCGGCCTCTACTCGGCACGTACCGCCATTGTGCAGCACTACCAGAACCGCGGCATCATGAACCTCGACACCGACGCTGTCTACCTCGGCAACGGCGTGTCTGAGCTGATTCCGATGACCCTGCAGGCACTGTGCGAGACCGGCGACGAAATCCTCGTCCCCATGCCCGACTATCCGCTGTGGACCGCATCCACCGCGCTGGTGGGCGGCAAGCCCGTGCACTACCTCTGCGATGAGGAAAACAACTGGTACCCGGACATCGAAGACATTAAGTCGAAGATTACCGAGCGCACCAAGGGCATCGTGGTTATTAACCCGAACAACCCCACCGGCGCCGTCTACCCGCGTTCCGTGCTTAAGCAGATTGTGGATGTGGCACGCCAACACGGTCTGGTCGTGTTCTCTGATGAGATTTACGAAAAGATTACCTACGACGGTGCTGAAGCCATCAACATGGCGACCCTCACCGGCGACGACGTGCTCTGCCTGACCTTCTCCGGCCTGTCCAAGGCGTATCGCGTCTGCGGTTACCGTGCAGGCTGGGTTGCAATCACCGGCCCGAAGAAGGACGCCGCAAGCTACCTTGAGGGTATTCACCTGCTTGCCTCCATGCGCCTGTGCTCCAACGTCCCGGCACAGCACGCAATCCAGACCGCGCTCGGCGGCTACCAGTCCATTAACGAGCTTATCGTTCCCGGCGGCCGCCTGTACGAGCAGCGCACCCTGGCACACAAGATGCTCAACGAGATTGACGGCATCAGCTGCACCAACGCGGAAGGCGCGCTATACCTGTTCCCGAAGATTGATGTTGAGCGCTTCGACATTACCGACGACGAGCAGTTTGCCCTGGACCTGCTCAAGAGCCAGAAGATCCTCTTCAGCCACGGCCGCGCGTTCAACTGGAAGGACCCGGACCACTTCCGCCTGGTGTTCCTGCCCGATACGCAGACCCTCACCAGCGCCCTGGAGCGTCTGGGTAACTTCATGGCTGACTACAAGCAGAAGCACTAGCCTTCCCGCCTCTGTTACATATAGACAGAAATAGCCTGCCCCGCAGTTCTGATGAGCTGCGGGGCAGGCTATTTTTATTTGACGGCTGGCGGATGTGCCAGAACGGGTGGCTGGAAACGGCTTTAGTTTGCCGGGCTCTCCTGACCGCCCTGCTGTGCGCCGCGTGCCGCGTTCAGGCGCTCCTGCGCGCCCTGCAGCCACGCCTCGCAGCGGGCGGCAAGCGCCTCGCCACGCTCCCACAGGGCGATGGAGGTCTCCAGGTCACTGGCGCCGGACTCCAGCTGGCGCACGACCTGCTCCAGCTCGGCACGCGCCTGCTCGTAGCCGAGGGTTTCGACGGGTGCGCCGAGTTCGGCGCTGTTGAAGCTAATGTTCTCGCTCATTGAGGAACCTTTCAAAGGTAAAAACTAGGGATAAAACGTAGGGGTATCGAGGTTTAGGAGATGTTTGAGGGATCCGTGGAGGTTACGGTTGCCTGCGCCGAACCGGTCGCCGCACGCACCGTAATCTGCTCGCCCTCGCTCAGCGCCGAAGCGTCACGCACAATAGCGCCCGCGGCATCCTGAACGATGGAGTAGCCGCGGTTGAGCGTCTGTGCAGGCGAGAGCGAACGCACCCGCGCCAACGTATGCGACAGAGTCGCCGACTCACGCTCCAGACGGTGCTGTACCGAACGGTGAGCGCGCTCGCGCAACTGGCTCAGCTCCTCCACACGCATGAGCAGGGAGGACTCCGGGTGGGTGAGCACCGGGCGGCTACGCAGCTGCGCAATGTAGTTCATCTGCATGCCCACGTAGCCGAGTACCGCACGGTCCAGGCGGGCGCGGGCCTCGGTGATGCGGGCGGTTTCCTCCGAAATATCGGGCACAATGCGCTTACCCGCATCGGTGGGGGTGGAGGCGCGCAGGTCGGCGACCGCATCGAGGATGGGGGAGTCCGCCTCGTGACCGATTGCCGAGACCACCGGGGTGGTGGCTGCCGCGACGGCGCGGATGAGCGCCTCCTCGGAGAAAGGCAGCAGGTCTTCGAAGGAGCCGCCGCCTCGGGCGATGACGATGACTTCCACCTCCGGGTGGGCGTCCAGCTCGGCGAGAGCCGCAATGACCTCAGCTGCCGCGCCCTCACCCTGAACGCGGGTATTGCGCACCTCGAAGACCACGCCGGGCCAGCGCAGGGAGGCGTTGCGGATGACGTCCTTCTCCGCGTCAGAATCGCGACCGGTAATCAGACCCACACGGTTCGGCAGCATGGGTAGCGGCTTCTTCCGCGCGTCAGAGAACAGCCCCTCAGCGGCGAGAGCTTCACGCAGATGCTGCAGCTGCTCGTGCAGGTTGCCGGTGCCGACCGCGTACACTTCCTTGCCGATGAGGGAGAGCTTGCCGTTCTTCCACAGGCTCGGCTTGGCGCGGGTGACGATGCGAGCGCCTACGGTCACATCAGCCGCTAGGCCGCTACCGGCACGCCCGAAGAGCGCGAGGGTGAAGGAGAAGTCTTCGTTGAGGTCTTTGAGCTCCATGAAGACGTTGCCGCCGCGGCCGTTGAGGGAGGCGACCTGCGCCTCCACCCAGAGCTCGGGAACCTTGTCTACGTAGTTTTTGAGGTTCTGCGCGAGCAGGGCGAGGGGCCAGGGGTTGGTGGCGGTGGTTTCCTGAGACTTCCCGGGAAGCTGCCGCTCGTGCACGGGTGGCACCACCAGTGCGGGTGCCGGTTGCGCTGCGGAGGGGTTGTAGAAGTTCATACTTTCTATTGTCCCTGATTGGTCGGTTATGCGCCTGCGCACAGGTCAGCCTGGCGACTCGGGTAGTTTGCACGGAGTGCAGGCAGAACTTAGCTTCTGGCGCATTCTGCGGGTCTGAATCGGCTTTGAACACCGTGAACGGGTACCCTAGGCTCATGCGCTCACCCGATCAGTCAGCACACCAGAACAACGCCCTCAACACCGCCGCGGCTTCGTCAGCGGCGGGTACTGGCGAGCAAAACTATCCGGCGGACGCGACCCGAGTCGTCGACACCCGGATTACCCGCACGGACGGCTACTATACGGCGGATGAAGACACCACCCTGCTACAGCCCACGCGCACGCTCGGCCACGCCGCAGCCCCCACCAAGGCTGAACTGCAGGCTGCCCCCGAGCCTCCCTTCGCGGCAGGTTTGCGGAGGTTCCTGACCGTTGTGCTGTGCGCCCTGGCCCTGGTGACCGGTCTGGGTGCAACCACGGGTGCCTGGGTGAACTCTAAGCTCATGTCAGAGCGCGGTTTCTCGCAGATTTCCTCCACACTGGCGGAGGATTCGCAGCTCGCCTCACGCATCGCGGACGGTGCGGTCGAAGACCTCATGAACTCCGAAGCTATGACAACCTTCCTCGACGGCACCAAACAAAGCGGCTTATACTCCATTCTTGTAAAGCCGACACAAGACGGCATACGTTCCCTGCTCAACCGTTCCGCGGCTGAGCTGTCAAAAACTGAAGAATATCGAAGCCTCTGGAAGGAAATAGCCGAGGAGACTCGCCGCTACAACCTCGAACACCAGGACGGCCCCGCCGTCATTGTGCTCACCCCCTTCTACCGTGCGTTGGATGCGAAGGTCGGCTCTATCGGCTCCTTCGACCCGGACCTGACGAAGCTCGGCCCTGAAACCCTCAACATTGACCGGTTGAAGGACGGCAACAACCAGCAGGAGCAGCAGGAGTGGTACCTGCATGCCGGCATTAACCGTGCCGCCGCGCTGGGCAAATCCACCGTGCCGCTGACCATCATCTCGGTGCTGAGCCTGCTGCTGGCTACGTTGCTGACACCCAGGCACCGCATCCTGGTGCCGGTGGTCACTGCTCTGCTCTACGCCCTACTGAGCTGGGGCGCCGCAGCCTGGTTTGGCGGCCAGAGCCCTGAAACCCTGGGAATTACCAGCCACAGCACCGCCGGAACGGCACTGATTACCGGGGCATGGAACCAGCTTGCACCGTCACTGACCGGGCACTTGCAGGCGGCGGCAAGCTACGGGCTGGTCCTGGCAATCCTCGCCCTGCTGCTCGGTATTCTGATTCGCCTCATTGCACTGGGACGTAGCCCTGCGAGCGGTGCCACAGTCATCACACACTAAAAGTCCGAACAACGTAGGATAGTAACCATGTCCACTGAAACTATTGCCCTGGGCCTGCCGCCCGTACCCCGCGAGCGCCGCAGCCGCGCCGACGTTGAAGCCGCCGCACCCGTCAACGGTGAGAAGAAAGTCCTGCTCGCCACCCCGCGCGGTTACTGCGCAGGTGTTGACCGTGCCGTGATTGCTGTTGAGAAGGCACTGGAGCACTACGGCGCGCCCGTCTACGTGCGCAAGCAGATTGTTCACAACCGCCACGTGGTGGATACCCTGGAGAAGCAGGGCGCTATCTTCGTTGATGAAGTGGACGAAGTTCCCGAAGGTTCCGTGACCGTGTTCTCGGCGCACGGCGTGTCCCCGGCGGTGGTTTCCGCAGCCGGCGACCGCTCCCTGAACACCATTGACGCGACCTGCCCGCTGGTGAACAAAGTGCACCGCGAGGCTGTGCGCTTCGCCAAGCAGGACTACGACATCCTGCTCATCGGCCACACCGGCCACGAAGAGGTCGAAGGTACCGCCGGTGAGGCGCCCGAGCACATCCAGATCGTGAACTCGCCCGACGAGGTGGATCAGGTGACCGTCCGCAACCCGGAGAAGGTCGTCTGGATTTCTCAGACCACCCTGTCCGTGGATGAGACCCTGGAAACCGTGGCGCGTCTGCGTGAGCGTTTCCCGTCCCTGCAGGATCCGCCCTCGGACGACATCTGCTACGCAACCTCCAACCGCCAGGGCGCTATCAAGGAGATCGCTCCGCGCGCAGACCTGGTGATTGTGGTGGGTTCGGCGAACTCCTCGAACTCCGTGCGCCTGAAGGAAGTAGCACTCGAATACGGCGCTAAGCGTGCCGAGCGTGTGGACTTCGCACACCAGGTGGACGAATCCTGGTTCGAAGGTGTAGCAACCGTGGGCCTGACCTCCGGCGCGTCCGTGCCCGAGGTTCTGGTTCAGGAGGTGCTGGCACTGCTCGCCGAGTACGGCTACAACACCATCGAAGAGGTGGAGACCGCGAAGGAAGACATTCTCTTCTCCCTGCCGAAGGAGCTGCGTTCCGCCCTGAAGAATGACGAGAACGTGGGCCGCCAGCTCGGTGGCCGCGGCGCTAAGCCCACTCGCTAAGACTTTTAGCTTATGACCCCGTGTCCTCTTCCCCGTGTGGGGAGAAGACACGGGGTTTTTCGTCTGATGTGCGGGATGCGCGGTAGGGACGCTTGCGCAGCTTCGCGCTCACGCTACGCGGGGGAGTGCCCCCTCTTCAGCGCCTGGGGGCGCTTCGAGGATGGAGCCCCCGCTTCGCGTAACGGGCCGCGACGCTCGCATATCCTCAACTCATGACATTTGTCATGGGCAGCTCATGACACTCTGTACCGCACCGGTGCGAAAACCGGCGGTGTAATAGAAACATGAACACCGCAGCACTTCAGAATAGCAAGCAAAACACCGCAGAAACCGTTATTTCCGCCCGCTCCCTCCGCCAGGTTTTCTCCACCCGCGCGGCAGGCACCGTGGTCGCCGTCAACTCGATTGACCTGACCGTCAAGCGCGGCGAAATCATCGCACTGCTCGGCCCCAACGGCGCCGGCAAGACCACCCTCATCGACATGATTCTTGGTCTGACCCAGCCCAGCGGCGGCGAGTTGAGCGTCTTCGGTCGCAACGCCTCCGAGGCGGCACGCGCCGGTCTACTCGGCGCGGTGCAGCAGACCGGTGGCCTGCTCAAGGACCTGACGATCCGCGCCACGGTCGAGATGATTGCCGCCCTGTACCCCAAGCCCATTGACGTGGATGAGGTACTCGCCGGCGCCGACCTGACCGATATCGCTAAGTGTAAGGTCGGCAAGTGCTCGGGAGGTCAGCAGCAGCGTCTGCGTTACGCCCTGGCGACCATGCACTCGCCGGAGTTGCTGATCCTGGACGAGCCGACCGCCGGCATGGACGTGAACGCGCGCCGCACCTTCTGGGAGCGCATGGAAGCCATCGCCGAACGAGGAACGACCATTCTTTTTGCGACGCACTATCTGGAAGAAGCACAGAACTTCGCCCAGCGCATCGTGCTCATGGAATCCGGCTCCATCATCGCTGACGGCTCCTCCGACGAGATTCGTGCCCTGACCGGCCACCGCCACCTCAGCTTCCTCGCACCCGCACCCATCACCGACCTGGACGTGCCGGTTGAGGTCACCGAAGAGTCCGGCGGGTACCGCCACCGCATCTCCGTGGTGGAGATTGAACAGGTACTGCGCACTCTGCTGAACAACTACAGTATCACTGACCTGGAGGTCACCAAGCCCTCCCTGGACGAGTCCTTCACCCTGCTGACCGAGCAGGCCGCCGCCTCCAAGGCATCCGAAGCCTAAATACCGTACCGCCCCAACACCGCACCGCCGCTACACACCTCAAGGAAAACATCATGCTCCGCTACGCACTCTACGACATCCGCGCTTCTATCCTCTCGACCGACCGTTTCTTCTTCGGCGTGGCACTGCCCATCGTCTTCTTCCTGCTCTTCGGCGCGATGCAGGACTACTCCTCCCAGCCGATGGGTGACGGTAACGTAGCTGCGTACGTCATGATTGGCATGGCGCTGTACGGTGCTGTGCAGAACACCGTGGCGATTAGCGGCAGCACCGTCACCGAGCTCTCCAGCGGCTGGAACCGCCAGCTGGCGCTGACCCCGCTGACCACCGGCAAGTACCTGGGCGCGAAGGCGCTGACCGCCCTGGTGATTTCTGCGCTGCCGGTGATTGCGGTGAACATTGTGGGCATGTTCACCGGTGTTGAGATCCCCGTGAACCAGCAGCTTGCCGCTGGCGCGCTGACGGTGCTGTGCGGTCTGGTGTTCGCCTTCTACGGCATCATGATGGGTCTGCTGATTCGTAACGAGAACGCCGTGTCCATTGCAAACGGTCTGCTGGTGATTATGAGTTTCTTCGGTACCGTGTTCTCCCCGCTGAGCACCGACCTGCTGAACTACGCACGCTTCACCCCGCTGTACGGTGCCGCTGAGATTGCCCGCTACCCCTTCAGCGCAGGTCAGACCATTATTTCGGGCGGTGAGGACTGGTTCGTCACCGAGCCGCTCTGGTACGCCGTGGTGAGCCTGGTCGTCTGGGCGGCTATCTTCCTGAGTGTTTCTGCCCTGCTGAGGCGCCGCGCAACCCGCCGCTAAATGATTCTTCCCGCCGCAGTCTCAAGGGTTCCGTAGTATCAGGAGCTCCCGAGGCTGCGGCGGAAGCCGTATCCACTCACGCTGCTCCTACTAACACTGCCGCTACTGACACCGCCGCACCGGTGGTATCTGCACCCGCGGCACCCGCACCCTTGGCACCCGCACGTTAGGCTAGAACCATGACCGAAACCCACACCCACACCCATTCCTACGAGAACGAACACCCCCACGCAGAGAACGAGGTGGCACCCTCCGCCGCGAAGCGCACCCTGGGCAAGCACCGCTTCCGCTTCCTCTACCGTGAACGCCGTGGCAACGTGAACTGGCTGGCGCTGGGTTTCAGCGCCCCGTGGCTGGTGTTTCTGCTCATGCCGCTGGACAGCTTCCTCACCACCCCGGAGCTGGCGCCGGTGCGCTGGACCGGTGTAGTGCTGGTGGCACTTTTCGCGGTGGTGAACTGCTCGGCGTACGCAGTGCCGTGGCTGGTGCCGGTCGCCTCCACGGTGCGTAGAAGCGTTATCTGGACGGTGCTGATGGCACTGCCTGTAGCTGGCCTGACGGCACTGCGGCTTGAGTCGGCGTATGTGGTGTTCTTGTCGTTCAGCATGTACTTTGTGGCGTTCTGGATTTTTGGCACAATCGCCCCGTACCGCCTGCGGTTTGGTGTGGCCGCGACGATTGCCCTGGTCTGCTGGCTAATCTTTATGGCGGGCATCGGTTTTGACGTCACCGCGCACGGCGGAATTGCCCTCTTTATCGGTGCGCCGATGGTGGGCATGCTGGGCTTCTCCTACCTCATTGAGCTCGGTGAACGTGCGGATGTAGCGCGTGCCTCCCTGGCGCTCTCCGAGGAACGTGAAGAGATCGCCCGCGACGTGCACGACGTGCTCGGCCACTCCCTGACCGTCATCACCCTCAAAGCGGAGCTGGCGCAGCGCCTGCTGGAGATTGACCCCGCCCGCGCCGGCGCCGAGATGGAGGCGATTGCGCAGCTGTCCCGTGCATCCCTGGCGGAGGTTCGCTCAACCGTGACGCGCCTGCGTGTGCCCGACTTCTCGGGTGAGATTGAGGGTGCGGGTCGTGCCCTGCAGACCGCCGGTATTCGCGTCGAACTGCCGGAGGCTCAGAACGCGCTCGCGGTTGCTGGTGTGAACGCGAAGCTGTTCTCCTGGGTTCTGCGTGAGGCGGTTACGAACATGGTGCGCCATTCGGGCGCGAATGCGGCGCGGGTTCGTCTGAGCGCAACCGGTCTGGACATCCTCGATAACGGCGTGGGTGTGGGCGATGCCCGCGGTAACGGGCTGACGGGTATGGCTCAGCGTGTGGCGGCGTCCGGCGGTAGTGTGGTGATTGAGGCGGCGCCCGAGCAGTGGCTGGCGGAGAACCCTGGCAGTGGGATGGGTACGCGCATCCGTGTGAGCATGGACGGCGACACCTCACTGCTGTAGGTAGGTGCTGTAGATTGTGGAACTTGGCGCCGTGCCCTGGACGGGAGAGCCACCCGCCCCTGTATGGTGGTGGTAGACAACCTCACGCGGTTGTTCCGCCCGCCGTTATCACCCCGTCTTCACCCCTGGGAGGCTCCCATGATTCGTGTTCTGCTCGCTGACGATCAGCAGCTCATCCGTGAGGCTCTTGCCGCCCTGCTGGGCCTGGAGGTTGACCTGCAGATTGTGGGTCAGGTCGGTAGTGGTGATGAGGTGTTGGGCGCTGTCGCCCTGTTGAAGCCGGACGTGGTGCTGCTGGATGTGCAGATGCCCGGTACTTTGCTGGCTGATGGTATTGAGGCGGCTGCGGCGCTGCGTGATGCGGGTGCTTTGAGTGAGTCGGGTGAGCCGGTGCGTACGCTGATTGTGACGACGTTTGGCCGCCCTGGCTATGTGCGCCGTGCGTTGGAGGCTGGTGCGAGTGGGTTCGTGGTGAAGGATACGGGTGCTCGCCAGTTGGCGGAGGCGATTCGTCGTGTGCATGCGGGGTTGCGTGTGGTTGATCCGTCGTTGGCGGCGGATTCTTTGGTGACGGGTGCTTCTCCGTTGACGGAGCGTGAGGCGCAGGTGCTGCGTGAGGCGGCGTCGGGTAGTACGGCTCAGCAGATTGCCGCAGCGTTGTTTTTGTCGGCGGGTACGGTGCGTAATTATTTGTCGGCGGCGATGGCGAAGACGGGTGCATCGACGCGTCAGGACGCGGTGCGTATCGCTACGGAGAACGGCTGGCTCTAGCTCGATTTTCTGGTCCGTTCCGAGAATTTCAGAGATGCTTTGAAATAAAGAAGTGCTCGTGCACTGTGTAGAGTGCACGAACACTTCTTGTTGAAACGAGCCTCAAAACGAGGGAGCATCTAGGTACCGCTTTTAGATATTGGCGGTGTTCTTAATCCAAGCTGCTTCTTCGGCGTCGAGGGACGCGAAATTAAGCTGACCACTTGCGTTATCGATGGATGAAATTACCCCGGAAAGAACGCCATCACATACGACCGGTCCGCCGGAATCACCGGAAGACAGGGAGCCGTTGAGACCACGACCGTGCAGGTTGCCCAGAGCGGTGCTATCAATCGTGGCGCCGTCGGTCTCTGCGGAGGTCATACGCACCGAGACAGACTTGAGACGCTCCCCAACCTTACGGGGCTTCTGACGTACAGGGGTCTGGTCGCCGTAACCGTAGGCGGTGCAGGTCTTGGTGACGAGCTGCTGGGCGGTGCCCTTGGTACGAATCGGCATTGCGGGAACATGCGCGGTTTCGAGCTCGGGGGAGTGGATGAGCATCATGTCAACGCGGTAGTCGTCCGGGTATTCTGCACGGTCGGCAGTGCCTTCTACACCGTAGATTCGTGCATCGGCGCTGGTTTGTCCGCGTTCGGGGTTGTATGCACCGGTTCGGGAATCGCCCCATCCGACGCGGAGGGTCTTGTGGTGCATGTGCAGGCCACAGTGCGCGGCGGTAAGTACCCAACCGTTACCGATGTGGGTGCCAGTGCAGACCTTGGTGCCGTCGTGTTTGCCCTGGAGCCAGATTTTTACAACGGCGGGGTTATCGGCGTTCTTGCCACGTACGACTGCCTGGGATGCGGGAGCGTTCAGCCCGACGGCTGCGATAGCGAGCGCGCTGGAGGCGGTGAGGAGCTTCTTGAAACTAGTCATTGTTTCTCCATGATGAAAATATTGTATGATTGGTGCCCATTGTTTTCAGCAGGCAGTAAATACTCTACATTAATCTTTATATATTAAGTGAAGCTTGAAGAAATTCCTGGGTTCTAAATTTCTAGTGCTCTGCATTTCAAATGATTTAGTCCAGCCCAGTAACCCTATTTCTAGCACCCAGGGCGGCTCCTGTCCGAACACGGTAGAATGGTAGTGTCTATGCCCGCAGGCGCCCCGCACCCGTTTCTTCCCGAGACTTGCGGTGCCGCGCTTGGAAGCGGGCACCATTTTCGCCCTGTGCCCGCCCGCACCCGCCACATCACTTACGCGGCGCATCCGTGCGTATGGCGGGGTACATGATTCGAAGGAAAACTTGTGGCTCTAACTATCGGCATTGTTGGCCTGCCTAACGTGGGCAAGTCCACCCTGTTCAACGCTCTGACCGGCAACACTGTGCTGGCGGCTAACTACCCGTTCGCGACCATTGACCCGAACGTGGGCGTGGTGAACCTGCCGGATGCGCGTCTGAACCGTCTGGCTGAGATTTTTGGTTCGGAGCGTATTCTGCCTGCGACTGTTTCGTTCGTTGATATTGCGGGTATTGTGAAGGGCGCTTCTGAGGGTGAGGGCCTGGGCAACAAGTTCCTCGCGAATATTCGTGAGGCGCACGCTATCGCCCAGGTGGTGCGTGCGTTTGATGACCCGGACGTCATTCACGTGGACGGCAAGGTTGACCCCGCCTCCGATATGGAGACCATCAACACTGAGCTGATTCTGGCTGACCTGCAGACTCTGGAGAACGCTATTCCGCGTCTGGAGAAGGCTGTGAAGATCAAGAAGGGCGACGCCGCTCAGCTGGAGACTTACAAGGCTGCGCAGAAGATTCTGGAGGATGGTGACACCATCATCTCTCGTGCGAAGGACGCGAAGCTGGAGCTGGCTCATTTGAAGGAGCTGAACCTGCTGACTGCTAAGCCGTTCATTTACGTGTTCAACGCGGATGAGGGCATTCTGGCCTCTGAGGAGAGGCAGCAGGAGCTACGTGACATGGTGGCGCCGGCTGAGGCTGTGTTCTTGGATGCGAAGCTGGAGGCTGATCTGGTGGAGCTGTCTGAGGAGGAGGCTCGCGAGATGCTGGAGATGAACGGTCAGGATGAGTCCGGCCTGGACCAGCTGGCTCGCGTGGGCTTCTCGACCCTGGGTTTGCAGACTTACCTGACTGCTGGCCCGAAGGAGGCTCGCGCTTGGACTATTTACAAGGGTGATACTGCGCCGCAGGCTGCTGGCGTGATTCACTCTGACTTTGAGCGTGGCTTCATTAAGGCTGAGGTTGTGTCGTTCAAGGACCTGGATGAGGCTGGCTCCATGGCGGAGGCGAAGGCTCGCGGTAAGGTCCGTATGGAGGGCAAGGACTACATCATGCAGGACGGCGACGTGGTGGAGTTCCGCTTCAACGTCTAAGCGATAAAACATAAAAGCGGAGCCCCGCACTGTGAACATACAGTGCGGGGCTCCGCCCTATTAACCCTCGCGCGCCACACAAGGCAGCCGCCCGGGTATAAGCCTTATCGACCGGGATTAGTGGTCAGCACCAACCATAACATTGGAAGCCTTAATCACTGCGTAAGCAGTCTCGCCAACCTTCAGGCCCAGTTCCTTAATGGACTCGTTGGTAATCGAAGCGGAGATAACAACCTCCGGAGCGATCTCAATCTTAACGATGCCGTTGGTTGCACCCTCAGTAATCTCAACAACCTTGCCAGCGAACTGGTTACGTGCAGAAAGCTTCATGAAGCCGTGCCTTTCACTCAATAAACGTACAAATGCTCTAGATACTTTACACGCCTTATCTTCTGCATAATGAGCAAAAACCCGAATTTTCGTAAATATTACGCACGAACCAGGCAAATTTTATTTTCGGCTCCATCCACGCCCCTAGAAGACCCAAAAATATAGACTCAAAAATACGTAAATCACCCTGACGAACCCGGAATAAAACCCCACCTCGGGCACGTTAGACATATATAAGGAAACAACAAACCACCCAGATCCATGGAGGGGTCCATGACCATCCGCCTGGAAGAAGATCGCGGAACGTTGGGATAACAAGGAGCCCGTTCCGGCGCGTTCGGAGCTGACCAGCTGGGGTAAGTTCTAGGGTAAATGCTCCAACCCGGTAGAGAAACCTCAGATGCAGTGGAGCCCGCACTGTGAAGGTGCAGTGCGAGACTCCGCTTTATTCTTGTTGGCTTCTTCTGAAGAATCTGACGGATGCACCTTCCTGCCTGAAACCATAGGATGACAAGACGGAAAGCCGTCTTCCGAAGTGGTCGTCTGTGGTGTTGCGGTGACTCTTATCTGGCGGGATATACGGCAATGGTGCGCTACCTATCTATATGTTTGTGATGGATTGTTACGCGCACAAGAAGACCTTTTTTGAACTAAGTGATGCACTGCATAAAATAAAGTTATGACGAAACCGCAGTTGGTGGCGTCTAACTATTAGCACGGCGAAGATGACAGTTTGCACAACCAGTCAGATCAGTTAATGAAGAAAGCTGATTGTGGATGCCACCGAGGGCACCTTGGCTACATTGCTTACTGCATCGTGCATAACCGTTATTAACCATCTCGGATTTTTACGAAAGAGGCTCCAAATGAGCAACAACGCTATCCCCCAGACCGCAAAGCAGCGCGAGCACAACGAGAACAAGGCTGAAGAGACCAAGGAGCCCCGCGGCCCCCTCCAGACCGAGCACGGTGTTACCACCATTGATGAGAGCGTCGTCGCAAAGATTGCTGGCATGGCAGCTCGTGAAATCCCCGGCGTCTACGACATGGGCAACACTGTCCGCCGTGCGTTCAACGCAGTGACCGACCGTATCCCCAACGCTCAGACCAACGTTGCTGGCGGCATTAGCATCCAGAAGGGTGAGACCCAGGCAGCTGTCGAGGTTACCGTAGTCGTCGAGTACGGTGTCTCCATCGTCGAGGTTGCCGACGCAATTCGTCGCAACGTTATCGAGCAGATTGAGGGCACTACCGGTCTTGAGGTTGTTGAGGTCAACATCAACGTTACCGACGTTCACCTGCCCGAGGACGACTCTGACAAGTCCGAGGACACCGACCTCAAGTAACCCGCATCCAACGCCTTAATCTAAGGAGTTCTTATGAAGACAACGCACCTGGCCCTCCTGGTGGGCCTGTTCCTTGGAGCCGTTCTTGCCTTCGGTTCTTTCGGAACGTTCGCTCTGGTAGCCCTGTGTGGCTTTGCCGGATGGGCCGTAGGCCTCTGCCTGGAGGGCCGGGTCGATGTCCGAAGCCTCCTGGCCGGGCGAAAGAAGTGACGATGGTGACCGCGAACCAGCGTGCAAACACGCAGCTAAGTGCTTCCCAGGAAGAACGTTCTTCCTGGGAGCACCGCGGCACCACAACCATCCCCGCGCGACTCGTTGCAAAGATTGCAGCTGAGGCTGCAAACGAAAGTGCGAACGTTGGCTCAAATGCTGGAGGTGTACTGGGAATTGGTACCCGCCACAACTTCGACTCGCGCCCTGAAGCCCAGTGTGAACTCTACGGCCAGGTAGCAGTCCTGCACCTGGACATCGGACTGGTCTTCCCAGCACCTTTGTCCCCCATCATCGAAAATCTGCGCGCACACGTGCGTAACCGCGTTGAGTACCTCACGGGGCTTAGCGTGGGCAAGATTAACATCGAGATATCCTGGCTCAATCCGAGCAGCCACGTTAGGAAGAGCCTTAAATGAGTACACCTGTTCCGAAACTAATTCGTCGTCCCTCGCGAAGTATCCCTAGCATCCTGTTGGCTCTGGTTTTGCTCGCACTGGGGGGACTGGTGGTTTGGCTTGCGGTTCACCGAATGGTGAACGGTGCCTGGCCCGAGTCTATGGTGGGTACCCTCACCGCTATTGGTTCTACCACTCTTGGCTCCGTCACGGCTACCATCTTCGCCATCATCCTGGCGGTGTGCGGTCTGACTATGATCATTGGCGCTGTGTGGCCGGGAGCTCCGGATCGTGTGGAAATTTTCCCCGACGATATTCCCGGTCAGACTGTCGCAAAGCGCCGAGACTTGGCTAACCTCATTCAGACCCAGGTTGAGCAGATTGACGGCGTCCACTCCGCTATCGTTACCGCTAACGGCTCCCGCGTAGACGTTGTTGTCCATAGCGTCTTGGACGACCTCGACCCCGTGCGTGAAGCTGCACGGAAGAAGACTGACGAAGTTCTAAAGATGCTCGCACCCGTGGGTATTGCACGTAGTCGCGTGCGGATTAAGCATATTAGCTAAAGGAGATACGAATATGCGTTCAGTTTCTGGTGTTTTGAACAGAACTGTTCTGGCTACCTTTGGGTTTCTCCTTGTAGTAGCGTCCGTTTGGCTTTTAGCCTCAGGTTTTAATGCTGGTCAGGTTTGGCCGGAAATTGCACCTTTCCTGGCCTCTGCACAGGACCCGGTAGCTAGCTTTATCGGACCCATGGTGCACACACCGTGGTTCCTGCCTGTAGTAGCACTGGTATCAGTACTTATTATCCTTGCCGGCTTGTTCATGCTGGTTGCACAGGTTCCCCGTAAAGCTGTTGCATCCCCTTTGAAGTTTAGTGGTTCTGAGGGTGTGCTAATGGCTACTTTGGCACCTGAGGTTCTGGCGCAGGCTCTGTCTGAGCGTGCTCAGGAAGTCCCCGGTGTGGAAAAGTGCGCTGTCTGGGCTACTGGCTCCCCGAAGAGCCTGTGGGTTCAGGCAGAGGCTACTGTCTCTCAGGGGTGTGAGGTTGAGTGGGCTATTGCTGAACTCAAGAACCGACTTAATAATGATGTGGCAGTATCTTTCGGCGCGAGCCCCAAGCAGATTGACGTTCTAGTACGGCTGGAGCGTTCATCGAAGTCGCGTAATGTCTCCGAATCTGTAACTGGCCATCATGCACCCGAAATCACGGGAGAGAGCATTGGCGCATAACCCTCAGAGCGAGATGGCGCCGGAACCTCAAACCCATCAGTACCCCACCGCGCAGCTGAGCGCTCTGTCTGAAGCAACGCAGGACGAGGACCGATACCTTGTCCTGCGTGCTCAGGACGGAGACATTGACGCCTTTGAGAAGCTTGTTGAGCGTTATCAAGGGCGTCTTTTTCGCTCTGCATATATGATTGTTCGGAACCGTCAGGACAGTGAGGATATCGTTCAGGATACCCTCGTCCAGGCTTGGCGTAGCCTTCATCTAGTTCGGGAACCGGCAGCTTTTCGTGGCTGGATTATGCAGATTTGCACTAATAAAGCTACTAGTATGGTGCGTAAGCGTCAGCGTCGTGCCACGGATCCTTATGATGCAGAAGGGCTCGAAGGTGTGAGCGCTGCGGCTGAGATGATGTCGAGCAGTACCGCTGACCCGGCTGATTCCAGTGAAGTTAATGCGCAGATTCAGGCCCTTGCCAATCTTTTGGCGTCCGTGGAACCTGAACTGCGTATAGTATGGATTCTTCGAGAAATCGATGAGATGTCATACGAAGAGATTGCCAAGACACTGAACCTGACAGTTTCGACCGTCCGTGGGAGGCTGGCACGAGCCCGTTCTCTCGTCATACGCCTGATGAAG
The DNA here is from genome assembly GCF_001813685.1 of Rothia sp. HMSC061E04. Lineage (NCBI taxonomy): Bacteria > Bacillati > Actinomycetota > Actinomycetes > Micrococcales > Micrococcaceae > Rothia > Rothia sp. HMSC061E04. The sequence continues at coordinate 86,995 of NZ_KV813698.1, read as the reverse complement.
GAGTGGGCTTGAGTAACGCCAAAAACCTCTCAAATAAGGTCCGGCACTCAGCAGCGTCGGCAAAATCACTCTTGCGCTCGCACGAGCAGGACGACGCGGACACCCAGGAATATCTGAGTCTTATCGCCTCCATCCACAAGGAATGGGACCGGCTAGAGGCTATGGGAAGTACCTCGGTTATGCCGCGGCCCCGTTCCATAATGGACGCTATTATCGCTGAGACTCGTCACGGTGCTCAGGTGGAAATGCCCGATACGGATTTGGGTCCCTACAGCATGTCTGAGTTTTCGCTGAGGGCGCTTATTCGCCGCGCTGTAGACTCAGTACCCGGTGCACGTTCCTTGCGTTCTTCTTTTGAGCACGCACCGTCAAGCGAAGAGCATCGCGGTCTGGGGGTTCCGGAGGTTGTATCCTGCCGAATCTCGGCTCACGGTGCCGTTGAAAGCCTACCGCAACTGGCCCAGCAAGTCCGCGAAGCCGTCCGCGAAGCCTGCGATAAGAACCTGGGAGTCTCCCCGACAGTCAATGTACATATCGAGGATATTCATCATGACGACTAACTTCTCTGCCGCCGAGCTACTTCGGCTGGTCACAGCCATTCCCGGAGTACGAGGAATCGAACCTGGACTGGGTAGCACCCTGAAAGTAATTGGTAGCCGCATGCCGCAGGCCCGATTTGGTGTAATCGTTGAATCAGGCTCGCGCCAAGCTACTATTGAGGTCGGCATTGACGAATCCAGGCCGGTCAAAGATATCGTACGAGATATCCAAGAGACTGTCATTCGTTCGCTGTCTCAAGCGCAGCAACACGACGAAGAGCAATCAAACTCTCAAGCCTTAGACTCAACCAGTAGCGATGACGACAATACCCCGCAGGTTAGGGTGAGGGTCCAGTCCCTCCTGTAGGGGGTCTACCTCAGAAAGCAACGGAGCCCCGCACTGTGTGTACAGTGCGGGGCTCCGCCCTATTAACCCTCGCGCGCCACACAAGGCAGCCGCCCGGGTATAAGCCTTATCGACCGGCACGCCCCCGCACTCACCCTAAAAGACCGGCAAAAAACAGCCCCACACATGCGGCTCACACCCGCCAAATGGTATAGTCAGCACGAACGCGAGAATCCTCGCACCCTCCACCGTCGCACCCCGCCCTCGCTGACGCGCACCCACACGCCGCAGCACCACCGCAGTAACACCGCGGAAACAGAGGAGCGGCGCATCCGCACAGATCGAAGAAGGAACCATGAGCGAAAACCTCAACGAAATCGAAGCACCCGCCTGCCCCGAATGCAGCGAAAACTACACCTACGAAATGGGCGAACTCTGGGCATGCCCCATGTGTGGCCACGAATGGGAACGCACCGCAGCAGGCGAAACCGAAGAAGAAGCAGGCACCAAGGTTCTCGACTCCGTCGGTAACGAGCTCGTCGACGGCGACTCCGTCACCATCGTCAAGGGCCTGAAGGTCAAGGGTGGCGCAGACATCAAGGCAGGCACCAAGGTGCGCGGCATCCGCCTGCTCGAATCCCCCGTCAACGGCCACGACATTGAGGCGAAGGTCCCCGGCGCAGGCCAGATGTACCTGAAGTCCTCCGTCGTCAAGAAGGCATAACCCAAGGCGATATAAGCCAAGAAGACATAAAACGCCTCCTGCGAGGCGCAGAAAAGGCGGCACCTCCCGCACTAGCTCACGCTAGGGGAGGTGCCGCCTTATGCTCTATAAAATTGCTTAGGTTTTAAAAGAAATTGGCAAATATCTCTTTACTTTTTACCGGTCAAGCCCATGTACAGGGAAATGGTCAGCATTGCAGCAATAATTGAGATAATCCAGCGGATCCAGTCAATGCCGCTAGTGTCTGCAACACCCAGCTGGGTCGCTGCCCAGGTACCGATAGCTGCGCCGACAGCACCGCAGATAATGGTCCAAAGAATCGAAATGTTCTGGCGGCCTCGCATAAAGAAGCGTGCAAGTGCACCAATAATTGCGCCGGTAATAATGGTGCCAATAAAAGTACCCATTGTAATCTCCTTGGGTTTATATATCTGCCACTGTGGCAGATAGTATGTTGTTTTCAATTATACGTAAATATGATGTAAGAAGAGCTTATAAGAGCTTTTATTAAGCTAAAAGCACCTTAGTGTTTTATCTCTAAAACACTAAGGTGCTTTTCTCATCAATGAGATGAGTGTCGAATGTATCGAATGGTGATTTTATTGACTACTTCGACTTACGCCAAATCTTCAGAGCGCTACAAATCAGCGGCAGTTGCAGGGGCAGGCGACCGTACGCAATAGCCTTACGCTGAGTGGACTGGTTACGCGCATCCAGAGCCATCTGAATGTTCGCGGGGAATACCGCAACAAACAGCAGAGCCGCCAGCAGACCACCGGCACGGCGGGTCTTATCATTAGCCAGCAGGGCAGCGGTGCCCATCTCAGCTACACCCGAACCGTGAGTGTACGCGTGGGCAGGACCCGGCAGGTACTTCGGCACAATCGAGTCGAAGGAATCCGTGATGATGAAGTGCAACGCACCCATCACAGCGAGGGCACGAGCCATACGAGTAGCCGAGCGCTCAGCGCTGTACTCTTTCTTCTTAAAAATACTCATGCTCCCATTATGCGCCCGTCAGGGGCTTATTCCCCGCCTCAACGATGCGCTGAACCGCTGCGTGTTTGACTGTCTAAAATGCGGACTAGGCACGTCAAACAGAAAAACGTTGTTCAAAAGCAGGTAAGATAGGGAGCAACGGCACCACGTGCGGATGACGCTCCGCCTGCCCTCATTTTTAGGTGAGTCGCAAACGGAGTAAAACACCGGGTGCCTACCGGAACAATCAAAGGAGTTATACCGTGAAGAAGATCCTGTGCATCGCTATCCTGGCAGGCGCCGCATACTTCGGTTACAAGAAGTTCGTTGCCTAAATAGCTAGCCCTCGGGCACTCTACATATCCTTAAGCAACGAAAACCCGCCGTCTCACATATGCACCATATGCGAGACGGCGGGTTTCTCGTACGCCCAGTTTGTGCGCCCCAAGCACGTAGCCTAAGAGTTATAGCTCGGAGGCGGGGTACCTTCCATATCGACTTGGTTCTTTGCCGGGTTCCAAGTGAACTCAGCAGTCGTGCTACCACTCGCGCTAGCGGGAGCTTCGTCTTCCTTCATGTAACGGTAGGTCACACGAATCGAGCTGTCCGAGGTGCGGGTAATCACCGGAGAGAACGAGTACGGCTCATAGGTTGCGGTACCAATGAACTTGCCGCGGTGGAACAGCAGAATGTGGTGCGCCATCGAGGAGATGCAACATTCCTTATGAGAGCTTCCCGGAATAGCGTCAATCCAGGACAGCTCAGCACAGGAATCATAACCCTCGTAGTCTTCTGAAACGTTCGTCCACTGATCCCACTTGCTCTTATTCTTCAACTCGCGCAGAGCCTTAGACACCACGGTCGATGCAGAATCAGACGCGCAGGTGGAGTCCTTCTTCGACTCAGACTTAGCCTCAGACCTGGAATCCGACTTCGACTCGGATGCGGTCGGCTCAGCATGAACCGTAATCGTCACCACCGACGGCACCGGAGCAGGCGACGAAGCACTCGGGGTAGCGCCCGCGGATGCGCTCGGGCTCGCCGACGGGGTCGGGAACAGTGCTTGAGTGGAGGTCGCGCTCGCGGAGGCAGAAGCGCTGCCAGAAGAAGACACTACGGTACCCGAAACAGCAGAATCAGTGCTTGCCGAGCAGGAAGTGACAACAAGAGCTAGAGCGGCGCCCAACGCGGGTAGAGCCAAAGCGGTACGGCCGGTGAAACGGCGGCGATTAGAAGACATGGATACTCCTGAAGATGCGCGGCAGCGCGCATCAGTGCTGGTCAAGAAGTGAATAGTGAACTCGTCCAGTATAGGGAAAAGATGCGGGCACGTGGTGCGCACGGTCAGTGCCGTTCGTTACCGTGGCATGGGCGAGTATCTGCCCGGCCCAAACCCCCGGCCCAAACACCCAGCACCAAAAACCGGCTAGCAGACCTTATCGTCCGTCAGATAATGCACCAGCCAGGCGCGCCTCGCGGTCGCAATACGCGCCGTAATCCGCGGAAAAACCCACAGACTAATCGCGCCCTGAGCCCACAAAATCAGCGAAAACAGCAGCGGCCGGAACGCAACATCGCGCGGATCCACGCCGGGGTTGAGAAGGCGCGCGAGCGCATCCGACAGGAAAATCGACGGGAACATCAGCGACATCAGCACCGTACCCAGCACCCAGCCCGGCCCGAAACAGAGCAGAACCCAGCGGGCACTCATCCGCAGGTTCTTGCGGTGCGCCCAGCGGAACTGCCAGCCGCGCAGACGGTACGGATACATCACGCCCAGAATCGAGCCCAGGGACACCACAATAGCCGGCACCACAAAGAACGACAGGGACATCATGAGCGTGGGGGGCAGGTTCTTGTCCTGACTGTGCAGAATCAGCGTCAGCAGAGTGCCAGAAACACCCGTGATCAGACCGATTGCAATAGCCTTCGTGCGCACGAACAGGTGCAGGGCGTGCGGGTCACTACTGCGCAACGCACGCAAGGCATGCTCCTCATCGTGGCCCATCAGGTTAGTTGAGGTGACGTCCGCAACCATCCAGCCGACCATCACCAGCGCAAAACCAGCCGGGCCCTTAAACTCGCTAAACAGCCACGAACGCCAGACGTCCGGGAGCAGGTACCAGCAGATTGCCGCCAGCAGGGCGTTACACATGAGCGTCTGCGTTTCCACCGGGAGGGGGCGCGTGAACATGCGGCGCAGCTCAGCGCGCACACTCGGACGGTACGTATTCTGCGGATCAACGAGGGCGCGACCCACCACCCGCTGACGGCGCAGGTCCTGACGGAGTGCCCTGAAATTCGTCACGGGATGCGCCAGCGGCGCAAGGCGGGAAGATACGTGCCTCAAAATGCTCACCTGTCCATTGTAGAGATGCCGCTGAGGCGAAGCGGCACCGCAGAAAATCAGCTATGCGGAAACTCTGCCCGCTAGTGCCTGTGTCCCCTTGCACACCCGCCCTATCCGGGGGACAATGAAGGCATGGCTGAAGTAACTCTACAGAACGAACTCGTAATCCACACCAACGGCGACCTGCCCGCAGTCGGCGCAAAGCTGCCCGAATTCTCGGTTCTCGCGGCTGATCTCTCCGAGATTTCCTCCGCAGACTTCGCAGGTAAGAACCTGGTGCTGAACATCTTCCCCTCCGTCGACACCAGTGTTTGCGCAACCAGCGTCCGCACTTTCAACAAGCAGGCTGCAGGCCTGGAGAACACCGTCGTGCTGTGCGTCTCCAACGACCTGCCCTTCGCAATCGGCCGCTTCTGCGCAGCCGAGGGCATTGAAAACGTCGTCACCTCCTCCGCTTTCCGCTCCTCCTTCGGTGAGGACTTCGGCGTGAAGCTGATTGACGGCCCCCTGGCTGGTCTGCTGGCACGCTCCGTGCTTGTCGTGAACCCCGACGGTGAGGTTGTCTACACCGAGCTGGTTCCCGAAACCACCAACGAGCCCAACTACGAAGCAGCCCTGGCAGCTATCAAGTAAGCTAAGCTTGGTACGGGAGCCGGACGCAAGCCCGGCACCCGCGTAGTACTTCCGTCAGGGACACCTGGCGGTACACAGCACAGCAGATACTGAACGTCTACAGCGCATGATCTGGGGTTCACCCACACATGCGGCTGGCGACAGCATAACGCCCCGCCCACCCGGTATTTCGGGTGGGCGGGGCGCTTTACTATATCCAGACTTAGTGCGCGATTTAGACTTAGCGCGGGATTCAGACTTAGTGTGCAGAGTCGCCGGGATGAGCGGGAGTGTCGGCGGCTTCGGCAGTTTCGGCGGGGTCCTCATCCGCGACCAGCATATGCTCCGGCAGGGTGCCGCGGCGCTTAGCCACCACAAAACGCGACACCAGCAGCAGAATGTACACCACCATCGAAATCAGCAGCATTGACTGCGGCGCCACCAACAAACCAACCGCCGCAGACACACCTGCGATAGCCGCAGTGGTATGGTCTTTTGAACTCTGATAGGCATCGATAGCGAGCACCGCAAAAAGCGCAGTCATCACAAAATCCACGCCCTTGAGCTCACTCAAGAAACTTGCACCCAGCACGTAGCCGAGCGTAGCGCTCGCTAGGACGCTCAGGTGCAGACCCGCGTGAATCAACAGGATGCGGGAGGCACGAAGCTTATGGCGGTCCGGTCCGGTGTTCAGCGCGTATGCCTCATCGATGAGGGTGTACACGGTGTAGAACTTCGCCAAGCCGCCACGCACACGCTCAATCGGGTAGGACAGACCGTACATGAGGTGGCGTGAGTTAATGAGCAGAGTCATCACCGCAATAGAGAGCAGCGAGGCATGATTCGAGATCATGTCGATCAGCACGAACTCTACGGAACCGGCAAACACCAGGAGCGGCAGCAGGGGAGCCACCCAGAACGGCAGACCGTAACTGTGCACCAGCACGCCCAGACCAATGCCGACAAAGAACAGGCCCAGTATGATCACGCCGGCAACGCGAATCGCCTCGGCGAAGCCACTCTCGCGCGGCTGCTGAGGCTCCTGTGCATCGGGGGAGGTTGGCGCCTCCACCACGGGAATCATGCCGGTTAGCGGAAGGGCGGAGGCAATAACATGCTCAACCTGCTGCTGGCTCGCCTGATGAGGCTCGGGCTGAGAAGAAACGGCGGGGGAAGAAACAGACTTCTTAGAGATGCTCATTGTATCCCCCTAGAAAACCCAGTTAGCCAGCACAACGCAGGTGACGGTACCCGCCACCATACTCAGCACCATATTCTTACGCCACAGGTGAACCGCCACGGTCACCACCAGACCCGCCAGGTACGGTGCCGCCGTAGCGAACGAAGAATAATCAATCTTCGCCACCGCATAGATGGCAAGCAGCGCGACTGCGCCGAGCGGAATCCAGTGGCTGAGCGCATCCAAAAGTTCGGAGCCAGCCAGTGCCTTCTTCAAACCGAAAGGCAGCAGGCGCAACAGAAAAGTAATAACCGCAGCAACAAGTATTGCCGCAAGAATATAACCGGTGGTCACTTCACTATTCATGAAGATTTTCTCTTTCTGCACATACTCAGCGAAAGAACCCTGAACAAGGCGTGCGGGTGAAGCCCTGAAAAGCATCCGCGAAACCTGAAAGCATCCGCGAAAAGGGTAGGGAGAGCCCAGCCGAAGAGAGGCTGGGTGCTAAGTAGTGCGGTAGGTATGTGAGTTGATGAAAGCCGCGAAACATGGAGGCGGAGGGCCGTTCCTCCTGCACGAGTTTTTCTGCGTAAATTTTCAGCGCAAGTTTTCTGCGCGGGTAGTTGTGCGCGTCAGTAGTTCTCGTGCGTGACCTCGGGTGATGCCGCTCCCGGTGCGGTGTTACTCCGGGGCGGCACAGCGTTCTGCGTCGCTAGTTTCCTTAGCGGTGTCTTTCATCTGAGTCATGGTGTACCTTCACCTCTGGGAGCCTCCGCGCAGGTTCGCGCGGGAGGCATCTTAGTAATCCTAGAAATAGAAAGAGGGGAGAGCGAAGCTCCACTCATCTATCCTAACCGGTTTCGAACACGTATGTAACGTTCTTATCGCTGTGTGGAAGCGGGGGCATCAGCGGTAGCGGCGCTTTCAGCCTCAGCCGCTACCTCATGCGCAGCACGATGCGGCAGCGTACCGCGGCGCCTCGCCATCGGGAAACGCGCCAGCAGCAGCACCACATACGAACCCAACGCCACCACCAAGAACGAGGACGGCGCAAAAATCAGCGCAGCCGCAGCCGAAACCGCCACAAAGAGCGCCGTCACACGATCCGGGTTGGCGCGGTAGCCGTCCATCGCAAGAACCGTGAAGATAGCCACCATCACGAAGTCCACGCCCTTCAGACTGCTGAGGAAGCTCGCGCCCAGCACATACCCGAGGACTACGCTCAGAACCCACGACACGTAAATCAGCACGTTCACCCACAGAATGCGCGCCCCCGAACGCTCATTACGGTCGGGACCGGAGTTAACCGCGAACGCCTCATCGCAAAGAGTGTGAATCGCCAGAGCCTTAGCCCAGAAACCCTTCACATTGTGCAACGGGTAGGAAAGACCGTACACCAGATGGCGCGCATTCACCAGGAACACCGTCAACGCAATCGACGCTAGGGGCGCGCCACCACTGACCATGCCCACCATCAAAAACTCCACCGAACCGGCAAAAACTAGGGCAGATAGCAGCGGCGCAGTCCAGACCGGCAGGCCGTGCGCGTTGAGGATAATACCCAAACCCAAACCCAGCACAGCGATACCGAGCATCACCACGGAAGAATCCGCAACAGCCAAGCGGAAATCATTCTGCGTGCTCGTACGCTCAGCGCTGGGGGTCTGTGCCATAAAAGAGTTCCTTGTATATGTTGTGCTCTTCAAAAAATCTACTGTGTGCGTGAGGGACTTCGAAGCTCCGCCGCGGTTTTCCAGTGTATAGGAGCAAGCGGTTGACCGACGAGAAAAAGAGTCCGGGAATAAAATATGAGAAACACGCTTATAGTGAGTGACACTAAACAATGCGGCGCTGAATAACCTAGCGACCGCGCAGACAACCCGAAAGGAACCTCAATGGCCGAGCAGAACAACGCTGAACAGAACAACAGCGTGCAGAACAACGCCGAGCAGACTGTAGAAGAGCAGAAGAAGGTGTACTCGCGCCAGCAGGAACGCCGCGAACTCGACAACTACCGCCAGACCAAAATCGAGCGCATCGACCGCCTGCGCTACCGTGCATACGGTGCCAACGGCGCAACTCTCGACTTCGGTGTGGGCGAGGGCCTGCTAACCCCCGTCGAGCTGCTGCTCGCCGCGATTGCCGGCTGCTCCTCCGTAGACGTGGACGCGGGCACCTCCCGCCGCTCCACTCCCGAGGTGTTCGAGGTGCTCGCCTCGGCGCTGAAGCAGACCGAAGACGGCGCGGTGCGCCTCGACGACGTTGAGGTGGACTTTGATGTGCGATTCCCCGCCGATGAGCAGGGCGCCAAAGCGCAGAAGATGGTGGACCGTCTGATTCAGCTCAGCGAGCAGAAGGACTGCACCGTTTCTCGTACCGTGGAGCACCCCACGAACGTTTCGTTCCACAACCTGGCAGACTAAAGCCGGGTGAGCTGAATAGATCGGGTGAATTAGCCCGATAGGGAACCCTCCTGTACCGCTTGTATTGAGATGGTACGGGAGGGTTTTTCTGTGTTTTTGTGGTTTTGGGGTGGAAAAGAGTCTAAAAAGCGAGTAGGATTGACCCTCAGATTAGGAAAACTTACGGTACGTAAGAAATCCTTAAGATTGAAGAATTTCTTGACCCAGGCACAAACCTTCGGCGGCACAGCCCGCAGCAAGACTAGACTGGACACCAGACTAGACCGCTAGCAAACGCACGAAACAATAGCCTCAGAAAGAAGACCTGACATGGCACAGCCTACAGAGACTTCCGGCGCTGCATCGGAAGCCACCCCCGCAGAGGGTGAACTGAAGCGAGGCCTCTCCGCCCGCCACATGCAGATGATCGCAATCGGCGGCGCAATCGGCACCGGCCTCTTCGTCGCCTCCGGTAAGACCATCTCCACCGCAGGCCCCGGCGGCGCAATCCTCGCCTACGCCCTCATCGGCGTCATGGTTCTGTTCCTCATGCAGTCCCTCGGTGAGATGGCCGCGCACCTGCCCGTCCCCGGCGCATTCCAGACCTACGCGGCACGCTACGTGTCCCCGTCCTTCGGCTTCGCCATGGGCTGGAACTACTGGTTCAACTGGGCGATTACCGTGGCCGCCGAGCTCGTCGCGGTCGGTGAGGTGATGAGGTACTGGTTGCCGGACGTGCCCTCCTGGGTGTGGGCGGCAGGATTCCTCGTGCTACTGACCGGTATCAACGCCCTCTCGGCACGCTCCTACGGTGAGAGCGAGTTCTGGCTGGCCACCATCAAGGTCGTCACCGTGGTCGTCTTCCTCATCGCCGGTATCGCCATGATTTTCGGCATCCTGGGCGGTAGCTCCCCGGGCGTTTCCAACTGGACCGTGGGCGAGGCACCCTTCGTTGGTGGCGCACCCGCCGTGCTCGCCATCTTCATGGTGGCAGACTTCTCCTTCCAGGGCACCGAAATGATTGGTGTGGCTGCGGGCGAATCTGAGAACCCCCGCCGCGACGTGCCCCGCGCGCTCACCAGCGTGTTCTGGCGCATCATGCTCTTCTACATCGGCGCGATGGTCGTCATTGGCTTCCTGATTCCTTACTCCGACCCGAACCTGCTCACCGCAGCGGACGGTAACATCAATATCTCCCCGTTCACCCTCATCTTTGAGCGTGCGGGTATCGCTTTCGCGGCAGCCATCATGAACGCCGTGATTCTCTCCGCAGTGCTTTCTGCGGGTAACTCGGGCCTGTACGTTTCGGCTCGTATGCTCTTCGCGCTCGCGCAGGAGGGTAAGGCGCCGAAGATGTTCACCCGCATCAACTCCGGTGGTGTGCCCATGAACGCACTGCTGGCAACCGCAGCAATCGGCGCGGTCGGCTTCATCGCCGCACTGCTCTCCCCGGATGGCGCGTACCTGTGGCTGGTGAACGTGTCCGGTCTTGCCGGATTCATCACCTGGGTGGGTATCGCCGTGGCTCACTACCGTTTCCGCCGCGCATACCTGAAGCAGGGCAACAGCCTGAAGGATCTGCCCTACGTGGCGCCGTTCTTCCCTGCAGGCCCAATTATCGCCTTCCTCATGTGCCTGGTCGTTATTGGCGGCCAGAACTACGAGGCGTTCCTGAGCGGTGACTGGGCTGGTGTGCTCAGCTCCTACATTGGTCTGCCCGTGATTATCGCGGTCTGGCTGGTGCACCGCGTGGTCACTCGTGACCGCCTGATTCCGCTGGAGCAGATTGACGTGAGCGGCATTGATGTTAAGGCTTCGAAGTAACGCGAACGATTGCGCCAGCTGATTGAATGAGCTGATACGTGAAGAGCCGCCGGTTCCCCTGATTGAGGGGAGCCGGCGGCTCTTCGCTATCCGCGGTTTACATCGGGCGGGTGGGCTAGACTATGCGCCCCGCAGCTCTTAGGAGCGGCGGCGCGAGCGCAGAACGCTCAGGCCAAGACCCGCACAAATCGCGACAACGCCAATGCCAACAATCACGCCAACACTGGATGCGCCGGTGTTCGCCAGGGTAGCCTTCTTGGGGCTGTCCTTTGCCGGGGTGTTCTTTGCCAGCGTGTCCTGAGCCGAGCGGGCGGTCACCGGAGCCTCCTGAGCGGGCTTGCTCTGAGCTGGCTTGCTTTTGGGATGCGCCACGGTTGCGTCCTCCAGCTTGTCAGCGTTCGGGGTCTTATCGGCAACCGGCTCCGGAGCGACAGTTGCTTCCGGCAGCGCGGGAACCGTCGGCGCATCGGTGGGGTTCACGCCAACGGTTGCTTCCGGCAGGGGTGCTACGGTCGGCGCGTCGGTCGGGTTTACACCGATGGTTGCTTCCGGCAAGGGCGCTACGGTGGGTGCATTGGTGGGGTTCACGCCCACGGTTGCTTCGGGCAGGGGAGCCACCGTCGGAGCATAGGTCGGAACCGCAGAAACCACGGCCTCCTGCGCGAAAAGCTCAAGAGGCTTCTGAGCATCAAACGAGCCGTACTCAGCACCCTGAACGCCAGCCGCCATAGTGCCCGCAATGTACTTGTGAGAGGTATTCAGCGTCGCCGCAACATTCGCTGGGACCTTCACCTCCGTCTCAAAAGCACCGTTGTGAATCTGCGAAGCAGGTACGGTCACCTCAGCCACGAAACGCATACCCTGCTGGGGAAAACGACCGGGAACCCACACATTCGTATCAGACACCACCACGCGCACACCGTGCGGGGTCGCCTCACCGGTGTAGCCGGTACCGCGCACCTTCAACACGGTCTCACCCTTGGTGTTCAGACGCGGTGAATCCACCTGAAGAACCGGCGCGGCGCTATCCTTCACAACGTCCATGCGCAGCACCTGACCGCCACCGTAACCATCAACGATGATATTAGCGACGAAGCTGTAGTTCTTCGCCGGGTCAATCAGTCTACCGGGAACCTAATGGGTCGCAGTCGCCGTGCCATCCTTGAACGGGCCCTCAACGCGCACCGTCTGAATCGGGTTCAGAAACGGGAAACCCCTATGGTTTGCCTCGTGCAATGCCGGGGCGAAAGCGGCAGTTTTCGCGGGCAGTTTCGATGCCTTGAACGTAATCTTGTTCAGACGCAGGGCGGTCTTCAGCTGACGGGTATTGGTCTCAACCTTGTAGTTGTAGACCGTAATAACCGGCGGGTTATCCGGATCCGGGGTATTCGCTGCCGCAACAGAAGGCAGAGCGCACAAGCTCAAGGATGCGGCAAGAAGAACAGAAGCGCCGGCGCTACCGTAGCAGCGGGCGCGAGAAGAGTTAGCCATCATGAAGTTCCTTCTACATGAGTGATTGAGTGATCCGCGCTCTTCCTGTATCGCGCCAAGTCGAGTGCGTATACGGTACCGCGACATCGCGGTTAAATACACCGTAACACGCACCTAAACGCATGAACCGGACATAAGATAACTCGCCGAAATATTACGTAAAACCAACGCCTACAGGGCGCACAATAGGGCGGATGAATAAGACATACACGCACAGCGCCGGCTGGAGGATACGGAAATGCTAGGGTAGAAAGATGCCCACGCAGAAGAACCCGCAGAACCGAGTAGAAGTAGCCCCGCCCGCCCCGCCCGCCGAACCCAACGCTACTGAGCACAGCGCCATCGACAGCACGCACCGCGTCGTAAACGTGTGCGCTGTAGCAATCCGCAACTGGGACGGGCTCGTACTCACCGTGCGCAAACGGGGCAGTGACGGGTTCATGATGCCCGGCGGCAAACCCGAACCGGGGGAGACCCCGCTGCAGACTGCCTGCCGCGAAGTGAGCGAAGAAATCGGGCTCACCCCCGACCCCGACCGGATGCACCATCTCGGACTGCTAGAGGCCGCCGCACTGAACGAGGCAGGCTTTACGGTGCGCGCCGAAACCTTCGAATACGCCCCCACCGATGAGCAACACGAGCAGCTGGCTACGCTGGTGCCGCACGCTGAAATCGCTGAGCTGCGCTGGGTCAACCCCGCCATGAGCAGCCCCTCCGATTCTGCATTGCAGGCACCCCTGAATACCGAGCAGATTTTCCCGCTGTTGGCACGTACCCCGCTACCGTAACCACCGCGCTACCCTAACCACTGCGCCCAACGTGCCCCTGAACTGGCGGGCGCACACATGAGGTACACAGGTGCATCCGGTACCCTCAACACAGCAACATCTATCGCGGGTAGAACGCATAGAGGCGCTCCACCCCGGAACCCCCCATACACCCCAAGGAGAACCATGAAGAAGACTGACTACAACCTCGCCGTCTACTGCGGTGCACGCTCCGGCAACGATCCGCTCTTCACCACCCGTGCCCAGGAACTCGGCACCCTCTGCGCCCAGAACAATATTGGCGTGGTCTACGGCGGCGGCCGCACCGGCCTCATGGGCACCGTCGCGGGCGCAACCCTGGACGCCGGCGGCGTGGTCTACGGCGTAGTCACCCACAAGCTGGTCGGCCTGGAGGGCGTGTACCCCGGCCAGACCACCCTCGACATTGTGGACACCATGCACCAGCGCAAAATCGCCATGATCGACAAGGCTGACGCATTCGTCGCCATGCCCGGCGGCCCCGGCACCCTGGAAGAGTTCTTCGAGGTGTTCAGCTGGCAGTTCCTCGACATCCACTCCAAGCCGGTTGCGCTGCTGAACGTGAGCGGCTACTGGGATAAGCTCATCGACGCGATGCACTACATGGCCTCCACCGGCCTGCTGAACGAGCGCTACCTGGACGAACTCATTATCGCGACCACTCCCGAGGAGCTGCTGGATGCGCTCGCCAAGGACCTAGAGCGCCGCGCCGCCGAAAAGACCAACGCAGAAAGCTGAACTGCCATGGCCAATACCCTGCTACTGACCTACTTCGGACCGTTCCCCGGCGTGCCCGTCAACCCCACCGTGGCGCTCGCAGAAGGCTCCGTGCGGGCGCTGAATACCGCCCGCCCGGACCTGCGCGTCGTGGCCTGCGAGCTGCCCGTCAGCTACAACGGTTCTAGCACTGCACTGCGCACCGCCCTGCAGGATGTGCAGCCCGATGCGCTCATCAGCCTGGGCGTGGCGGTTGGCCGCGACGTAGTCAGCCTCGAACAGGTCGCTATCAACCTGGACTCCGCCGGTATTGAAGATAACGACGGCGACCAGCGCTGCGATGAGCCGATCGCTCCGGGCGGTCAGGAGGCATACTTCTCCTCCCTGCCGGTGCGCGCCAGCTTTGAGCGTCTGCGTGCGGTGGGGGAGCCGGTTGAGATTTCGTACACCGCCGGAACCTACGTGTGCAACCACGTGTTCTACGAGGGTCAGCGCATCAGCCGTGAACTGGGTCTGAGCATCCCCGCCGGATTCGTGCATGTGCCCGCAACCTGCGCCGACGGCGAAGAGACCACCGAAGACACCGGCATGACCGCCCACCGTGACGCCGGTGGCGTGGTGCGTGACGAGCAGGGCATCCCGCAGCTACCCGAATCCACCGTGGTGCGCATTATTGCGGAGGTCGCCTCCGACACCCTGCCCGCCGTGAACTAGTAGCACGGCATTTAGCTAGAACCCGTACAACAAAACCGCCGGATAGCCTCCCTAACTGGGAGCCTATCCGGCGGTTTGTGCATCTGCGCTGACCCTACACAGCCGGGCTATAACACCGGCACATGCAGGCTCAAGCTACTACTTGGTGCGGTTCTTCAGGTAGTAGTCAATCAGCGAAGCGGTCGAAGAATCCTGACGAGCCAGAACCTCACGGTCACCCTCAATAGCGGGAACCAGGTCCAGTGCCAGCTTCTTACCGAGCTCAACGCCCCACTGGTCGAAGGAGTCAATGCCCCAAACAACACCCTGAACGAAAGTGATGTGCTCGTACAGGGCAATCAGGGAACCCAGAACGCGCGGGGTCAGGCGCGGCGCCATGATGGAGGTGGAGGGGCGGTTACCGCTGAAGATACGTGCGTTGACCACGTGCTCTGCGGTGCCCTCTGCACGAACCTCTTCCTCGGTCTTGCCGAACGCCAGAGCCTGAGACTGTGCGAAGAAGTTAGCCAGGAACAGCTCGTGAACGTCCTGCTCGCCGTCCTTGGTCGGGTGGACCGGGTTAGCGAAGGCAAGGAAGTCCGCGGGGATCAAGCGGGTACCCTGGTGGATCAGCTGGTAGAAAGCGTGCTGGCCGTTAGTGCCGGGCTCGCCCCAGAACACTTCACCGGTTGCGTAGTTGACGAAGGAGCCGTCCGCGCGAACGGACTTGCCGTTGGACTCCATGGTCAGCTGCTGCAGGTATGCGGGGAAGCGGTGCAGGTACTGGTCGTAGGGCAGAACCGCGTGGGTCTCAGCACCCAGGAAGTTCACGTTCCAGAT
This sequence comes from Rothia sp. HMSC061E04, assembly GCF_001813685.1. Classification (NCBI taxonomy): domain Bacteria; kingdom Bacillati; phylum Actinomycetota; class Actinomycetes; order Micrococcales; family Micrococcaceae; genus Rothia; species Rothia sp. HMSC061E04. Next base: position 71,493 of record NZ_KV813698.1, on the reverse strand, counting down.
GTTCAGCAGACCCATCAGAACGGGTACGTTCTGAGCCAGGGGAGCGGTGCGGAAGTGCTCATCCATTGCGTGGAAGCCAGCGAGGAATTCAGCGAAAACCTTCGGGCCGAAAACGATAGCCAGGGAGGTACCAATAGCGGAGTCTACAGAGTAGCGGCCGCCAACCCAGTCCCAGAAGCCGAAAGCGTTCTCGGGGTCAATGCCGAATGCTGCAACCTTATCCAGTGCGGTGGAGACAGCCACGAAGTGCTTAGCCACAGCCTCGGATGCTTCCTTACCTTCCAGAGCGCCAGCCTCAGCCAGTGCGGACAGCAGCCACTCGCGTGCCACGCGCGCGTTGGTCAGGGTTTCGAGGGTGCCGAAAGTCTTGGACGCGACAATGAACAGGGTGGTCTCGGGGTCCAGGCCGGAAACCTTCTCAGCCACATCGGTGGGGTCAATGTTGGAGATGAAGCGTGCGGTGATACCTGCATCAGCGTAGGGCTTGAGAGCCTCGTACACCATGACCGGGCCCAGGTCGGAGCCACCGATACCGATGTTCACAACGGTCTCGATGCGCTTGCCGGTGATGCCGGTCCACTTGCCGTTGCGCACGCGCTCAGCGAATGCGTAGATCTTCTTCAGCACGGCGTGAACGTCTGCGTCTACGTCCTGGCCGTCAACGGTCAGTGCAGGGGTGTAACCCTCGGGGCGGCGCAGTGCGGTGTGCAGTACTGCGCGGTCTTCGGTGACGTTAATGTGCTCGCCGGAGAACATTGCCTCGCGAGCCTGCTCCAGCTTGACCTCTTCAGCGAGCTTGACCAGCAGCTCGACGGTTTCGGGGGTAATCAGGTTCTTGGACAGGTCGACGTGCAGTTCGTCGGCGGTGAAGCTGAGCTTCTGCGCGCGTTCCGGGTCAGCGGCAAACCATTCGCGCAGGTTCGGGGTGAGGGACTTGTGATGAGCGGACAGAGCGGACCACGCGGAGGTGGTCGTAGGGTCAATAGAAGTAGTCATGCTCCCATTCTCTTATTTTCGGGGTTCTCTGTCACCTCTTTCGAGAGTGATATGGGACGATACGGCGAAAAATCGAAACCTGGCACTGCTGTGAGCGGCACAGAAACGAGGTAGTAATTCGAAGAAAACGAATAGGATGACGTGCCTTGTCGGGCGCGTATCCGTCGGCAAAGGGAATGGTCCACAAAGGGAGTGGGGAAAGCCCACAATCCTTGAAGTTTCAATTTAAAGAAAGTTATACTGACGGGAATAGTGCCTGGATTTAAGAAACACACATGGGCGACATTCTCTCATCGCTCCTCCACGCACTAATAGTGAGGTTCTCCGCCCGGTACGACCTTTGGGGCGGAGTGCCGCCTCAAACTCTCAAACACAACACTCAGGACAATCAAATATGGCATTTAACCTTTTCAAGGGGATTCGTGTGCCCAAAAATGGTCAGAATCCTCCCTATGAATCTTTCCTGGAAAGTCGTGGCTTCCGCCCCGATTTTCGCCAAGTATGCTGATCGTGGTGCCTACCTGATTGACCTGAAGGACGTGTACTGCCCCGACGGTAAGTGCTCGGTTCTGCATGGCAACGTGTACATGTACGCTGACTCGAACCACCTGACGAATGTCTACGAGGCAACCCTCACCGATATCGTCTACGAGCGTGCCTTTGCCGCTGGCTGGGACCCGAAGGGAATCACCCGCAAGTAAGCAATCCGTTTGGCTAATTCGCATAATGTGTTGACTGTAAAGTCCTCTTCCGCCGCGTGCGGGAGGGGACTTTGCTGCGCTTTGTAGGCTTTCGTGGATTTTGGACGAGCAAGGGGGTTTGGCTAGGAAGGGGATGCGGGTTTTAGTTTTGCCAGGCGAGCGGTTGCCGCGCGTGGGCTGTTTGAACGGAATGGAGCTGAGCAGAGTAGAGTAAAACCTATGACTTCTTCACCTGAACACACACCCGCTGACGCTTACGCACCGCGCTACCTGCTCATTTCTTGCGAAGGGGAAACCCTCCTCAACGATGACGGAACCCTGCACTACCTGACCGGTAACGATACTGCCGAGCCGCTGACCGAAGAGGCTATCCTTGCGTGCAGTGTGATCCGCCCCGCCGCCTACGGTGCTGATGCCCAGAAGAATAGTGAGGCAGAGGTGCACGTGCTCTACTGTGAGGACGAAACCCTCGCGCAGGTCGCCGCCGACCTGAACGACCCTCGGGTGCGCGCCTCCACCAGTGGTTTCCGCTACTACCCGGTCCACGATGACCCGGAAGGCCGCGCCCACTACGCCACCGCCCTGGCACGCCGCGACTACCTCATCGATATGCGCTACTCCGCCTACAGTGGCGAGGAGGCGCCCCTCGGCTCCAAGGGCATCCGCCGCACCGCCTCCGGCGAGATGGTGTTCCCCCGCATTGAACCTGCCGTCATGGCGCTGGTGACTAGTCGCGACGGTGAGCGCGTGCTACTGGCGAATAACCGCCAGTGGCACCCCAACCGTTTCGCCCTCATCGCCGGTTTCGTTGACCCCGGCGAAAACCTTGAAGAGGCAATTGCCCGCGAAGTCTACGAAGAGACCGGTCTGCACGCCCTCAGTACCGAGTACCGTATGAGTGATGTGTGGCCTTTCCCGCGTTCGCTCATGATTTGCTACCGGGTGCGCGTGGATGAGAACGAAACCATCATCCATCACGACGGTGAGATTCGTGCCGCCCGCTGGTTTACCGCGGCTGAGTTGCGTGAGGCGATTGCTATTTCGGAGGAGCGCGGTAACAGCGACGAGGACGACCCCGCCAAGCTGGAGCTGCCCGGCACGAACGCTGTCGCCCGCCGCATGATTGATGAGTGGCTCGCAGAAAAGCCCTAGTGATACACTGGTAGCTAAGCCCAACGGAGGGGGGTCGGTTTTGGCGTGCCCGGAAACGCTCTCATTGCAGAGCGGCTCCACCGGCAAACACTCCAACCGGCAAACACCCCCAGATATCTATCTGAAGGTACTGCCCCGTGACCCCCGCGCTGTCTAGAGCGCACCCGCTGGCAAGACTATCCCCTAGATTTAAGCGAGAAACTTAACGCATGTCTGAAAACACCGCTTCGCGCCCCGACCTTCGCAATGTGGCCATCGTGGCACACGTTGACCACGGCAAGACCACCATCGTCGACGCGATGCTGCAGCAGACCCACGCCTTCTCTGCCCACGCAGATGTTGAAGACCGAGTCATGGACTCCGGCGACCTCGAAAAGGAAAAGGGCATCACCATTCTGGCGAAGAACACCACCGTGTTCTACAACGGCCCTTCCGCCAACGGTGAGACCATCACCATTAACGTTATTGACACCCCCGGCCACGCCGACTTCGGTGGCGAGGTGGAGCGCGGCCTGTCCATGGTTGACGGCGTTGTGCTGCTCGTGGACGCATCCGAAGGTCCGCTGCCCCAGACCCGCTTCGTGCTGCGTAAGGCACTGGCTGCTAAGCTGCCCGTGATCCTCGTGGTGAACAAGGTTGACCGCCCCGACTCCCGTATCGACGAGGTCGTTGGCGAGTCCATGGACCTGCTGCTCGGCCTGGCATCTGACCTGGCGGACGAGGTTCCCGACCTGGACCTGGACGCTGTGCTGAACGTTCCGGTAGTGTACGCATCCGGTAAGGCTGGCGCTGCATCCCTGAACCAGCCCGCAGACGGCCAGCTGCCCGACAACGACGACCTGGAGCCGCTGTTCAAGACCATCATCGAGCACGTGCCCGCCCCCACCTACGACCCCAACGAGGTTCTGCAGGCACACGTGACCAACCTGGACTCCTCCCCGTTCCTGGGTCGTCTGGCGCTGGTCCGTATCTTCAACGGCACCCTGAAGAAGGGTCAGACCGTTGCATGGGCACGTCACGACGGTGAAATCAAGAACGTCCGTATCTCCGAGCTGCTGGCTACCAAGGCTCTTGAGCGTGTTCCCGCAGAGTCCGCTGGCCCCGGCGAAATCGTCGCAGTGGCAGGTATCGAGGACATCACCATTGGTGAAACCCTCACCGACGCTGAGAACCCCAAGCCCCTGCCGCTGATCAAGGTGGACGATCCCGCGATCTCCATGACCATCGGTATTAACACCTCCCCGCTGGCTGGCCGCGTTAAGGGCGCAAAGGTCACCGCACGTCAGGTGAAGGACCGCCTGGACCGCGAGCTGATCGGTAACGTGTCCATCAAGGTTCTGCCCACCCAGCGTCCGGACGCGTGGGAAGTTCAGGGCCGTGGCGAGCTCGCCCTGGCTATCCTCGTGGAGCAGATGCGCCGCGAAGGCTTCGAGCTGACCGTGGGTAAGCCCCAGGTGGTTACCAAGACCATCGACGGCAAGGTCTACGAGCCCATGGAGCACATGATTATTGACGTGCCCGAGGAGCACCTGGGTGCTGTCACCCAGCTGATGGCTGCACGTAAGGGCCGCATGGAGAACATGTCGAACCACGGTACCGGTTGGGTCCGTATGGAGTTCGCTGTTCCCGCACGTGGTCTGATTGGTTTCCGTACTCAGTTCCTGACTGAGACCCGCGGTGCCGGTATTTCTTCCTCCTACTCGATTGAGCACGAGCCCTGGGCTGGCGACATTGAGTACCGCACCAACGGTTCGCTGATCGCTGACCGTGCCGGCGTGGTGACCCCCTACGCAATGATTAACCTGCAGGAGCGTGGCACCTTCTTCGTGGAGCCCACCTCTGAGGTGTATGAGGGCATGATCGTTGGTATGAACTCCCGTGCAGACGACATGGAAGTTAACATCACCAAGGAAAAGAAGCTGACCAACATGCGTTCTTCGACCGCGGACAACTTCGAAAACCTGACCCCGCCGAAGAAGCTGACCCTGGAAGAGTGCCTGGAATTCGCTCGCGAAGACGAGTGCGTTGAGGTGACCCCCGAGGCGATTCGTATCCGCAAGGTCATCCTGGATTCCAACGAGCGTGTCCGCGAGTTCCGCCGCCGCGCCCGCGCGAACTAGTACAGCGCGAACTGATAGCGCGTTAGCGACTCACCTGCTGTAGCGGGTGCTGTCGTTGCCCGAGCGCTGTTGTTGTTCAAGAGCCGCCGCTACCTTCCATATGGAAGGTGGCGGCGGTTCTGTTTACCCACCGTTTAACCACCCCGATCCGTTCGGGAAATAACGGCGGGGCGGCGGGAGGGAAGGGGGAGGAGAGCCGGGCGCTTCTGCTTTCTGCCTAAAACTGCTTTCGAAAAGCCTGAACACCCCGTGCTGTACATGCGAGTGTGTAAGATAAAATAATGCGCCTGCGCGGTGGCGGCACCTGTCCGCGACTCAACGTTTGCTGATCAACGATGTAAATTGCCGGCGCGCTTTGACCGTCCAAGAAACCCAACCCTGCGTATGAGAGGGAAAGCCTGTGTCTGAAACCGAGAACACTCAGCCTGATTCTGCGACCCCCAGCTACCCCACGCAGGGTGAGAGCATCGCCCCCAGCTCGCGTCGCGACCTGCTACCGAATAACTACGATGCGAAGAAGGCGCGCATCCTGTTTGTGCATGCACACCCGGACGACGAAACCTCCTCGACCGGCGCGACCATGGCGTACTATGCGCAGAAGGGCGCGGAGGTGTACCTGCTGACCGCTACCCGCGGTGAGTTGGGTGAGGTTATCCCCGAGGAGCTACATCACCTGGAGGTCGGTAAGCCCGGCTGCCGTGATAACGGTGAGGCGCTGGGTGAGTACCGCACCGGTGAGCTTGCCGGCGCTATCAAGGCGCTGGGCGTGAAGAAGCAGTTCTTCCTGGGTCAGGAACCCGCCGTCGCGGAGGGCGCGCTGCCGTTGTACCGTGACTCCGGCATGGCGTGGGGCCCGGAGGGTAAGCCCGTCGCCAACCCGGTGGCGGCGGAGGATTCGTTGACCGCGCAGCCGCTGGAACCGCAGGCTCAGGCGCTGGTTGCCGCTATCCGTGCCCTCACCCCGGATGTTCTGGTCACCTACGATTCGGGCGGCGGCTACGGCCACCCCGACCACGTGCGCGTGTACGAGATTGTGCACCGTGCCCTGCAGATCCTTGAAGACGACGAGGACCGCCCGATTCTCACCTGGGGTATTGAGGGTGAGTTCGATGCGGCTGATCAGCGCCTGCAGGCGGCAATTTACGGTGACGGTACCGCCAAGCGTGAGGCAATGGAGGCGCACCGCACCCAGATTACGGTGGTGGACGAGAAGACTTTTGAGTACTCGAATAAGGTGCCGCAGAAGATTTCTGCCGTGGAGACTTTCCGTGTGCTCGACGGTGATTCGACCGCGACCGTGCACCCGAAGCCGCAGGAGGCGGGCCTGGTGGCGGGCGTTCTGACCGGCTCGATTCTGGGTATTTTTGCCGGTATTGCCGGGTCAATCTACCACGCTTGGGTCGTGTACGCGGGGGATACCGCTCTGCCCCTCGGCTTGCTGGTGGCGTACCTGACGGTTTTCTTTACCGCCCTGTGGTGTGCCCTGTCATTGCGTCGCGGCTACGCGGCGGCTGTCGTGGCTGTTGCGGTGTTCGTGACTGTGTACGTGCTTGGTTATGGTCGCCCCGATTCGCCGTTTGTTCTGGTGAACCCGGGCCATTCGGCGATTGGCTTGTACGGTGCCCTGTGGTGGTTTGGCGCCCCGGTTGCGGCGATGCTGGGCATGCTCGTGTACACGCGCGCTCGCGTGAAGGACGCGCAGTATTTCTCGCCGCGTGCGGCGCATCAGCGTGCGCGCGCCTAGAAGTAGCCTGAAGGCTATTACTATGTCATAACGTGGGGGAGGGGCGTTCCGGCTAGCCGGAACGCCCCTCCTGCTGTTTTTGGGTGCTACACCGCTGCTGTCTTCTAAACCCGCCGGATAGAGGGTAATAGGGAAGAAAATTTATGCGTTATTCGGTGAATTTAGCGGGGTGGAAATAGTGGTGACTTCATCAAAAAATTCATGTGACGAAGATTTCATTTTTGGCTTAATCTATTTTTAAAAGCCAGCCGACTAGTCATAATGTAAATAAATACCAGGTCAGCCTAGCCTAAAAAATACCCCCGCAAACCCAATGACCCACTGTCTGATACACCACGAAAATACTGTTAAACAGTCAGCGCGCGATAGACTATACACAGACTTCCCCGCCGGGTACCAACCACTCGGCGGTTTATTCTGTAGATTTTGCCCTGCAGCAGACGACCCGCAGAACGGCGGGCACGGGGCGAAAAGCTTCTAGAAAGGCACACCAATGACCTACGTAATCGCGCTTCCCTGCGTGGATGTCAAAGACCGCGCATGCGTTGAAGAATGCCCCGTCGACTGCATCTACGAAGGCGAACGCACCCTGTACATCCACCCCGATGAGTGCGTGGACTGCGGCGCCTGCGAGCCCGTCTGCCCCGTAGAAGCAATCTACTACGAAGACGACGTCCCCGAAGAGTGGACCGAATACGTCAGCGCCAACGCAGACTTCTTCGACGACCTGGGTTCCCCCGGCGGCGCAGCAAAGCTCGGCCCCACCGGCAAGGACGTGCCCTTCATCGCGGCACTGCCCCCTCGTGGTGAGTAGTAGCCTGCGGCTAATAATAGGTACAACCGCATAGACTGCCCGCACCCGCTAACGGGTGCCAAGAGCCTCCATCACAGCACCCGGTGCCCACGCACCGTCTAGGCGCTGGAATGGAGGCTTTTGCTGTAGGCACGCCAGCGCCCGGACGCTAGACTAAAATGACGAAAACTATTCCCAAGCAACCAGGTGACACAATGACTTACGGCCTGAACCTGCCCGAATACCCCTGGGAGGCGCTCGCCCCCTACCGCGCAACCGCGGCCGCCCACCCGGACGGTCCGGTGGACCTGTCCATCGGCACCCCGGTCGACCCGACCCCGCAGAATATTCGTGAGGCGCTGGCGGCCGCCTCCGACGCACCCGGCTACCCGACCACCCACGGCACCCCCGCCCTGCGTGAGGCTATTGCCGAGTGGTTTGCGCGCCGCCGCGGCGTGACCGGTCTGAGCCTGGAGGCGATCATGCCCACGGTCGGTTCGAAGGAGCTCGTGGCGTGGCTGCCGTTCCTGCTGGGTCTGGGCCCGGGCGATGTGGTCGTGTACCCGCGCGTTGCGTACCCCACCTACGATATGGGTGCCCGCTTTGCCCGCGCCGAGTCCCTGCCCGCCGACAGCCTGGACGAGCTGGACGCTGACACCCGCAGCCGCGTGAAGCTGATTTGGGTGAACTCCCCGGCGAACCCGAACGGTGTGGTGCGTACCGTGGAGCAGCTGCGTGAGATTGTGGCACAGGCGCGTGAAATCGGTGCCGTGGTGGCATCTGACGAATGCTACGCGGAGCTCGGTTGGGGTGCCTGGGATGAGGCACGCGGCGGTCAGCCGGTGCCGTCCATCCTGGATCCTCGCGTGTGCGATGGTGACTTCACCGGCCTGTTTGCGGTGTACTCGCTGTCGAAGCAGTCGAACCTCGCCGGTTACCGTGCCGCGTTCATTGCCGGTGCCCCCGAGCTGATGCCGAACCTGATCAATAGCCGCAAGCACGCCGGCATGATTGTGCCCGCCCCCGTGCAGGCTGCCATGATGGTGGCGCTGGCTGATGAGGCGCACGTGGCGGCGCAGAAGGACCTGTACCGTGCCCGCCGCGAGGTACTGCAGGAGGCGATTGCCGCCGCCGGTGGCCGCATTGAGAATTCTGAGGCTGGCCTGTACCTGTGGACCACCTTCGGTGAGTCCACCTGGGATTCGATTGGTCGCCTGGCGGAGCTGGGTATTATTGCTGGCCCCGGCGTGTTCTACGGTGAGGACGGCGAAGACTACGTGCGCATCGCTCTGACCGCCTCTGATGAGGCGGTGGCGAAGGCTGCTGAGCGTCTGAAGGCATCTGCATCTAAGTAACGTTGCCGCTAAGTAGTCCCGACAGGCATGTAGTCCCGACGGGTCTAACTAGCCCGCATAGCAGAAAGCCCCCGCACCCTCCCGAAAGGGGAGTGCGGGGGCTTTGCCGTATCTGCTGATTGTCGTTGGCCGAGGGGCCCGAACGAGAAGGGCTACTTGCGGTCGCCGGGCAGAACGAACATCTGAACGGTCGGCGGGTTCGGGTTATCCAACGCATCCGGAATCAGGTTTCGGGTCACCTTCGCGGAGGTGCGCGACGCCAGCCTGTCCGTAATGCCGGTTGCTACAGCCGTCAGAACAAAGTTCACCGTTACGAAGAGTGCCGCCGCCAGAATCAGGGTCTGCAGCACGTTGCCGTCACCGGAACCGATGCGGCGCGCCGAGGCGAGTAGCTCCGGGTAGGAGATGATGTAACCGAGTGCGGTGTCCTTCAGAATCACCACGAACTGGCTGAGCATCGAGGGCATCATTGCGGTGAACGCCTGCGGAAGCAGAATCCGAATCAGCGTCTGGGTCGGGGTCAGACCGATCGCAAGACCCGCCTCGCCCTGACCGCGAGGAAGCTGCTTCACGCCCGAACGCAGCAGCTCAGCAATCACCGAACCGTTGTACAGGGTCAGACCAATGACCACGGCGATGAAGGGCAGCTGAGCAGGCGGAAGACCGCTGTACTTGCCCAAAAAGAGCCAGAAGAAGATCATCATGATCAGCACCGGCACGGCGCGGAAGAACTCCACCACCACGGTGCCGAACCAGCGGATAACGCGGTACTGGGAGAGTCGAGCAATACCGAAGACCACACCGAACGCAACCGAGGTAACCACCGACACCGCTGCCGCCGACAGGGTCGAGGCGAGACCCGGCAGGTAGTAGGAACTCCAGGCGCGGGCGGTGAACAGATCAGTCCACTTTTCTGCCTCCAGCTGCCCCTTCTGACCCATCACGGTCAGCACATACACCGCAAATAGCGCGAAAAGGACTACCGCAGCAATGTTGAAGATGCGGATACGACGCTGCGCAATAGGACCCGGCTCATCGAAAAGCACCGAAGAAGCGGTGCGGGTGTCATTACTGATAAAAGGGTTTTTCATCGCTTCACCGCCAGCTTACGGGATGACCAGGTGGTCAACGCACCAATGGGAACAACAATGATGACGAAGCCCAACGCAAACATGATGAAGATAGCGAGCACCATGTTCGCGTCGAACTCAATCATGGATTTCATCAGCCCGGAGGCCTCAGCCACCGACGCGACCGAGGCGACAGTGCTGTTCTTCGTCAACGCAATCAGAGTATTGCCGAGCGGGGTAATGGCACCGCGTAGAGCCTGAGGGAAAATCACCAGGCGGGCGGTATCGAAGAAACCCAGACCGATAGCGCGTGCCGCCTCAGCCTGACCCTTCGGCACGGTGTTCACACCCGAACGGATCGCCTCGCAAATAAACGCCGAATGGTAAATCGACAGGGCAATGACCGCGTACACGAAGAAGTTCGTGTCGAAATCGTGCGAGAAAGAGAGCTGGAACTGCGTCCACACACCCAAAATGGCGAAAGTCATCATGATGGTGAGCGGAGTATTACGGACAGTGTGCACATAGGCGGTGCCCACCCAGCGCAGGGACGGGACGGGGCTGATGCGCATGAGCGCCAGCACGGTACCGATGACGAAGGAGCCAATAGCCGCCCAGAAGGTCAGCTGAATATTGGTCATGAAGGCACCAACCACATCGTACTTGGACAGGAGGGTGCCGAGTTGGTCAAAGAATGACATTCGTGAACCTCTCTAGAAGGCCTAGGCGCAGGAGGTGCCCAGGTGCGGCGGGTTGGTTTCGGTGTTGTAGTGGTAGCCGGTACCTTCGGTGTACTTGGTGATGAGCTTCTCCCAGGTACCGTCGGCAACCATCTCGTTGATGACGTTGTTCACGGCTTCGCACTTGTCGGTGCCCTTGGGCAGGCCCACGCCGTAGCGTTCGGTCGTGAAGGGGGAGCCGATCACTTTCAGCTTGCCCTTGTTCGCTTTGGTGGCTGCCAGACCGGCGAGGGTTATGTTGTCGGTGGTGACGGCGTCCACCACACCGCCGTTGAGGGCGACCACGCAGTCGGAGTAGCTGTTCTGCTTGACCAGGTTCACGTTCTTGGCGAACTTGTCCTGCACTTTCTGGGCGCTGGTGGAGCCGGTGACGGAGCAGAGGTTCTTGCCGTTGAGGTCGTTGGGGCCGTGAATATCGGTGTTATCGGCACGCACGAGCAGGTCCTGACCAGCCGTGTAGTAGGGGCCGGCGAAGTCCACGGTCTTCTTGCGGCTTTCAGAGATGGAGTAGGTCGCAAAAATCATGTCTACCTGACCGGTGTTGAGCATGTTTTCGCGGTTAGCGGCGGGGGATTCGACGAACTCAATCTGCTCTTCGGAGTAGCCGAGCTTGCCGGCGACGTAGCGTGCCACCTCCACATCGAAACCGGTGTAGGTGTTGCCGTCCTGGTAACCGAGGCCGGGCTGGTCTACTTTGATGCCGATGCGGATCTTGTGGTCGATGTCTGCGCTGGAGCATCCGGCGAGGACGCCGGTCAGAGCGAGGGATGCTGCCGCGGCGAGTGCCGCGAGCTTGCGTGAATATTTTTGCATGGTGGTCCCTCTGCTTCAGTGGTTGATGATCTTGGAGAGGAAGTCCTTGGCGCGCTCGCTCTTCGGGTTGGTGAAGAACTCGTCCGGGTGCGCCTCTTCGACGATCTCGCCGTCGGCAAGGAAGACGATGCGGTCTGCAGCCTTGCGGGCAAAACCCATTTCGTGGGTCACCACGATCATGGTCATGCCCTCCCTCGCGAGGGAGACCATGGTGTCGAGCACTTCGTTGACCATTTCGGGGTCGAGCGCGCTGGTGGGTTCGTCGAAGAGCATGACCTTAGGTCTCATGGCGAGTGCGCGGGCGATGGCGACGCGCTGCTGCTGACCACCGGAAAGCTCTGCGGGCATCTTGTGCACCTGGGAATCCACGCCGACTTTCGCGAGCAGGTTCATGGCTTCTGCTTCTGCCTCTGACTTGGATATCTTGCGGATTCGGCGGGGTCCAAGGGTTACGTTATCGAGGATGTTCTTGTGCGCGAAGAGGTTGTATGACTGGAAGACCATGCCGACTTCGGCGCGGAGCTTGGCGAGGGCGCGGCCTTCTTCGGGTAGTTCTTGTCCGTCAATGGTGATGGACCCGCTGGTGATGGTTTCGAGGCGGTTAATGGTTCGGCAGAGGGTGGATTTGCCGGAACCGGAGGGGCCGAGGAGGACGACGACCTCACCTTTTCCCACGGAAAGATTGATGTTCTTCAGAACGTGGTTGGTGCCGTAGTACTTGTTGACGTTGGTGATTTCGATGAGGTTTTTCTGCGCTTCGGGAGCTGCCTGTGCGGACATTTTGAACCCTTTCACGTGAGGTGCGTCTATGATGCGGGTTGTCTGTATGCTGAGTTTTCAGCTTACGCCTCAGGCGGTTTCCTGTCTGCAAAATATTCACTTTACTGTGTAAGCAATGTGAATTTTTAAGCATGAATGCATAGTTATAGTATTTTTGACGTAAAAATATGGGTAAAAAACACCTCATCTTCATAAAAGGCTCTGACTAGGGAATATATTCTGCCCTTTCTCTACGCACTCACGAGGTGTCAAACGTCTTTAGGGAGGTAGTCACGACTTGGTAAAAATTTCGAAAAAAGCGTAAAAAAGTGCCCGATAGGTGAGATAACACCTATCAGGCACTCTTCAACACCCCTCACAAGGGGCTAAAACAGCTTAGGCTTCGTAACCGTTGGGGTTGTTCTTCTGCCAGTTCCAGTGGTCGCGAACCATGGTCTTAATGTCGCGGCTAGCGCTCCAACCCAGATCCGCCAGAGCAGAGGAAGGATCAGCGTAAGAGACCGCAACGTCACCGGGGCGACGATCCACAATCTTGTACGGCAGCTCCTTACCGCACGCCTCCTCGAACGCGTGCAGAACCTGCAGAACCGAGTAGCCGTTACCGGTACCCAGGTTCCAGGTGTGCAGACCGCCGTGCTGGGTAATGTAATCCAGCGCCTTCAGGTGACCGTCAGCCAGGTCAACCACGTGGATGTAGTCGCGCACGCCGGTACCGTCAACGGTCGGGTAGTCGTTACCGAAGACGTTCAGGTACTCGCGGCGACCCACAGCAACCTGCGCGATGAAGGGCACCAGGTTGTTCGGGATGCCCGCCGGGTCCTCACCAATACGGCCGGACTCGTGCGCACCAACGGGGTTGAAGTAACGCAGCAGAGCAATGTTCCACTTGGAGTCGGAAGCAGCCAGGTCAACCAGCATGTCCTCGATGTGCTCCTTGGTGCGGCCGTAGCAGGACTGCGCATCCATGTTCATCTTCTCGATCAGAGGCATGGACTCGGGCTCACCGTACACGGTAGCGGAGGAGGAGAACACGATGGAGTGGCAGTCAGCCTCGTCCATTGCGTACAGCAGGTTCAGGGTGCCAGCCACGTTGGTCTGGTAGTACCACAGCGGCTTCTCAGCGGACTCGCCCACAGCCTTCAGGCCCGCAAAGTGAATCACAGCGTCGGGGCGAACCTGCTTGAAGAGAGCCTTCATGCCTTCGAGGTCGAGCAGGTCAACCTTGTGGAACTCGGGGGCGCGGCCAGCGAGTTCAGCGACGCGCTTGAGGGACTCCTCGGAAGAGTTCGCGAGGTTATCCATGACGACGACGTCGTGGCCTGCCTTGAGCAGTTCAAGTACAGTGTGGGAGCCGATGTAGCCGGCGCCGCCGGTAACGAGTACCTTCATGATGTCCTTTCGGGCTTTATCTATCCGGAAAAAGTGCTCCGGATGGGGGACAAAAGCTGTTGAGCTGTATCTAATGGTACAGCCGTGCATGCGGTGTAAGTACTGCGGAACACTGTGCGCTTGTGCACTCTGATGTGAGCACGTGGGAGGCGTTATTGAGGTGTGTTGCCACTCGCCCCCACCTCGCTGTATAGCTTGCGTCTAATCCCACCAGAAATACCACTGGCGGCTCTGGTGAATAAACTCCGTCAGCTGCTCAAAATCCTCAAATACCTGGAACGGAAGATCGGAACAAAATGCGAATTGCTCGACCGCCAGATTCTTCGCCTCGACCGGGTCGGTGACGGGGCGTTCCACCAGAAACTCTAGGCAGTCAGCACCGTCAAGAGCCGCCGGGATGGCACCGTACTTTTCACGCCAGTAGTGGGTGAACGCCAGCTGCGTTTCAGCGCCCGGGCAGTCATTCCAGCCGCCGAAGGGCAGGTACGCGGGAATATCGGCGGGGTCATCGGTCGGAACCTGCAGCAGGAGCATCTCGCCTTGATCCTCCTCATCCGCAAGCTCGTAGCAGAGCAGAGCAGAAAGAGTCGGGGCGTCAGCTTCGGGCTCCTCATCGGGAAGAAAATCGGAGCTCATAAACTCGTTAACAAGCTCGTTGAGGTTGAAGTCGTCAGAGCCCTCCTCGTGAGCATCTTCGCCGTCACCGGCAACCCGGCGCAGCTGCTGGGCAATGACGGCGCTACCGTACTCTTCGGCGGAGGCGCCACCACGGGCGGTACGGTAACGCTGCAGGACAGCACGAGTGTAGGCGCTCACCTGCTCGGGGGTTAGAGTCTCAACATCGTCAATGATGTCGTGCTCAAGGGATACCGCAATGACCATGCTTTCAAGCACCGTATCGTTTAGGTTCAGGAAGAAGGGGACGAACCCCTGCGCGCGCCCCAGCTGAGCCAACTCATCGTAACGAGCCATGGCATCAGTAGCAGGAGCGCCCACCGCAATACGCTCGTGCGGGTAGGGAAGAGGCGCGTAAAGTGCCGGTAGGTTTCGCTCATCGTCGACTCTGGCTTAGTTGATTCGGGCATCTGAGTTCCTCTCTGAACTATACAGGTGGTCAGTCATGGCGGGTGCGCTGTACCCGGTACTACCAGCCTAGCGAAAACCCGAGCATCCCGCCCTGAAAACGGTCATCGTAGCCGTCGCGGATTCGCGCCCAGCCTGTAAGAGCGACGAAGAGAGAACACAGGGCGCAGAAAAGGGGTCGGGATGCTTCACGCGTCCCGACCCCTAAAGTTCACTGGCCGATTCCCAACGTTCGCAAGGGCAACCAGAGCTAGTCCAGACCCAGCACTAGTTCAGGTGCAGTGCCTCGTTCAGCTCCACGGTGTTCTTCGCACGCGGCAGAACCTCAATCGCGCCGCTGATCGAATTGCGGCGGAACAGCAGGTTCGACACGCCGGACAGCTCCGCAGCCTTCACTACGCGCGCCTCCTGACCGGGCAACAGAACACTCACGCGCGAACCGGCGGTCACATACAGGCCAGCCTCAACCACGCAGTCATCACCCAGGGCAATACCGATACCGGACTCCGCACCCAGCAGGGAACGCTCACCAATGGACACGCGCTGAGTGCCGCCGCCGGAAAGCGTACCCATCGTGGAGGCGCCGCCACCCACATCCGAGCCGTCGCCCACCACAACGCCCTGAGAAATACGCCCCTCAACCATGGAGGTGCCCAGGGTGCCGGCGTTGAAGTTCACGAAGCCCTCGTGCATCACGGTCGTGCCGGACGCCAGGTGCGCGCCCAGGCGCAGACGGTCACCGTCGCCAATGCGCACACCGGCGGGAACCACGTAATCCACCAGGCGCGGGAACTTATCAATGTGGCTCACGCTCAGGTGGCCCAGCTTGCGCAGACCAATCGCCAGCTTCTGGAACTCGGCGGCAAGCACCGGGCCGTGGTTAGTCCACGCAACATTCGCCAGGGTACCGAACAGGCCGTCCAGGTTCAGCTCGTTGGGGCGAACCAGAGTGTGAGAGAGCAGGTGCAGACGCAGGTACGCGTCGACTGCGTCTTCGGGTGCCTCATCCAGGTTGATGGAGGCGGTACGCACCTCGGTACGGGCGTTGCGCGCAGGGTGCTCAACGGCCAGGTCCTCCAGCTCGTCCGCGATGGACAGGTCGGGGGTCTGGGTGAGGGAGGGGGCGGGGAACCAAGCATCCAGGACGGTGCCGGCGTGCTCGCCAGAGACAACAACATTGACCAGTGCAACGCCGGAGGCGTAACGGGGAGTGTTTTCAGACATGCCTCCCATTATAGTTTTGGGGGTTAGAGCCCCTTCAAGACCGTCTCATATGCTCGATATGGAAGTTGCGGGCGCGGGTGTGTGTACCGGGGAACCTGTAAGGTGGAAGGATGAGCGTTTCCCCGAATATTTCTGAGCGTCACCCTGTACCGCAGCCGCCCCTGAACCTGGACGTGTCCATGCCCGAGCTGACCCGTGCCCTGCTGGATTACGAGTCGGTTTCCGGCAATGAGCAGCCAATTGCTGACGCCGTGCACATGGCGCTGTCGTTCTGCCCGCACCTACGGCTGACCCGTGACGGAGACGCCATTATCGCCCGCACCGAGTTCCCGCCGCTACCCGGCGCTGAGGACGAGCGCACCCGCATTATTCTCGCCGGTCACCTGGATACCGTGCCCCTGCCCACCGTTGCGGGCTCGCTGGGTACCGTGCCGTCCACGGTGCGTGAAGAAGAGGAGGGGTATGTGCTCTACGGTCGCGGCGCCACCGACATGAAGGGCGGCGTGGCGGTTCAGCTGAAGCTCGCCGCCGAACTGACCGCGCAAGACACCGACTACAACCTGACCTACATCTTCTACGACAACGAAGAGGTCGCCAGCGAGCTCTCCGGCCTGGCGCGTCTGATTCGCAACCACGGCGAGCTCATCACTGACGCAGACTTCGGTGTGCTGCTTGAACCGACCAACGGCACCATTGAGGGCGGCTGCAACGGCACCATGCGTTTCTTCGTGCGCACCCGCGGCCTCGCCGCCCACTCGGGACGTGCATGGCGCGGCGAGAACGCAATTCACGCCCTGGCGCCGGCGTTGGTGGCGCTCGCCTCCTACGAACCGAAAACTATTGCGGTGGAGGGCCTGGATTACCGTGAGGGCCTGAACGCGGTGCAGATTGCTGGTGGCGTTGCCGGTAACATGATTCCTGATGCGGCGGCAATGCACGTGAACTACCGGTTCGCGCCCGATAAGACCCTGGATGAGGCGGTCGCCCACGTGCGTGAGGTCTTCGCCGGATACGAGCTGGACTTTGTGGATCTTTCCCCGGCGGCACGCCCCGGCCTGGACACCCCGCTGGCAGCTTCCCTGATTGAGGCGGTGGGGCAGGAGCCTCAGCCGAAGTACGGTTGGACGGACGTGGCGCGCCTGAGCGAGATCGGTATTCCCGCCGTGAACTTCGGCCCCGGTGATGCCCTGCTGGCTCACACCGATAATGAGCACGTGAGCTTTAGTCAGCTGACCCGCTGCCACGCGGATTTGCGTGCCTGGCTACTCAGCGACCGTGACGAGGACTAGTCGCGGCGCTAACTCTGGTTGGTGCTGATTCTGCCGGTGCTGGCGCTACTATTTGAATTTAGGTGACCGTCAGGGGTTGACGGTCCTGCATGATATGAGATTGACATGAACTTTCTTCTGATTCTGCTTGCCCTGCTGATTTCGGGCATTGCGGTGCTCTCCGTTGTGGCGCTCTCCGGTGAGCGTGCCGTGCCCGGTGCCGCGTTCTTCAGCGGTGTGGGCCGTGACGGTCTGGGCACCTTCGACCGTGTGGAGGATTTCGGCTTTATCGCTCCTCTCGTCGGTGCACCCGAAGATAACAAGGCACTCGAGAACGCACCCGCCGCGGAGGCAGCCGCTTCTACCACAGAATCTGCTGATGCTAACGTCGCTGCCGCTGAGCCGGTTCGCCGCAGTGCGGTTCCCCTGTCTGATGATGCGGAGAGCACCTTGAGCGCGCATGACTTTGTGGAGAAGCGAAAGAACCCGCAGGCTGAGGGTGTTCCTTCGGTGGCTGAGGGGAGCTAGCGCCGGTGAGTGTTCCTTCTCAGCACACTAGTCCTGTTCCGCCTGCCCGCGCTGACTCTGCCCCTCGCACCGCCTCCACGAAGGAGCAGGGCGAATCCTTTGATGAGCTTCTGACCTGGGCGTACACCGCCGCCGGTGAGCGCCTGTACCGAATCGGGCAGCGTCTGCGTGCCCTGCCCGCGTGGCTGTCGGTGCTGCTGATTTATGGCCTGTCCCGCGTGTGGGGCTTCGTGGTGTTTGCCGTGGTCGGTCAGCAGCAGTTGCGCAGCCCGTGGGGTCAGCACCTGGATTATTTGTCGTTCATTAGCATCTGGGATGCCGGCTGGTATGAGCAGATTGCGGTACAGGGCTACCCGAGTGAGCTGCCGGTGAACGCGGCGGGTGTGGTGCAGCAGAATCAGTGGGCGTTTTACCCGATTTTTCCGCAGCTTTCCGGTGCTATTAGCCATGCGACGGGCATCGGGTACTACCCGGTGGCGGCGACGGTTGCTCTGCTTGCCGGTTTCGCGGCGGCGTGGGTGATTTACCTGCTGTTTGAGGCGTCGTTGAAGGCGACCGGTTTCAAGAGCGAGGAGTCGCCTTCTGCGCTGTCCATGTGGGCTGTGGCGTTGGTGTCGTTCTTGCCGGTGGCACCGGTGCTTCAGGTGCCGTATGCGGAGTCGCTGAACTTGGTGTTCCTTGCCGGTGCGCTGTTGTGCCTGGTGCAGGGACGCTACGGCCTGCTGGTTCCTGTGGCGGCGTTGGCGTGCCTGTCCCGTCCGGTGGGTGTGCCTCTGGGCGCGGCTGCTGGCCTGTGGTGGTTTGTGTGCTGGGTGCGTTCGAGCCGCCGGTCCGGTATCGGCACGGCGTTTGTGCGTCATTTGGGGCAGCTGATGAGCGCCTTGGTGGTGTGTGCGTGTGCGCTGGTGTGGCCTGCTATTGCGTGGTGGGCTACGGGTCGTGTGGATGCGTACACCGCCACGGAGACGGCGTGGCGCGGTACCCATTTGGCGCCGATTCAGCCGTGGCTTTCGCAAGGTTACCTGTACTTTGGCTATGCGGCTCCGGTGCTGCTGACCCTGCTGATTTTGGGCTTTATTGCTCTGTGTTTGAGCCCGCTGGCGCGTAGGGTTTTGGCGGCTCCGCTGAACCTGTGGTGTCTGAGCTATTTTGCGTATTTGATTCTGTTTTTGAATCCGCAGTCCTCGACGTTCCGTCTGTTGTTGCCGTTGTTCCCGCTGGTGATTGTGGTGGCGGCGGCGAGCCGTTCGCGGGCGTATCGTTGGGCGCTGTTGGTGGCGGGTGCGTGTGCGCAGTGGGGCTGGGTGGGCTGGCTGTGGCATTGGAAGCAGCTCCCCGGCGGTGGAGATTACCCGCCGTAAACCGCTGATTCTTTCCAACAGGTGCTTGAGACCGCCGGTGTGCTGCCGGCGGTCTTTTGCGTTCGGGAGGCGGGCGTGCCTGCGGCTGGAGCCGCAGCGTTTTAACCCGGCGGTGGAGATTATCCGCCGTAAACCGAATATCGTGACTGGAGACCGCCGGTGTGCTGCCGGCGGTCTTTTGCGTTCGGGAGGCGGGCGTGCCTGCGGCTGGAGCCGCAGCGTTTTAACCCGGCGGTGGAGATTATCCGCCGTAAACCGCTGAATCTATTCAACGGATGTTTGAGACCGCCGGTGTGCTGCCGGCGGTCTTTTGCGTTCTTAGCCGTGGGCGCAATGCCCCTCCGCGGTGCTGTAGCGTACACCTTCTGCTTGTCCAGAGCTTAAAGACACGTCCAGAAAGCGCCGCGGGTTCGGCGGTGCTGGCTCGGAACTGATAATCTATATTCTGTGTTTGGTATTAGTGGCACCGAGTTTATTATTTTGGCCGTTATCACGTTCTTTGTGATCGGTCCCGAACGCATGCCCGAATACGCCCGACAGATCCGTGAATTCGTCAAGACCGTGCGCCGTATGGCGTTCGATGCGAAGGACGACTTCAAGGAAGCCCTGGGCGAGACGGGTCTGGAAGATATTAACTGGCGCCAGTACGACCCCCGCCAGTACGATCCGCGCGTGATTGTGAAGCAGGCATTCGCTGAGGATGACGCCGAGCGTGCGCGTGAGGCAAGGGAACGTGAAGAGGCGCTGCTGAAGGAGAAGGAAAAGGCTGAGAGCCGTGCTCTTCCGCGAGGCGCATACGCCCCCTTCGACGTGGACGCCACCTAAGATTTTGAATAGATAAGAACCCCGCACCGTGATGGTGCGGGGTTCTTTCTGTTCTCAGCTGTCTGGTTGTCAGCTTCTAGATGCTTGGTCTTAGACGGCGACATCTCTAGACGGCTAGATCTCTAAACGAAGAGCGGCAGGCTCTGACCCGCCCTCGACTCGCCCGACTGCAGCAGCTGCGAGGCGATGGACTGAATCTCTTCGGCGGTGGGGGAGTTCGGGTGGCTCCAGACCACCGGGGTGCCCTCGTCGCCGCCGGTACGCAGGTTCACATCCAGCGGGACAGAACCGAGCAGCGGTACCGGATAGGAGAGCGCCTCCGAAAGACGCTCAGCGAGCACCTGACCGCCGCCAGAACCGAACATATCGAGCACGGTACCGTCCGGCAGGGTCATGGCAGCCATGTTCTCCACCACGCCCACGACCTTCTGACCGGTCTGCAAGCTCAGGGTGCCGGCACGCTCCGCCACATCCACCGCGGCGTGCTGCGGGGTGGAAATGAGTACCAGCTCCGCATTCGGCAGCAGCTGAGCCATGGAGATGGCAATATCGCCGGTGCCGGGCGGCAAATCGAGCAGCAGCACATCCAGGGCGCCGAAGTGCACGTCCATGATGAACTGCTCCAGGGCACGGTGCAACATGGGGCCGCGCCACGCCACCGGCTCGTTGCCCTTGAGGAACATGCCGATAGAAATCACGCGAATAAAGCCGCCGCTGACCTTTTGCTCACCCCAACGCTGGGCGGGGGCGGGAACGTCCACGGTTGGCGGAAGAATCAGGTCATCCAGGCGGGTCGGGGCGTCGGCAATACCCAGCAGACCCGGAATCGAGAAGCCGTGCACATCCGCGTCAATAATGCCCACCGCAAGCCCGCGTGAAGCGAACGCGGCGGCAAGATTCGCGGTCATGGAGGACTTGCCCACACCGCCCTTACCGGACACCACACCGAACACGCGGGTCAGCGAACCGGGCGCGGTAAACGGGTTGGAACGCTCCGGCTTGAGCATCGAACGCAGGGCAGAACGCTGCTGCGGGTTCATCGCACCCACCTGCAGTTGCACACGCTCGATACCCTCAACGGTGGCGGCGGCGTCACGAACCTGCTGCTCGATGGTGTTCTTCAGCGGGCAACCCTCAATAGTGAGCAGCACCGTGACCTCAGCCCAGTGGCGGCCGGGAATCGGCTCACCGTGCTCATCCAGTTCAGGATGTACGAGCGCAGTCTCCACCATGCCCAGCTCCGTAATGGGGCGGCGCAGTTCGGGGTCCTCGACGCGGGTGAGTGCCGCGTAGAGCGCATCCTGCAGGGGTGAATTAGCGGTCACGGGCGCCTCCTTCACGGGTGCGCTCTGCCTGCTGCTGTGCCTGCTGGGATTCGCGGCTCTGAGGCTGGCTCAAATCGCCTCGGCGGGGATCCTGCGCGGAGTCCTTTGCAGAGCGTTCAGCATTGTCAGAAGACTTCTCGGTACCGTTCTCGGTGCCCTCAGAATCCTGCTCCTCAGCGTCCTTTTCCTCGCCCTCGGAGATATCGATATCGTCGATAGCCTCCTCCAGGTCCTCAATGTCCTCACTGATGTCCTGCAGCTGCTCGGCGTGACGCTCCTGCTCCTGCGCAATGTTCTGCAGTTCCTCAAGAATGTCACGCAGCTCGCTACGGACGAAGTCACGGGTCGCAACCTCACGCAGAGCAATACGCAGCGAAGCGATCTCGCGGGTCAGGTACTGGGTCTCCTCCAGGTTCTGCTGATCACGCTTACGGTCCTCAGACGCGACCACGCGGTCGCGGTCATCCTGACGGTTCTGCGCCAACAGCAGCAGGGGAGCCGCGTAAGAAGCCTGCAGGGACAGCATCAGGGTCAGCAAGGTGAAGTTCAGGCTACGCGGGTCGAACTGCATCTCCTCCGGCGCCAGGGAGTTCCAGGCAAGCCACACGCCACAGAAAATGGTCATCCACATCAAAAACTGCGGGGTACCCATGTAGCGCGCAAAACCCTCGGTCATGCGGCCGAAAGCGTCCGGGTTGGGGCTCGAGAACAGCTTCGGCTTGCGGGTGCCGGGGGTGCTCAGCTGCGAGTCGCTACGCTGCGGGCGGGAGTCGCCGCGCTCGCGGTTGCGTTCAGCGTACTTCTTCTCCAGGCGGTCCTTGAGGATGCGCGCCTTATCGATGCGGGGGTTCTCTTCGGTACGGTTTGCGTCGCGGCGGTTCGAATCAGGCAAAGCGTCGTCCTACCTTTCGTACGGGAGTTCCATCATCGTAAGTGCGCCAGTCTTCGGGCAGGAGCGCATCGAGCACGTCGTCGATGGTCACTGCGCCTACCAGGCGGTGCGATTCGTTCACAATGGGAACGATGGTCAGGTCATAGGTCGCCAGCACGCGTGCCAGCTCTTCCAAACTTGCCTGGTCAGAGACAGGCTCAGTGTCGGTATCGAGGATGTGACCAATCGGCTCACTCGGCGGCACACGCAGCAACTTCTGCATGTGCACCAGACCCAGGTACTTGCCGGTCGGCGTTTCCAGGGGCGGGCGGGTCACCATGACGGCAGCCGCCATCGCCGGAGGGATCTCCTCGGCGCGGATGTGCGCGAGCGCCTCCGCAACGGTCGCCTCCGGGGAGAGGATGATCGGCACCGGGTTCATGAGCGAACCAGCGGTACCCTCGTCATATTCGAGCAGTCGACGCACGTCGTCTGCTTCGTCGGGTTCCATGAGTTCGAGCAGCTTTTCACGCTGGGCGTCGTCCAGCTCGATGAGAAGGTCGGCGGCGTCGTCCGGTTCCATCTCTTCGAGGACCTGCGCGGCACGCTCGTCGTCCAGGTGCGAGAGAATCTGCACCTGGTCCTCGGCGGGCAGCTCCTGCAGAACGTCCGCGAGGCGTTCATCCTGCAGCTCGGCGGCGATTTCGACCATGCGCTTATCGCTCATCTCGTGGATAGCATCCGCAAGGTCGGCGGGCTTGGAGTTCTCGTGGTTCGCCACGAACGCGGTTGCCGCCTGCGGTTCCACATCGGTGGAGAGCACCGCTTCGTCCCAGTCGACGATCAGGGTCTCCTTGGAGCGGCGGCGCCACGTGCTGGAGGAGGAGCTGACGCGGGAAACGAACAGCTCGGTCACGCCCCAGTCGCCGTTGCGGCGCTGCTCAATGGCGACGTCCTCAATGACGGCATCGCCGCTGCCGTCGAGCAGGCGCACGCGGCGGTCAAAGAGCTCACCAACGATAAGAGTCTCAGAGTTGCGCTGCTCAAAGCGGCGCAGGTTCACCAAGCCGGTTGAAATGATCTGTGAAGCGTCGATACTTCGCACACGGGTCATGGGCATGAACACGCGTTTCTTGCCAAGCACCTCAACGATGATGCCGACAACAATGGGTTCGCTGCCCTTGGCGGGGCGGGCGCCCGCAATGGACGCGCCCAGGCCGCGTTTGAGCACGACGACATCGCGGAGACGGCCGAGGCGGTCACCGAAGGGGTCAAAAACGTCGAGGCCCAAAAGGCGGGCAATGTAAATCTTGCTGGGGGTGCTGAACTTCGAATTGCTCACCTCTCTAGGGTACGCCCCGCCGCGGGGATTCGCACTTTGAGAAGCCTAATTGAACAGGTGTTCGCTACGCCTGTAGAAGAGCAGACTGCCCACCGGGTCCAGGGTTAGGGCGGGCGGTAGAATAGGAGCCATGACTTCTAACCTGCCGAATATTCCCTCGACCCCGCCTTCTTCGTACTTGGCCTCGCGCCTGGCGCAGGCTCAGGGCAAGCCCCTGCCCGCCGGTGAGGCGGTTGCCTCCTTCGTTCGTCACGATGATGCGCTCGCCGCTTTTGACGTGCTCAGCGAGCAGGATTATCCGGTCACGGCGCTGTACCTGGTCAATGACGGTATCCGCCAGGTGGAGTACCCGGTGCAGCCCGGTTATGGTCGTGCCCTGATTTCTGCGACGATTCAGGGTGCGTCGATGGGCCTGGTGTTTTCGGTGCTGTTGACGCTGACCGGTGACTCTTTTACGTCGGTGGCGCTAAGGTACGTGCCGCTGTCGGTGGCTGTGTTTGTGCTGTGGCAGATGTATATTCTTCGTCGTAATCGCGGTATTCGTTACCCGATGCGTACCGAGGCGATTCCCTCGCGTACCGTGATGTACGCTCTGCCGGAGTACGCTCAGGATGCGCGCCGCGTGCTGGGTGCGCACCCTCGCTTCTCGGCGGCGGTTGCGGCTGCGCGTGCGGCGGCAGCCCCGGAGGCTTCGCAGGCGCGTGCCGCTCAGAGCACCGTCTCGATGAATGGCGCACCGGTTCCGACCGGTGCGCCGAAGGCTCCCTCGTACCGTGCGCAGGCGGGTAGCCAGCCGGCGCCGAACCAGAACCTTCCCGAGCATGATACGACCGCGCAGAACGCGATTGCTCAGAGCGCGGCGCAGAACATGCCCGCACCGGTTGCCCCCGCACAGTCCGCTCAGTCTGCACAGTCTGCTGAACAGGCAGATACTGACCAGGCGACCGCCCAGAAGTCAGATACGCAGAAGCGCCCGGCGCAGCGGTACGGTCTGCGCGTGGACGACCCGGAAGAATACGCGAAGCTGATTCAGCCCAAGCCGCAGCGTCCGACCCCGCGCCCGCAGGGCCTGCACTATAAGTCCTCCCACGATAAGTCCTCCCACGATAAGTCCTCCCACGATAAGTCCTCGCAGGAGTCCGAATAACCGAATCTGCAACGGCGGTAGCCGCCCATCACGGCGGGAAACAGGCATAGAAGACAGCTCTTAGAAGACACAAGAAAGCCCCTCACCGAACGAATCGGTGAGGGGCTTTCCCTATAAGACGTTACTAACGTAACTGGGGGGGGGGG
>NZ_KV813698.1:42303-46620 GCF_001813685.1 Rothia sp. HMSC061E04 | reverse complement strand
GGGGGGGGGGGGGGGGGGCTGGGCGTTACTTCGCCAGCTTCGCCATCCACTCCTCAATGCCCTCAACGGTGCGCGGCAGCGCAGCGGAGAGGTTCACGTTGCCGTCCTCGGTGCAGAGCACGTCGTCCTCAAGGCGGATACCGATACCGCGGTACTCCTCGGGGATAGACATGTCCTCTTCCTTGAAGTACAGTGCCGGCTCAATGGTGAAGACCATGCCCGGCTCCAGCTCAGCCCACATGTACAGTTCAGCCTTCGCCTGCGCGCAGTCGTGCACGTCCAGACCCAAGTGGTGGCTGGTGCCGTGCGGCATCCAGCGGCGGTGCTGACCGCCCTCAATGGTGAGGGAAACCTCAGCAGAAACCGGCAGCAGGCCCCACTCTTCCAGACGGTGAGCCAGAACCTCCATAGCGGCGTCGTGAAGTTCGTGGAACTTACGGCCCGGCTTAGCCACAGCGAATGCGGCGTCAGCAGCCTCCAGCACAGCGTTGTAGACCTTCGCCTGAACCTCAGTGAACTTACCGTTCACGGGGAAGGTGCGGGTCACGTCTGCGGTGTACAGGGTGTCGTCCTCAACGCCTGCGTCCAGCAGCAGCAGCTTGCCGTCATCGACGGTGCCGTTGTTACGGATCCAGTGCAGGATGGTTGCGTTGTTACCGCACGCTGCGATGGTGTCGTAGCCCAGGTCGTTACCGTCGGTACGTGCCACGGAGAAGAACGCAGTCTCAACGACGCGCTCACCGCGGTGGTGCTCCTTAGCCTTCGGCAGTGCACGAATGACCTCTTCGAAGCCCTTGACGGTCATGTCAACGGAACGCTGCAGGTTCTCAACCTCGATAGCGTCCTTAATCAGGCGAGCCTCGGAGAGAGCCACAGCCAGTTCGGAGTCCAGCTTGTCAGCCTGCTCCAGCTCCACGCC
This sequence comes from Rothia sp. HMSC061E04, assembly GCF_001813685.1. Lineage (NCBI taxonomy): Bacteria > Bacillati > Actinomycetota > Actinomycetes > Micrococcales > Micrococcaceae > Rothia > Rothia sp. HMSC061E04. Next base: position 45,701 of record NZ_KV813698.1, on the reverse strand, counting down.
GGTGTTGTAGCGGGAGGTATCAACCAGCGCGTCAACAGCCGGGTCAACGTTGCGGACCAGGCGGATGTTCACGCCACCCAGGCCCTGGTTGCCAGCGTTCTTAGTGATAGCAACCTCAAGCTCGGACAGGTCGCGAGTACGCAGACCGTAACGCTCGGAGAATTCCTTCAGGGTGGGGCGGGGGCCAACCCAGAACTCGCCGTAGCGTGCATCCGCGTAGAACTCTGCGGTGTCGCGGCCAGCCAGCGGACGGAAGTACAAGGTGACCTCGTGGTTGGAGCCGTTGTCGCCGGTACCCTCTTCAACGGGCTCAAAGACGAGCACTGCATCCGGCTCGTGGTCGATGCCCAGACCGGTCTGGTGCGCAAACGCCGAGTGGGGGCGGAAGCGGTAGTCGCAGTCGTTGGAGCGGACCTTCAGCGGGCCTGCGGGCAGGACGAGGCGCTCGCCGGGGAATGCCTTGGAGATCTTGGCGCGGCGCTCAGCTGCGTAGTCTGCTACGGGCTCGCGGGTGTAGCCGTCATCTTCGGCAGGTGCCCAGTTTGCGGCAATGAATTCGGTGAACGCAGACGCCTTAGGGGTGCTGCGGTGGTCAGTCTTCTGAGCTTCGGTGCTCTTCTCGTTGTTCTCAGTCATGGGTTAATCATATCGCCTTCACCACAGGCGGGCAGGTGTTTTAGCGCTTTTGACCATAAGGGAGGGTGCGGTGGGACAGAATATATCTTTGACCTGCGACTGGGTGCCTGATATTGCGCCGCCGATATTGGTAGGGTTGAATCAGAAGAGTAGATGACATGCCTTAAACCCCGCTGAGGTGGCGACGAACTAGCAGGGGCGGGGAAGGAGAGAATATGACGCAGACAGAACACCGAAACAATGCACCTAATGCGAAGCATGCACCGCAGCCCGCTGAATCGGGCGCGCCTGAAAACCTGAACCGTGCCGGGCGTTACGATCTGCATATTCACTCCGCTATTTCTGACGGCACGCAGAGCCTGACCGAGCTGGTGCCGCTGATTGCTCGCGCCGGGTTGGCTGGGTTTGCGCTGACTGATCACGATACGACGGCTGGTTGGGCGCAGGCGGCTCAGCTGGCGGGTGAGTACGGTCTGGATTTTCTGCCGGGTGCCGAGTTCTCCTGCCGTTACCGTTACACCGACGGTGAGGGCCGCGCACGCACGAAGACTATTCACCTGCTCGCTTATGGTTTTGACCCTGTGGGTTCGGAGTTGGCGCGCCGTGTGGAGGCGATTCGGGCCAGTCGTGAGGGCCGTGCGCAGGCTATTGTGGGCCGTCTTGCCGCCGACTACCCGCTGACCTGGGATGACGTGTTGGCGCAGGTGGGGGAGGGGAACACAGCGGTGGGCCGCCCCCATATTGCTGATGCGCTGGTTGCTGCCGGTGTGGTTGCTGATCGTTCTGAGGCTTTTGCGAAGCTGCTGTACACGGGCAGCCCCTACTATGTGCCGCAGGATGCGCTGGACCCGCTGGAGGCGGTGCGTCTGGTGCGTGAGGCTGGGGGTGTGCCGGTGATTGCGCATCCGATGAGTACGATGCGTGGACCCGCGTTGAGCCTGGAGTACCTGGGGTTGATGGTGGATGCTGGCCTGGCGGGCGTGGAGGTGTATCACCGTGAGAACTCCCCGGAGGACCGGGCGCGTCTGCTGGAGTTCATTGAGCGTCAGCGCGCGGCGGGCCGTGAGGTGCTGGTGACGGGTTCGAGCGATTATCACGGTGCGGGTAAGCCGAACCTGCTGGGTGAGAATACGACGGATGCGGCGACGGTGGCTCGCATCCGCGAGCAGCTGGCTTCTCAGTAGTAAGACGAAAGAGTGTGGGGCGGGTTCCTAACTAAGGAACCCGCCCCACACTCTTTTATTTTCACCTCATTGCATGTTCTTTAAATCTCTACCTGAAGGTTAGGATTTTTGATACGCTGAGAACGTTCTACTCATTGGGGTACACAAAGATTGTGCCTCCCCTCTTATTTTGAAGGAGCTATGATGCTTCGACAATTATTCGCCCGCCCCACGAAGCGGGCCGTCCAGACTGGCGGCGCTGTGCTTTTGGCTGGCGCCATGGTGTGCGGTAGTGTTCCCGCGTATGCCACCGGGCATTTGAAGCCTCACGAGGTGACCCCTATTGTGCAACCGGACGAACCGGCAGTGACCTGTAACGACCGCGCAGAGTATGAGTATTATCGTCAAGATGGCGAGTTGGGGCGTCGCGTTATCTTTAGTTGGGCACAGTGTGTTGGTCTGATTTCTGAGCGCCAGAAGTACCAAATGGTCAAGAAAGATAATGTTATTTCTCGCGGCCAGTTTGTGGAGTATCTATACCGTCTGTCAGGTTCTCCCGAGGTGAAGAATCTTCCGACTCAGTCTCCGTATGGTGATATCAAGACTGATGATCCGCGTTTTCCTGTGGTGACGTGGGCTCGTCAGCGGGGCATTACCTGGGGTTGGAGTGATGGGAATTTCCATTACGATACCCCTGCTAGTGAGGCTGCTACTGCCTTGATGGTGTATCGATTGGCGGGTAGTCCAAGCGTAACGGTAGAAGTAGACGATCCTAATGCCTATTTTCTATATACTCCTTGGAAAGAAAAATGGCCGAATATGCCATATAATTCGGAGCTTCATAAAGCATACACCTGGCTATACTATGGTCTTCAGAATCCAAATAATAAAGATTCTATTGAGAACGTATCATATCGACAGTACGGTATCGTATCACCTAATGATGAATTTGAATGGTTGACTTACGCTACGTATGAGCAGGCTATCGAAGTGATTCGTCTGGCAGATAAATCTTTCAGATTTAAATAAGAAACGTATCCCCGCTTATGTATCAATATATAAGCGGGGATACGTTTAAAAATTTATTCCACAACTATATAATCTTTTTTATTGGAAGTTCCCACTGGAGTCTCGGTAGATTTATAGACATACTGATTAATTTCAACCCTATAGGGCGGTTTCAGAGAATTCTTAATAGAAAACTTCCATTTATCGTTCAGAGCCATTGGCTTGGGGTTGGGGTTGTTCTTGTCTTCGTAGTCCATGTGGCATTGGTCGTATGCGTTTGCTCCAATAATATTCAAACGCCTAACACTACCTTCAAGATAGAAGCCCCACAGTGAAGCAAGGATTGTTTCTAGGGGTACTTCTTTGCTTGGCCCGTAGGGGTTGTCTAAGCGTACTCCTGTAAAGGTGCAGTCGCTAGCCCATGAGCTGATATACCAGTTTGCTGCCTCATGATTACCCGCTGTACCTGAGACTGCGTCATGCCAACTGGAGGATTCACCGATACATCCCACATATTTATATAACACTCTTTTACTTTCGTATCATTGCATGTTCCCTAAATCTCTACCTGAAGGTTAGGATTTTTGATAC
>NZ_KV813698.1:1278-42203 GCF_001813685.1 Rothia sp. HMSC061E04 | reverse complement strand
TTTGATACGCTGAGAACGTTCTACTCATTGGGGTGCACAAAGATTGTGCCTCCCCTCTGTTCGTGAAGGAGCTATGATGCTTCGACAATTATTTGCTCGCCCTACGAGGCGGGTTATCCAGGCTGGTGGCACGGTACTGTTGGCTGGTGCCATGGTGTGCGGTAGCGTGCCGGCATATTCTCTTGGTGTTCTGAAACCTCGCCAAGTGACCCCTATTGTGCAGCCCAATGAACCGGCGGTGACCTGTAACGACCGTGCAATCTACGAATATAAGTACCTTCCGAATGCTTATGTGACTTACGGTCGCAAGATTATCTACGACTGGGCTGAGTGCGTTGGTCTAATTTCTGAATACCAGAAGTATCAGCTAATCGAAGAAAACACCGTAATGTCCCGTGGGCAGTTTGTGGAGTATTTGTATCGCCTGTCGGGTTCTCCTGAGGTGAAGAATCTTCCGGCTCAGTCTCCGTATGGTGATATTAAGACTGATGATCCGCGTCTTCCTGTAGTGATGTGGGCTCGTCAGCGGGGCATTACCTGGGGTTGGAGTGATGGGAATTTCCATTACGATGCCCCCGCGAATGAAACGACGACAGTAATCATGGCATACCGCCTAGCTGGTAGTCCGGCGGTCAAGCTACCCGATATGAATCCTCCGAATGAGGAAGAGCCCTGGACCAAGCGGAACCCCAACCTTCCTTACGGCTCAGAGTTACATCGGGCCTATGTTTGGTTGAAATACACTGGAGCCGGCTCTGATAAGAAGTACACTGGCTTCCACGAATCGATTAGACACCATGACGTAGCGAGCATGGACTATGAAGGTCGACGAGTGAGCCAATGGACTTTCCAAGCAACATATGAACAGGCTTTTGAAGTATTGCGAATGGCAGATACTCGAGGTGCATTCTAAAAACATTTATAAAGAGAAGGCACCTTAGAACAGAACACTAGGGCAACACAAAAGAGTGTGGGGCGGGTTCCCGATAAGGAACCCGCCCCACACTCTTAACACGTGCTCTCCCAAACGCGTAGACAAGACAGACTAGACGCTCTCACGCGAGGCATGATGCTGCAACACCGCACCCGCAGCAACCGCATCCCGCTGAGCCCGCGCCGCACGAGCCTTAGCCCGCGCCTGATGCTGACGCTGACGACGCAACTCATCACGCCCATCAATACGCATCTTCTTATCCACCGCATCCATCGACCAGTGACGCACAAACCGGCACGACGCACCCTCAACCGGCTGCGTAGTCTCCGTCAACGTATCCAACACAGCCTTCAACGCATGACGGCTCGCCGCAGTCAACGCATCACGACTCGTACCGCCACGAACACCCACCGTACGCTTCGGCGTGAACAACACACTCGCCCCACGCGGCACACCGCGATACTCAGCGAACGACACCGAATCCACGCCCAGGCGCTTAGCCATCACCTCAATAGCCGGCGGATTCTGATCCACACACACGAACTTACGACCCAGCTGAGCCGCAGCCGCACCCGTAGAACCAGAACCAGCGAAGAAATCCAACACCCAATCACCCGGGCGGGAACTCGCCGCAATCATACGGCGCAACAAACCCGTAGGCTTCTGCGTGGGATACCCCGTCTTCTCCTTACCCGTCGGCGACACAATAGTATGCCACCACACATCTGTAGGGAGCTTACCGCGAGAAGCCTTCTCCTCCGTCACCAAACCGGGAGCCATATACGGTTCACGATCAACCTCCGCAGTATTGAAGTAATAGCTGCGGTGATCCTTCGCGTACACCAAAATATTGTCGTGCTTCGTCGGCCAGCGGCGCGTAGACTTCGCACCGTAGTCATAAGCCCAAATCAGCTCATTAATGAAGTTCTCACGACCAAAAATCATGTCGCACATAATCTTCACATAATGAACCTCACGCCAATCCAGGTGCAGGTACAAGGTGCCGTCCTGCGCGAGCAGACGATGCGCCTGCTCAATACGCGGTGCTAGGAACGCCCAATAATCCTCGAACGAGTCGTTATAACTCGCCAGAGTCTGCAGGGTGCTCGAATAGCTCTTGCCCTTAAAACCGGTGCGATCACCCTTCTCAGAAGCTTCCGCGCTCAATGCGCGGCGCGTCTGCTTCTTACCCGTATTGAACGGCGGATCAATATAAATCACGGTGAACGCACCATCGGGCAGCTCACGCAGATACTCCAGGTTATCTGCCTGCACCAGCAGCGACGGGCCCTGCGGGTCGAAAAGCGCCGAATCCGCGGGGTGCGCCTCAGCGGCAGGGGAGGGCGCGGCGGGCACCGGGGATGCTGAAATACCCAACCCCGGCCCTAGCCTTCAGAACCAGCACGGTCAGCGCCACGGCCCTTACCGCGAGAACCCTCAGCGCGAGAACCCTCAGAACGGCGGCGGGTACGGCGGCGACCCTCACCCTCCACGGGCTGACCCTCAACACGGCGGGTACGGCGACGCTGACGAGGCGCACGCTCAGAACGCTCAGAAGAACGTTCGGAAGAACGCTCAGAAGAACGTTCGGATGCGCCCTGCTCGGTACGCTCCGCACGCTCAGAAGAACGCTCGGAACGCTCAGTGCGCTTGCGGCCCTCGGAACGGTTACGGCGCTCGCCGCGGCCCTCACCGGAACGACCCTCACGGCCACCGTCACGACCGCCGCGAGAACGGCGCGAACCCTTCTCACCGTCACGACCGCCAGAACGGCCACCCTCACGGGAACCGTCGCGGCCACCGCGAGAACGAGCCGGGCGACCATCACGCGAGTCACGGGCGCTCTCAAAGAACTCGTCGCCCATGCCCTCAGCCACACGCTCCTCGCGCGGCAGGCGGCCCTTAGTGCCAGCCGGAATGTTCAGGTCATGGAACAGGTGCTCAGAGGAAGAGTAGGTCTCAACCGGCTCAGGAACACCCAGCTCCAGGGCGTCGTTAATGACCTTCCAGCGCGGCAGGTCATCCCAGTCAACCAGGGTCACAGCGGTACCCTCATTGCCCGCACGGCCGGTACGGCCGGTACGATGCAGGTAAGTCTTCTCATCCTCGGGCACGCGGTGGTTAATCACGTGGGTCACGTCTTCAACGTCAATACCGCGAGCCGCCACATCGGTCGCAACCAGAATGTCGACCTTGCCGGAGCGGAAAGCCTTCAGCGCCTGCTCACGCGCAACCTGGTTCAGGTCACCGTGCAGGGGAGCGGCAGCGAAGCCACGGTTCACCAGCTCCTCCGCTACGCGGGCAGCGTCACGCTTGGTCTTGGTGAAGATGACGGTGCGGCCGCGGCCGGTAGCGCGCAGAATGCGGCCAATCATCTCGTCCTTGTCCAGGTGGTGCGCACGGTAGACGACCTGGCGGATCGACGCCTTAGTCTTCGAGGCGTCCTCGGGGTCAGCGGCGCTAATGCGCATGGGCTTGGTCATGTACTGGCGTGCCATCGCAATGACCGGGCCGGGCATGGTTGCGGAGAACAGCATGCTCTGGCGGTCCTCCGGTAGGTAGCTGAGGATCTTCTCAACCGACGGCTGGAAACCCAAATCCAGCATCTCGTCAGCCTCATCGAGGACCACGATCTTAACCTGCTTCAGGTTCAGGAAGCCCTGCTGGTACAGGTCGATAATGCGGCCGGGGGTGCCCACCGCAACCTCCAAGCCGCGGCGCAGCAGCTCAGCCTGAGGCTCAATCGGCACACCACCGTACAGGGTGGCGACGCGGGCGTTGCGCAGCTTCGCAGCAATCGCCAGGTCCTCGCCCACCTGAATAGCAAGCTCACGGGTCGGAACCAGAATCAGCGCCTGAGGTGCGCCGGGGTACTCCAAATCAGCCCAACCCTCATCGTCGCGGCCGACCACACGCTGAATGGTGGGCAGACCGAAGCCGAGGGTCTTACCGGTACCGGTCTTTGCCTGACCAATGATGTCCTGGCCAGACAGAGCCACGGGAAGAGTCAGCTCCTGGATGGGGAAGGGGGAGGTAATGCCAACTGCCGCGAGGGCGTCGCTAATATCCTGGCGAACGCCGAAGTCGGCGAAGGACTTTGCAGTCTGAGTGGTTTCCTGCGTGTTCGTTTCAGTCACTGGACCGTATCTTTCTACCCCTGCTCGGGGTGTGTTTCTCCCCGTAACGGGGTGTACCAGTCAGCGCCTCAACGGTGGAGGCGGTGACGGGCGGGCGTCGAAAGCCGGCCGCGGGAAATTCTTACACGGGAAATTCTTACCGAGACGCCGCCTGCACGCATGGTTATTACTCATGGTTCATTCATGATGAGAAGGCGGTGCAGCCTCGGGGTCTTGAAAGGGGTACGACCGGTCATTCACTTAACCCCTCAATATTAACCCGGATTTGCTTCGGGCGCACCCCCGACCGGTTGTGGTGTGCGCCCGTGATGGGCGATATACCGCCCCAAAACCGGGTGCCGCGAGGTTTTTGTGTAGGCGGTTTAAAACGCAAAACCCCGCATTCGGCACGGCGTAACCACGTGGCGCATAAAGCGCACGCGCACAGCGCATAAAGCGCGGTTACGCATCGTGACGGATGCGGGGAAAGCTCAAGCTAAAGGGTAAACAGCTACCGAACTAATTAGGCGCCGATACCGAAACCAACGTGACGCTTAGCGTCAGAACCCAGCTCAACGTAGCCAATCTGAGCGCCAGAAATCAGGGTGGTGTTGCCCTTATCATCCATAATCTGCAGCAGCGAGCCGTCCTCAATAGCCTTCGAGACCTTCTCCATGAGGATTTCCTTAGCCTCACTGGTCTCAACAACGATTTCACGAGCAATGTGGCGAATGCCAATCTTGATTTCCATGAGTCTCCTCGCAGAATAGTCCGGTGCAACCAAACGTGCGCCGGGTATGGGAACTGTCTTATCTAGCATCTACTCTAGCGTGAATACGCCCATCGGCACCGTGAACGGGCGGTACTTCGCCGGGGGCTAATAAAATACTCGCCGCCGGATGCGCGAAAATGCGCGTGAAAAACGCCGGAAAAATGCCGGAAAATACCGGGAAGAGCGGGGGAGAGGAGGCTCTTAAGAGTCCTCCACCTGAATGCCGTAGAGAGTCTCCAGCGCCTGCACGTAATCCTCTGCGCGGCCCTCCGACGCCAGCTTCTTGGCGCGCACCGTCGGGGTGTGCAGAAGAGACTTCACCATGCGGCGCATCGCCAGCTCAAATTGCTCCGTCGCCGCACCGCAACCAAACTGGTTACGTACCTTCTCCAGCTCGGAATCCAGCACATCCATAGTGTGCGAGCGCAGCGCAACAATCGCGGAGTCAATCGTGCGGGAACGCTGACGAGACACAAACGCCGCCAGCTCAGACTCCACGATGCGCGTAGCCGTCGCCACGGATTCCTCGGTCTCCTCGGGGGCGGCAAGGCGCACCGACTCGAGCGTAATCAGCTCAACATGCGGCAGGTCAGCGACCGACGGATCAAAGTCACGTGAAAGAGCAAGGTCAAGAATCGTGTGGTGACCAGCCGGAATCTGCTCGGGAAGCAGCGGATCTGAGCCGCCAGAGCAGCCAATAATCACGTCAGCCTCAGCCATCGCCTGTTCCATGCCGTCCTCGGGCACCGCGAAGACGTCGCGCTTCGCCGCGAACTCCGGGGCGCGACCAGAACGGGAATTGACCCAAATATCGGTGCAACCGCGCTCGCGCAGAGCCGCAATGGTTGCACCCGCATAAGCACCCGTACCAAAAATTAGGGCGCGTCGGGTCGACCAGTCCTTCTCGGCAACCTCATCCGCAAGATCCAAGGCAACAGACACAATCGAGCGGCCCTGGGCGCCAAGCGCCGTGTGCTGACCTACCTGACGAGCCGTATGCGCTGCATGCTCAAATAGCTGAACCAGCTCACCGGGAAGGGACACACCGTCCTCTTGCGCCTTCGCCTGCGCGGCGGCCAGGGCGCGGCGCACCTGACCGGTGATTTCGCGCTCGCCGACCACGGCAGATTCCAGGCCGGAGGCGACCGTCAGCAGGTGGCGTGCAGCCTCCTCGTCGGCGTACACGTCGAAGCTGGAATCAACCAGTTCTTTGTCTAAGCCGGAGGTGCGTGCAATCGAATCAGCAATCAGCTCACGAACCATGTGTACATGGGCGGATACGTGTAGCTGAACATACATTTCAAGCCGGTTACAGGTGGCAAGAACGACTGCACCCTTCACGCCCAGCTGGCGTGCCATATCGCCCGCCAGAACATCGGGTACGCCGGAAGCACCGGCGCTCAACGCAGCGACGGTGGTCAGATCAACGGTGTGGTGCGATGCCACAAATGCATAAGTACTCACTAGAGACTAATCATAACCACGCCGACTAAGCCCCTGTAAAGCTCACAGAACCTAAGTTCCATCATCGTAGGGGGCAAGAAAATCTGCACGGTGGGGGAGCGGACACGAAGAGTAGGCATGAACTAAGGTTTCCCTCACTGCTAAGAAAGCCATCATTAGGTAAGAGTCACCATGACATAGTGTCGCAAAAACGCCCATATAAACCTGTCACACTAGACACTATGAGCGAAAACCAGCACACTACCCCCGCGTCGGAAAATGGCCCCGCATCGGCTGCCTCACAGGCACCCGCCCTGCCCGCACACCCCACCGACGCCCAGCGACCCCTGCTCACCGACGAACAGCTCGCACACCTACCCGCAAACCACCCCCTGCGCGCAGGCACCACCGCCGACTCGCCCATGCTCCGCGCCCTCACCGGCCGCCCCTCCAGCCACCGACCCGTCTGGTTCATGCGCCAGGCAGGCCGCTCCCTGCCCGAATACCGCCAGGTACGCGAAGGCATCCCTATGCTGGACGCATGCCTCACCCCCGACCTTGCCGCAGAAATTACCGTGCAGCCCGTCCGACGCCACAAGGTCGACGCCGGTATCTTCTTCTCCGACATCGTCATCCCCATGAAGCTCGCGGGCGTCAACGTCGACATCGTGCCCGGTAAGGGCCCCGTACTCGACCAGCCCGTACGCACCCTCGACGAGGTGCGCGCCCTGCCCGAACTCAAAGACAGCGACCTCGACCCCATCCGCGAAGCCGTCGCCGCCACCGTAGAAATGCTCGGCGACACCCCGCTCATCGGCTTCGCCGGAGCTCCCTTCACCGTCGCCGCCTACATGGTCGAAGGCGGCCCCTCCCGCGACCACCTGCGCCCGCGCACCATGATGCACGCCGACCCCGACGCCTGGCATGAACTCGCCGCCTGGGCAGCCCGCACCGCAGGCCAGTTCCTGCGCGCACAGATCGAGGCGGGCGCATCCTCAGTGCAGCTCTTCGACTCCTGGGCAGGATCCCTCAGCGAAAGCGACTACCGCCGCTACGTGCAGGCGCACTCCGCAACCGCCCTCGATATGGTGCGCGAATACGGTGTGCCGCGCATCCACTTCGGCACCGGCACCACCGCGCTGCTGCCCGCCATGCACGAAGCCGGCGCAGACGTCATCGGCGTGGACTACCGACTGCCGCTGTCCGCAGCGAACACCCTGCTCAACGGCGCTGTACCCCTGCAGGGCAATATCGACCCGGCACTGCTCGCCGCAGGCAGCGAAAACCTCTACGCACACGTAGACGAGGTCCTCGCAGAAGGTAACGCCGCCCCCTCGCACGTGGTTAACCTCGGTCACGGCGTACCCCCGACCACCGACCCGCAGGTGCTCACCGACCTCGTGGCATATATCCACGAACGCACCGCGCAGGCATAGGATAAATAACGATAAATAGACGGCGCAGATGCCGGATACCCTCCGGCATCTGCACCGAACATCTGCACCCCGAACCAACCACCACACCCGTTACCGCAATGGGCAACTCCACTGCAGGCAGACCAAAGGAGAACCACCATGGGCCACACCAACCAGGCACCGCACCGCACCGCACAGGTCAGTTCCTCCGCCGCGCCCCAGAACGCACGAGCTTTCACCCGCAACGAGAAGGCACCCACCGCCATCGTCATCGGCGGCGGCCCCTCCGGCCTGATCTCCGCACGCCGCCTCGCCGCAGCCGGTATGCGCGTCACCCTGCTGGAACAGCGCCACCACCTCGGCGGTGCCGTTGGTGCCCACGAAGTTGGCGGCCTTCTGCTGGACTCCGGCGCAGAATCCTTCGCAACCCGCAGCCCCATTGTCAGCGACCTCGTCAAGGAACTCGGCCTGGGCGACCAGATCGTCAGCCCCAACTCCTACGGCTCCTGGCTGTACCTGCCGCAGGGCGCCCGTCGCACCCCCAGCACCGGCATCATGGGCATCCCCGGCAATGTGAACGATAAGTCACTGATCCCCGTCATCGGTAAGAACGGTCTGCGCCGCGCCCAGGTGGACAAGTTCCTGCCCGTCTCCGCAGGCGAAAACGCGAAGACCCTCGGTGAGCTCGTGCGCATCCGCATGGGTCAGAAAGTGCTCGACAGCCTCGTCGCACCCGTCGTCTCCGGCGTGTACTCCACCCACCCCGACAAGCTCGACGTCGATGCGACCATCCCCGGTCTGCGCGAAGCCTTCCGCAAGCACCGCTCCCTCTCCGCCGCAGCGCACGCTTTCCGTTCGGCAGCCCCCGCAGGCTCACAGGTCGCCGGTATCGTGGGCGGCATGAACCAGCTGTCCGAACGTCTCGTCGAAGACCTGTACGCCTCCGGTGTTCGTATCGTCACCGGATTCGACGTCATCGCCGTTGACCGCGATGAATCCACCGGCCAGTGGTTCATCATCCAGCGCCACACCACCGACGGCGAAAACACCCCCCTCTACGCCGACTACCTGGTGCTCGCCACCGACGGCCCGACCGTGGCACGACTCATCGGCCCGCACGTCTCCACCGCACTACCCGCCCTGGAACCCGGCCCCGAAGTCGCTCTCGTCACCCTCGTCGTTGATGCCCCCGCCCTGGACAAGCACCCCCGCGGCACCGGCCTGCTCGTCTCCGAAGAAGCCACCGCCGTACGCGCCAAGGCACTCACTCACGCCACCGCCAAATGGCAGTGGGTCGCCGAGGCCGCAGGCCCCGGACGCCACGTTGTGCGCCTCTCCTACGGCCGCGGCGGCGAAGACGCCCGCTTCTCAGAAGTGGCACTCGCCGATGAACAGCTCATCACCCTCGCCCTGCGCGACGCCACCCGCATGATGGATGTAGCCCTCACCCGCAGCAACCTCGTCGACGCGGACGTCGTACGCTGGCGCGGCGTACTGCCCGCCTCCACCCCCGGCCACCGCGACCGAGTTAAGGAATTCCGCGAACGCGCCAGCGAACTCGGAACCCTCAGCACCGTCGGCTCCTGGGCGGCAGGCTCCGGCCTGGTCGTAACCGTCAAAGACACCTACGAGCAGATGGACCGCCTCATCTACCACGCAGCACAGGACTGGGAAGGCGTCACCTCCCCGAAAGCCGCAACCGCCAAGTAGACGGCGCGGCGGCAGAAGCTTAGCCAATAACTCAGCTCAGCCAGCAACTAGACCAAAAAAATTGAGAAAACGCGCAGCTACGGAAGCCGCGCCTCCAGCACAGCGAACCCTCGCTGAAGAAAGGAACACACAATGTCTCACGATCACGCAGCACACGGCCACGGCGGCGCACACGGCGCAGGTCAGGGCGGCTACACCCACGCAGGCCACGGCTACGGCGGCGCACCCAAGGGCTACGCTGTCCAGCACTCCGCAGCTGACGAGAACCGCCGCGGCCGCGAAGAAGGCGAAACCCTGCACTACGCCCTCTACACCGTGTTCGCACGCTCCGGCGCACGCCCCGCAGAGTCCAACACCGACGAGGCACGCGCAGAGTTCGAGAAGGTCGCAGAACAGCTCGCAGCAGACGGCGTGACCCTGCGCGGCATCTACGACGTCTCCGCAATGCGCGACAACGCAGACGTCATGATCTGGACCCACGGCGCAACCCCCGAAAAGCTGCAGGCAGCAGTCCGCAAGATCCGCCGCACCGCACTCTTCGCAGGCACCACTATCGTCTGGTCCACCATGGGCGTACACCGCGAAGCAGAATTCACCCGCAACCACGCACCCGCCTACGCACGCGGCAAGGCACCCGAAGCATGGGTCTGCGTCTACCCCTTCGTACGCTCCTACGACTGGTACTACATGAATCCCGAACGCCGCGCAGAAATGCTCAAGAACCACGGCATGAAGGCAATCGACTTCCCGCAGATTCTGGCAAACACCGTCGCAACCTTCGGCATGAACGACTACGAGTGGGTCCTCGCCCTCGAAGCACCCCAGCTCGTTGACCTCGTCGACATGATGCGCCACTTCCGCAACACCGAAGCACGCCTGCACGTACGTGAGGAAACGCCCTTCTACACCGGCCGCCGCATTGGCGCAGATGAAGTAGCAGAGGTTCTGGCGTGAGCCATCAGCCGAACAACGGCGTAACCCTCAACGGCACGCTCCTGCCTGACGATGTGGTACCCAACCGCACCGACCCGGCGAACACCGCCTCCAACGGCCCCGCCGTGCTCAACGAACAGACCCTCGGCGACTACCGAAGCGAACGCAGCATCACCCGTGAACGTGCCGAAGAGGCACGCCCCTACGACCTGGTGATCCTGTCCTCCTTCGGTGGCCCCGAGGGGCAGGAGGACGTCATCCCGTTCCTGCGCAACGTGACCGCTGGCCGCGGTATCCCGGATGAGCGCCTCGAAGAGGTCGCCACCCACTACCGCGCCAACGGCGGCGTCTCGCCCATTAACGAGCAGAACCGTGCCCTGCTCGCCGCGCTGCAGCAGGCGCTCGCGGAACGCGGCCCGCGCATCCCGATCACCTGGGCGAACCGCAACTGGAAGCCCTACGTGAAGGACGTGCTCGCCGAAGCCTACGAGAACGGGCACCGTAATGTGCTCGTGCTGGCGACCAGCGCCTACCCCGGCTACTCGAGCTGCCGCCAGTACCGTGAGGACTACGGCATGGCGATTGAGCAGCTCGGCCTGGAAGGTCGCGTGCACGTGGGCAAGATCCGTCAGTTCTTTGACGTGCCCGGCTTTTCCCGCGCTTTTGCTGACGGGCTGAAGGACGGCCTCGCCACGGTGCGTGAGCAGCTCGCCGCACGCGATAGCGGTTCGCTGAACCCGCGCCTGCGCATCATGTTCTGCACCCACTCGGTGCCGACCTCCGCGGCGAATGAGGCAGGTCCGCGCGGCGTGAACTACGAGGGCGGCTCCGCCTACGTGGAGAAGCACCTGCAGGTCGCTCGCGCCGTGCTTTCGCTGGTTCGCGATGAAGCCCCGCAGCTTCTGCAGAACGTCGAATGGGAGCTGGTGTACCAGTCCCGTTCCGGCCCGCCGTCCATGCCGTGGCTGGAACCGGACGTCAACGACGCCCTGGAGGCGCTGTCCACCCCCGCCAACCCGGCGGAGGACGGCGAAGCCCCCGTGGAAGGCGTCGTGCTGGTGCCCCTCGGCTTCGTCTCCGACCATATGGAAGTCAAGTGGGATCTGGACACCGAGGCGCTGGACACCTGCGAACGCCTGGGCGTGGTTGCCGTGCGCACCCCCACCCCCGGCACGCATCCGGCGTACGTGGAGTCGCTGCGCCGCCTCATTGAGGAGCGCGTGGAGAACGGCGTTTTAGCCGACCTGCGCCCCGAACGTGAGAGCGTCCTCGCCCCGAGCGCGAGCGGTCAGTACGGCTGGTTCGACGAGTGCGAACCCGCCTGCTGCAAGCCCGGCCGTGGCGCGCCGAAGCCGGTCATCGCCGAGTACGCAGCCGGTGCTGATACCGCCGAGTCTGAGGAAGCTCCCGCCAGCCGCTCCGGTGGATGCGGCTCCGGCGGATGTTGCTCCCACTAACACTATCTGTAGCTCCGGCTCGCCCCAACACCCCCTGACCGGGGTGTGCGGGCGGGTCGGAGCCGCACTGCCTACAAGCCCACACACAGCTGTGGCGCACAGAGTTGCAGGCACAGCTCAACGCACAGACACACGCACCTACGGGCTATCACACACATCACCGAAAAGGAGAGATATGAGCCATCACGAGTACATCTTGGGCACCCGCGGGTCTGCTCTCGCCCTGACCCAAAGCCGTATTGCCGCTGAAACCGTCACCTCCCTCTACACCGAACACCAGGCACACCACGGCGCCGCAGATGCCGAGGTCGTTGACTTCACCCTGCGCACCGTCAAAACCGAAGGCGACGTGCTCACCGGGCCCCTGGCAACCCTCGGCGGCACCGGCGTATTCGCGGCGGCACTGCGCCAGCGTCTGCTCGACGGTGAGAACGCCTCCGAAGAAAACCGCGTGGACATGGCAGTACACTCCCTCAAGGACCTGCCCTCCGCACCCTGCCCCGGCCTGGTGGTCGCTGCAACCCTCAAGCGTGAAGACCCCCGCGACGCCCTCGTGGCACGTGACGGTCTAACCGTAGACACCCTGCCCGAAGGCTCCCGCGTGGGCACCGGCTCACCCCGCCGCGCCGCCCAGCTGCGTGCACTGCGCCCCGACCTTGAAATCGTGGACATTCGCGGTAACGTGGGCACCCGCATCGGCCGCGTGAAGGGCCTGGAAGAGCACGCCGGCAAGCAGGTCGTACTCCGCCAGAACACCGAAACTTCCGAGCGCGTCGACCACGGTGTAGGCACCGAACGCAGCGGCGACTGCGATGCCGTGGTGCTCGCCGTCTCCGGCCTTAAGCGCCTGGGCAAGGAAGAACTCATCACCGAGTACCTTGACCCCACCCGCATGCTGCCCGCCCCCGGCCAGGGTGCGCTCGCCCTGGAAGTGCGCGAAAGCGAATTCGAGAACCCGGACCCCGCCGTGCTCGCCGACCCCGAGGTGGCGCGCCCGGTGCGTGCCCTCGGCCGTGCCCTGCTCACTGCAAACCACCACGAAACCCGCCTCGCGGTCAGCGCCGAACGTGCCCTGCTGCGCCGCCTCGAAGCCGGATGCGCCGCACCCATCGGCGCGTACGCGCACGTGGTTGAAGGCGACCTGGTGCTTAACGTTGTGGTGGCGTCCCCGGACGGCACTGACATGCTGCGCCACACCTCGGCAACCGCCGAGCTGGATGTGCCCGGCGCCGAACGCCTGGGCGTGCGCGTGGCAGAAGACCTGCTGCAGATGGGTGCCGCCGCCCTGGCCGGATTGGATCTGAAGTAGGCGTCATGTCTGCCGCTAGTCCGCAAGCTCACCATGGCTCTGAATCCCCGCGCACGGTTCTGCTGACACGCTCCGCCGCCCAGGGCGCCGCCTTTGCCCGCGCCCTCGCCGAAGAAAGCGCGCAGAACGGGTTGGGGGAGCCCCGGGTACTCTTCGCCCCGCTACAGCAGGCACGCACCGTCAAACCGGGCGCAGAGCACGCCGCCGCGCTCGAGGCGCTCGCCTCCGGTCACTATGCGTGGGTGAGCTTCACAAGCGCCAACACGGTTCGCGCCTGCGCCGAGCTGTGGGGCGACGAGTTTGCCCGCGCCTGCGCGAGTGGGGGAGTGCGCATCGCCTGCGTGGGTGCGGCAACCGCCCGCGCCGTGCACACCCAGCTGGGGCTGGGCACGGATTTTCAGCCGCAGGTGCAGAGCGCCGTGGGCATGCTCGCGGAGTTTGAAAAGCCTACAACCGAGCCCGCCGCCGTGCTGGTTCTGGAGGGTTCCAACGCCCGCCCGACCCTGCGCGAAGGCCTCAAAAAACTGGGCTGGGACAGCCGCCGCTGCGTGCTCTACGACATGGTGCCCGCCGAGCAGGTGGCACCCGGCGAGCTGAGCCTTGCCGCCGCCCGCGCGCTCGTACAGGGGACTGCCGCAGATGCCCCCGCGCCGGAAACCCCCGCCCCGGATGTGCTGGTGGTGACCGCCCCCTCCCGCCTGCACGCCCTGCTGGACAGCACCCCCGCGCTATCGCCTGAATCTGTACCGCCCGAATCGGTGCCGCCGGTGGTTGCGATTGGGGCGAGTACCGCCTCCGTATGCCGCGCCTTGAACCTGCGCTACGTGCAGGCCGATTCGCCGTTACCGCAGGATTTGGCGCGTGCTGCTGCATCCCTCATCTACTAAGACCACATATTTTTATCGAGTTTTCAGGAGAGATCATGAACCTCACCCGCCGCCCGCGCCGCCTGCGCACCACCGCAGCCATGCGCTCCCTCGTCGCTGAGACCACCCTGCGCCCCGCGCAGCTGATTCAGGTGTTCTTTGTTCGCGACGGCATCGACGAGCCGCAGCCGATTCGTTCGATGTCCGGTCAGTACCAGCACACCCTGGAGAGCATCATCCCCGCTGTGCGCGAGGCCTACGAGGTGGGCATCCGCTGCATTGACCTGTTCGGCATTCCTCGCGATGAGGATAAGGACGAGATTGGTTCGACCGCGTGGGATCCGCAGGGCATCCTGAACCGTGCGATTGCGGTGTGCCGTGAGGAGTTCGGCGATGACCTGGTGGTTATGGCTGATACCTGCCTGGATGAGTTTACGAGCCACGGTCACTGCGGCGTGCTGGTCGATGACGGCCACGGCACCCTCGTGGTGGATAATGACGAGACTGTGGAGCTGTACTGCAAGATGGCGGTTTCGCAGGCGCGTGCGGGTGCGCACACGGTGTCCCCCTCGGGCATGATGGACGGCCAGATTGCGGCGATGCGCGCCGCCCTGGACGAGGCAGGCTTTGAGGATGTGTCGATTCTGGCGTATTCGGCGAAGTACGCTTCTGCGTTCTTCGGCCCGTTCCGTGACGCGGTGGAGTCCAGCTTCACGGGTGACCGTAAGACCTATCAGCAGGACCCGGCGAACCGCCGCGAGTCACTTCTGGAGGTGCGCGCTGACCTAGAGGAAGGCGCGGATATGGTGATGGTGAAGCCTGCCGGTAGTTACCTGGATATTGTGCGTGAGGTGGCGGAGTTTTCGCCGGTGCCGGTGGCGGCGTATCAGGTATCGGGTGAGTACGCGATGATTGAGGCGGCTGCGGCGAACGGCTGGATTGACCGTAAGGCTGTGGTGCTGGAGTCGCTGCGTTCGATTCACCGTGCCGGTGCGGACGTTATCCTGACCTATTACGGTACGGAGGCGGCAGGCTGGCTCCGTGAGCTGGACGCCTAACCCCTCCCTTCTTTGGATGCCGAGAAGCCACATGTGTTTCGAAAAGCCACGTCTTTGGTGGCTTCTCGAAACACATGTGGCTTCTCGTGGTATATAGGCTGCAGGTTTACTTGTACTGCGCCTTCTGGAAGGACGCGCGGCGTGCCGCCTCCTCCGCATGCTTACCGGCAGGCTTATACCCCATGGTCGTGCAGATTACGCGGCCGTCCACGAAGTACTTCGCCAACATTTCGCGGTCCGCCGGCGAATCCAGCTGCGCCCAGCGTCCCTGCTCAATATTGAACGCAATCTGCGCCACCAAACAATCAATCTGGTGCTCATTCAGCGAATAGTCGTGCTTGCGGCCGCCGGGGAGCAGAATCTCCAGCGTCCACTGGCTCGCGTCCTTCGGGTTCAGCTTGATAGCGTCCGGGTTCTTCGGGTACACACGGAATGCGCGAACCTCAGAGTAGGGGCGGGACTTCGCCGGAAGGAGCAGACGCCCAGCCTGGAACGAATCCGGGTTGTACAGCACGTAATCGCGGCTACGCATCAGCAATATGATAATCAGCAGAACGCCCGCCGCCAGCAAGAACCAGGATGCGTGACCGATATAGATCGCTTCCCAATCCTCGTCAATGCTCCAGCCCGCCAACGAAACCAGGAAGACCGAGGCGAGCAGGAACGCAATACCGCCGAGGATCCAGTAGGCGGTGCGGTCGTCACGGATCGGCTCTACACCCGGCACCGTGCCGCGCACACGGAACGGTGCGCTCAGCTTACCCAGCGTCGCCGAGTAGATGCGCGGCATGCCCAGCACACGGTCGTCCTTGCTGTATCCGCGAACTGCACGCCACTGACGGCGGCCAATACGCGCACCCAGGTACACCATGAGGAACGGCAGAATCAGCGCCGGCAGTACAACGCCGTCGTACACGATATCCCAGTACAGGGTGAAGATAGAGACCGCCACAATCCAGCCCCACAGGTACATGACCGTGTGGAACCAGCCGCTAAACACGCCGGCGCCCTCAATAGAATCCAGCTTCTTCTTCGCCTTCTTCGTGGCGCTACCCTTGCGGGAGGAGCTCAGCGGCGCACCCATCGCGGTGCGTTCCGCGGTGGCGCGGCGCGCCTCATCAACGGGCGAGCCGGACACCTCAAGGTACAGTTCGGCTGCCTTCTCCTTCTTGATGGGCACCGGGTAGGCGATATCCACCAGCAGGCACAAGCCCAGGTACACCATGAAGGCGATCAGCCACACGTCGCGTAGCTGCTCCATGGGCAGTCCCAGAGCGCTCAGATCCATGAGCGGCTCACCTCCTTACGTCTCTCAAACTCCTACGCGGATGCGGCAGCAGCTGCGGCAGCCGGAAGAGCCGAGATGATACGGTCCATCGCCTCATCGTCGTGTGCGGCAGAAACGAACCATGCCTCGAATGCGCTCGGCGGCAGGTACACGCCGGATTCGAGCATGGAGTGGAAGAACGCGTTGTAGCGGCTGGTTGCCGACGCCTTGATGTCGGCGTAGTTGTGCACGCCCTCCTGAGAGGTGCCGAACGCGACCGAGAAGAGGTTACCGGCGCTCTGGATGGAGTGGTCCACACCGGCGGCGTTGAACGCCTCGGTCAGAGCCTGCTGCAGCTGGGCGCTACGCGAATCCAGGTGCGCGTAGACGGCGGCATCAGCCAGGGTCAGGGTCGTAATGCCCGCCGCAACCGACAGCGGGTTACCGGAGAGAGTACCCGCCTGGTAGACCGGACCGACCGGCGCCAGGTGCTCCATGACCTCACGCTTACCGGCCAGCGCCGCGATGGGCATACCGCCACCAATGACCTTGCCGAACGTGAAAATATCGGGAACCCAGCCGCCATCCTCGGGAGCCGCGTAACCCCAATAACCAGCCGAAGACACACGGAAACCGGTCAGCACCTCATCAAAAATGACGAGCGCACCGTTCGCGTGAGCAATCTCGTGCAGGCCACGGTTGAAACCGGGCTCGGGGGTCACCACACCCATGTTGCAGGGCGCCGCCTCAGTAATAATTGCGGCAATCTGACCCTCATGGTTTGCGAACGCCTCACGCACAGCGTCCAGGTCGTTATAGGGCAGAACGATGGTCTCCGAGGCGGTTGCGGCAGTCACGCCAGCAGAACCCGGCAGTGCCAGGGTAGCCACACCCGAACCAGCCTCAGAGAGCAGCGCATCCACGTGACCGTGGTAGCAGCCCGCGAACTTAATAATCTTGTCGCGACCGGTCACACCGCGCGCCAGGCGAATCGCAGTCATAGTCGCTTCAGTACCGGTGGACACCATACGCACCTGATCAATCGCACCGGGAATCGCCGCGTTAATACGGTTGACCACCAGCTCAGCCAGCTCAGCCTCCGGCGCGCTCGCCGCACCAAAGGACAGGCCGCGCTCAGCCGCCTGCTGAACAGCCTCAACCACCTGCGGATGCGCGTGACCCAGAATCGACGGACCCCACGAGCAGACCAGGTCAACGTACTCGTTGCCGTCCGCATCGTACAGGTACGCGCCCTTAGCCTTCGCGGCAAATGCGGGGGTGCCGCCCACAGAATTGAAGGCGCGCACCGGGGAATTCACGCCGCCGGGAATCACCGCGCGAGAACGCTCAAACAGCTTCTCGCTGGCTTCATGGTGCAGCGGGTGGGTAGAGGAAGGAGTCATCGTATCGGTGCCTTTCAACAGGGACGGCGAACTAAAGAATTACAAGGGACGACGTGCAACGGGCAACGGAGCCCGCACGCCACTAGCGTCCCGTACCTAACCATCATAGGCGCTACAGATGAATCGCAGGTGACAAGCACCTGAACGTACCGAAAGGTGACGATAAAACACAACAGACAAGTTAGGGAACAGAGAGGATGCGCAACGCGCTAACGCATATGCCGGTCAGTATCCAGACGGTTCAGCACCTGAGTGTCCTGATCGAACAGCCAGTTCTTATCAAAGAGCAGACGCACAAACGCCAGGCCCATACCTAACGCCATGAAAATCAGCATGGACTGCACAAAACCGGTCGTCGCCGAATACATATCACCGCTAGCAAAATGCGACATCGAACGGTAGAACAGCACACCCGGAACCATCGTCACCACCGCCGGAACCGACAGGGAAATACGCGTGTACTTACGGTGATGCAGCGGCGCCACAATCTCAGCCAAAATACCCACACCAAACACGGCAATCGTCGCCGCCATATGCGCGGGCATACCAGCCTCAACCATGTGAATACGGGCGGGATTCGCCACCGCAGCAATCACGCCACCCCACAGACACGCCACCGGGGAGGCTGCAAAAAGCATCGCGAAACCAGCCGCCGCAACACCCGAAGAAAGCACCTGCAGAAGCAAATACAGGGTCGGATCCAGGTTAAGAGGCGCCGGGGCAGCCAGCGGCAAATGGAACATCGAGCCCAAAAGCCACACCGCAAACGACGCACTAATCAGCAGCAAACCCACATAGGTCAGGCGTGAAATACCCGCCAAAAAGTCCATGCGAGAAATGTCGAGCATACCCGTCACCATGGGGAAGCCCGGCACCAAGAACAGCACCGACGAAATAAAACCAATCATATGGTTCGGGCTAATCCAACTCGCCGCGACCAGCACATTAACAATCGCAATGTACAGGCCCGCCGCCAGGAAGCCACACGCCATCCACGTCGCCATGTGGCTCACACCGCGCTTGAGCAGAGTCGAACGCAAATACTGGCCGGCACCCGCCGCCAAGAATACAACCGAGCACTCCACCAGGCCGCCACGGTTCAGGAACGCGAACCCGGCACACGCCACAGCCGACGCCAGCGCCAACATCCAGCGGGTGTACAGAGGCTTCGCCGAATCGATAAGGTCAAGCTCAGCATTCGCCTCCGCAGGGGTGATCTTTTCAGGAAGCTCAGAAATGAACTTACCCAGCTGATCCAGCTTATGAGCGTTAATGCCCATCGTGCGCTGCTCAGCGACCTCGGTACGGAAATTACCGTCAGTGTACGAAGAAGTCGAAATTTCGGTGAAGGTCACCTGCGCGTGATGCTCCTTCAACCCCACAGCCTTCGCCAAACGCGCCATCGACGCCTTAATACGGTATGCGCTCGCACCCGACTTCATCAGGATGCGGCCCAGGCGGAGCACCACCTGCGACTGCGCCACCAGGTGCTCATGAGCCAGACGGGTAGACCCCAGATAAATACTGCGCGTATTAGTGTCAGGGTACGGCTCGGTAGTGCGGGGCTGATCATCCATGAGAGGCCTTCCGGGTCGTGCTATTCACGTGCTATTCGTGTAGGTATGGTTCCATATCTAGCATAGGGGAGAAGCCCAAACGGGGATAGTGTCAGCCCGTCAGTAAAAGAGAGGTGTTTGGGGATGCTGCCTAGGTTTTTAGCGGCGCAGTTTTATCGGCGCAGTTTTATCGGCGCACAGGCCAGCGGCCGTCAATGACCTCAGATTCCTTACCCGGCTGCGTACGCAACCACGCCTGGAAGCTCGCCGCCTGCTCCGCCGCCCACTGAATCTGCTGCTCGTGCAGCTGGCGCGCATCCACGTTGAGAACTTGCGGGAACTGCTCGGTCAGCTTCACCAGCAGACGCTCCGCCGCCAGGGCATCATCAGCGGAGGTGTGCGCGTTCTCCAGGGAGACACCGTACTCGGCGGCAAGAACCTCAAGGGTGCGCTTGCCGCGCTTACGCGGAATCACGTGCTTATGCAGAACATACGGGTCGAGCACCACACCCGGCGGCAGCTCACCATTGGCAATATTGTGGCGCAGCATCTCGTGGTGCAGCACCGAGAAATCGTAGGCGGCATTGAACGCAATAATCGGCACACCGTCAAGGTTCAGCGCACCAATCGCGCCGGCAAGCTCCCACACGACCTCGCGGGCGGGACGGCCGTGCTCACGCGCGTACTCGGTCGTAATACCGTGCACGGCGGCGGCACCGGCAGGGATCTCGACGCCGGGGTCAGCCAGCCACTCGCCACGGCGCACCACATTACCCTGAGGGTCCAGCAGGATCAGGGAAGCAGTCACGATGCGGGCGGTGGTGACGTCCACACCGGTGGTTTCAAGGTCAAAAGTGGCGCGCAGGCCGTTCATCCAGGTCATGCTATAAGACTAACCCAGCGGCGGTGCAGGCGCGCGCCCGGTGGTCACGCGGCTGTGGATACCCCCCCGGCAGAGCAGCATTAAGCCCTGGGAGCGGCATATTAAGTCACCGAGGCGGCACATAAGTAGCTGACGAGCCCACAAGACCACCGACAAAGTACAACCTCCGCCCACCCGATAGACTGAAACCATGACAACCCAACTTCTCACCGGCATCCCCGGAAGCGGTAAAACCTACAACCTCACCGAACGTGCCCTGCGCTACCTCGCCGACGGCAACGACCCCGCCCGCCTGCTCATCCTCGCACCCACCCGCACCGCCGCAACCCGCATGCGAGACACCATCGCCGCATCCAGCGACCGCAGCCTCTCCGTAGCGCCCACCCGCGCCTGGGCCGCATACGCCTTCGACCTGCTCAAACGAGCCCAAACCCGCGGGCTACTCAGCGGCGTAGAAGGCAACCTCAAACTCCTCTCCGGTCCCGAACAAGACGTCATCATCGGCGAACTACTCGCCAACCACGCCGAAGGCATCGCCCCCGGACCCGCCTGGCCCGACGTACTCCGCGACGCCCTCGCAACCCGCGGCTTCCGCCACGAAATCCGCGACTTCTTCGACCGCATGGCAGAATACGACCTCACCGCCGAAGACGTACACGCCCTCGCCACCGAACACAACCAACCCGCCTGGCACGCCCTCGCCCAACTGCACACCGAATACCGTGCCGTGCGAGCCCTCCGCGCCAAAAACGCCTACGACCCGGCAGTACTCATCAACGACGCCTGCCGGCTGCTGCTGCGCACCCCCGAATTCCTCGCCGAAGAACGCCGCCGCTACGACCTAATCCTCATCGACGACGTGCAGGAACTCAGCCCCTCCATCTACCGGCTGCTGCGCCTCATCGCAGCAGAAGTCGCCCCCGCAGACGCCGCGCACCTGACCGAAACCCACCCCGACCTCTTCGCTGAAGGTCCCCAGGTTGTCATGACCTACAGCGATGAAGCCGTGGTCCAGGGCTTCCGAGGCGCCCGCCCCGACCTCGTCACCACCCTGCAGGCAAGCTTCCCCAGCATGCGCACCCGCACGCTCACCACCTCGTACCGCCTGCCCGCACTCATGATGCCGCTCGTGGCGGACATTCGCCGCCGCCTGCCGCGCTACACCCGGTTCGTGCCGCTCACCGCTGAACAGGATGGAGCGAAGAACGGTGCGCCCGCAACCTTCGGACGTATCAACACCACCCCCGCCGACGAAGCCCTCACCTGGGGTGCCGTCGACGAACCGCTGCTGCACCTGGGCGCCGACGGCAAAATCCTCGACCCCGCACACTACCGCACCGCACCCGCTGGCGTGTATAAGTATGCGCTCTCCAGCTCTCAGGATGAGGCGAACCTCATCGCCCAAATGCTGCTCGAAGAACGCATCTACGGCAACCACCCCTACCGCGAGTCCGTCATCATCGTGCGTAGCAGCGCGGACGTGGCACGCATCCGCCGCGTGCTCTCCTCGAACGGTATTCCCTCGCGTACCTCCGCGGCGCTCGTGCCGGTGCGCGACGAACCCGCCGTACGCCCCTTCCTGGACGCGCTCAGCCTGCTCGTCTACGCCCGCAAGCGCGGCGAGAAGGCACTCAACCCCGCCGTGCACATGCCCGCCGCAGAAGGTGCAGAAGGTGCGGAGGCGGCGGAGCGTGGCGGCTACGAAACCCTCAGCGCCACCGAAGCTGAAGAGCTCATGCGCCGAAGCCTCGACGACGTCATCGCCGAAGAAAGCCGCGCCAACCCCCTCGGCGGCGCGCAGAGCGCCATCACCCTGCTCACCTCCCGGCTCGGTGGCGCATCCAGCATGGACGTGCGACGACTCCGCCAGCAGTTGCGATCCATCGAACTGCAAAGCGGCGGCCACCGCCCCAGCGACGACCTGCTCCTCGGCGCCCTGCTACACCCCGAAACCCTCCCCGAAGAGGGCGTAGGACGCGCCGTGCACCGCATCGCAGCTGTGCTCTCCGCCGGACGTAAAGCACTCGCCCGCCCCGAATCCACCAGCACCGAAGTGCTCTGGGCACTCTGGGAAGCCAGCGGCCTCGAAAAGTCCTGGGTCGCCCAGTCGCACGGCGCAGGCCCCGACGCCGACGCAGCTCACCGAAACCTCGACGCCATGATCGCTCTCTTCGAAGCCGCCGACCGATTCGACGAGCAGATGCGCGGCGCCGGTGCCGAGCAGTTCCTCGACTTCATCGACGCGCAGAACCTGCCCATGGACACCCTCGCCGCCCGCGGCGTACGCCAAGACGCGGTCGAGATTCTCACCCCCGCACTCGCCGCAGGTCAGTCCTGGCGCACCGTATATGTATGCGGTCTGCAGGAAGGAACCTGGCCCAACACCACCGTGCGCGGCTCCCTGCTGAGCACCGGCGACCTTACGGACCTGTGCGATGCGCGCCTCCGCCAGCGTGCCCAGCAGGCAGAACAACAGGCGGGGGAGAGCGAGCAGCCTGTGCCACCCGCGCGCATCCGTAGCTACCCCGAACGCGTGCGCGACACCCGCCACGACGAGCTACGCATGTTTGCCGTTGCCGCCACCCGAGCCAGCACCCGCCTCGTGCTCACCGCCGTACGCAATGACGATCAGGCACCCGGCGAGTTCTTCGACTTCGTGCTGCCCACCGACGCGGTCGGCGACTCCACGGACGTGCCCATCACCCGCGTGCGCCGCCCCGCGACCCTGCGTTCCCTCGTGGCGGAGCTTCGCCGCACCCTCGTTGAGGAATCGATGAACGCGATGCGTGCCGAAGACGCCCAGCAGGAGGACACACAGCAGAACGGCGCACCGATGCACAACGCACCGGAGGAAGATACGCTCACCCCGGAGGCTTCCGCGTACCGACTCGATGCCGCCTCCCGCACTCTGGCGCGCCTGGCGAATGCGCAGGCACCCGGCGCCGCACCCGACGAGTGGTGGGGTCTGCTGCCGCTTTCTAGCACGGAGCTGCTCTTTGCGCACCGCCCGGCAGACCACGCTGAGCTGGACGAAAACCACGGTGAAGACGGCGAAGAACAGGCTGAAAACCCTGCCGAAAACCCCGGCCGCCGCACGATTACGCTTTCGCCCTCGCGCCTGGAAACCATCCACAGCTCCCCGCTGGACTGGCTGGTTTCCGCCGCCCGCGCGGAAGCCCAGACCGACCTGTCCCGCTCGCTCGGAACGCTCGTGCATGCCATCGCCGAGGAGTACCCGACCGGCACCCTCGAAGAGCTCCAAACCGCCCTCGACGAGCGCATTAGCTCCCTCGGTGTGCCCGCCCGCAAGGAGGACGAAACCGACGAAGAGTACCGCGAGCGCGTGCCCTGGGAATCCTACGCCCTCTACGAGCGCGCCAAGCGCATGATTCTGCGCCTGAGCTACTACTACCGTCAGCACATGGGTGACGCCGGCTGGCAGAACCTCGGTGTTGAAGGCTCCTTCGCGGTGCGTGTGCCCGTGCCCTTCGACCCCGCCGGTGAGGTCGGCGAGCTGGATGCGCTGCTCACCGGTCGTGTGGACCGCCTCGAGGGTACCGCCCCGGCGGAGGACGGCACCCGCCGCTACGCCATTGTTGACCTGAAAACAGGTAAGTCTAAGCCGACCGGCTCGGAGATGGAGACGCATCCGCAGCTTGCCGCCTACCAGATCGCAGTGGAGGCTGGCGCGGGTGAGCAACTGGAGGAGCGTTACCGCGCCGAAGCTGCCGCCCTGGAGACGGGTGAACCGCTACCGGATGCCCGCCCCCAGGAACTGGAATACACCGGCTACACGGGTCATTCCGCAGGCGCGGCGCTCGTGCAGTTGGGCGCCTCGGGTGTGAATGACGAGAGCAAGACTCGTCTGCAGGTTCAACCCGCTCTGACGGAGCATGATTCGTGGGCGGCTGAGTTGGTGCAGCACGCCGCGGAGCTGATTGCTGGCTCGCAGGTGCAGGCTCGTCACCGTGAGGGCGGCTATGGGTGCCGCCTGCCGGAGATCTGCCCGATTTGTACGCGCGGCCGCCAGGTGACTCAGCCCTAGTAGCCGCGTACCCTACGTTTACTTTTGATATCACTCACCCCGAACCTCCCATGAGAATGATCCATGAGGAAGAGGAATCATGACTGACTCTGGCGCATATGGCGCTACTAACCCGGGCGCTACTACCCCCGGCGCTCACCCCGGTTCTGGCACCGGCATGCTCACCCCCGCCCAGTGGTGCGAGCACAATAGCTGGCAGCTGCCCAACGGCGTGCTCTTCTCGGCAGAAGCCGTCGCGAACAACCCCGCGCTGAAGCCTGCCGACTACCGCAGCGCCCTCGACATTGCCGAGATGCTCAACGGCGCCGACGGTAAGAAGCCGACCCCCGAGCAGGTCCGCATGATTGAGGCGGGCCCCGCCCCGACCCTCGTCATCGCCGGTGCCGGTTCGGGTAAGACTGCGACCATGGTTGACCGCGTGATTTGGCTGGTCGATAACGGTTTTGTGCGCCCTGAAGAGGTGCTCGGCGTGACCTTCACCCGCAAGGCGGCAACCGAGCTGCGCAGCCGTATGCGTGCCGGTCTGAACACGCTGCGCCGTAGCCGCCGCGTCGCCCCGACCGATGAGGAGCTGCGTGAGGGCGTTGCTGACCCGACCGTGCTCACCTACCACTCCTACGCGAATAACCTCGTCAAGGAGTACGGTCTGCGCCTGGGTGTGGAGCAGGACGCGCAGATGCTTGGCGATGCGCAGAAGTGGCAGCTTGCCGCGCAGATTGTGCAGTACTGGGAGGGGGAGCTTCCCCTCGATAAGGACGGCGTGCCGGTGTCTGCGGCGACCATGATTAACCAGATGCTGCAGCTCTCTGACGAGTGCGCGGAGCACCTGGTGGAGCCGCAACAGGTCATTGACTTCTGCACTGAGCAGTTGGCGGCGTATGCGGCGGTGCCCGAGCCTCGCCGTGAGACGAAGACTGAGAAGGACATTCAGAAGGTTCAGCGTCTGTTGCGTAACCGCCGAGTGTACGCGCGTATGGCGATCAGCTACGCCCGCGTGAAAGCGCGCATGCAGGTGCTGGATTTCGGTGACCTGATGCGTTTTGCCGCCCGCATTGCGGAGGCTGACCCGGCGATCCGTGAGGGTGAGCGTGCCCGTTTCAAGGTGGTTCTGCTGGACGAGTTCCAGGACACTTCGCACGCGCAGATGAGCTTGTTCTCCTCGATTTACGGTGCTGATGAGGCGGCGGGTATTCCGGCGCATCCGGTGATGGCTGTGGGTGACCCGAAGCAGTCGATTTACGGTTTCCGTGGTGCTTCGGACGGTCAGATGTTCAGCTTCTACCGTCATTTCCCGACCGAGCATGTGCGGCCGCTGTTCCTGTCCATTGCGTGGCGTAACGACATTTCGGTGCTGAACGCGGCGAACCACGTGGCGGAGAAGCTGAAGGAGGTTTCCGAGTGGGTGCGTGCCGCCGACGGCGATATTACCGCCGCTCAGGTTCCTGACCTGCGCCCGCGCTGCGCCCTGGTGGGGGAGCCTGGTTCGCCCGCTTTTGAGCAGGCTGCCGCGGGCATGGTGGGGCGCGTTGATTTGACGTACCACGACTCTGACCGCGAGGAGGCTGTGGCTATTGCCGAACGTATTGCGGCGATGCGTGCGCAGGCGGTGCGCGAGTACGAGCGCGCCTATGCGGCGCATCGTTCCGGTGATGGTTCGGTGCGTCCGCGCCTGAAGATGCCTGAGATTGCGGTGTTGGCGCGTGTGCACGGTCAGCTGGACCCGATTCGTGTGGAGTGCGAGCGCCTGGGCATTCCGGTGCAGCAGGTGGGTTTGGGCGGTTTGCTCTCCCAGCCGGAGGTTGTGGATTTGGTGTCGGCGTTGCGTGTGCTGGCTGATCCGAACCGTTCGGATGCTCTGGCGCGCCTGCTGACGGGTGCGCGTTGGCGCCTGGGTGCGGCGGATATGTTGGCGCTGGGTGATTGGGCTCAGTCGTTGGTGCGTGAGCGTGAGCGTGCCCTGCGTGAGCAGATGGCGTTGCGTATGCTCGCCGAGGCTGAAGACGCCGACGACGCAGCTGCCATCAACCTGCAGGCGGAGCACCTACGTGCCGCTCAAGAACGTCTGGACGAAACCCTCAAGGGCGCGGTGGAGGATTCCTCCGGTTACGCCTCCCTGATTGAGGCGGTGGAGAACCTGCCGCAGGACGGCGCGGACGGCGAACCTCTCTACGGTGAGCAGTATCGCGGCCGCCGTTTCTCCCCGGCGGCGCTGGAGCGTCTGCGTGCTTTTGCTGAGCAGATGCGCGTGCTGCGTGCCGGTTTGAGCGAGGATTTGGGTACGCTTCTGTACGAGATTGAGCGGACCATGCTGCTGGATATTGAGCTGGCGGTCCGCCCGGGTACCGACCCGCTGGGTTCGCGCGCGAACCTGGACGCTTTCCACGAGGTTGCCGCCGCCTATGGCATGTCGGCGCCGCGTATTAACGCGATGATTTACGCCGGCGCTGACGGCGTGAGCGCGGAGGAGAGCGACCCGGGTGCACGCCGCTTCCTGCTGTCTTCGGGCGGCGTGAGCTACGTGATGGGCTTCCTCGCGTGGCTTGAACGTGCCGATGACGAGGAGAAGGGCCTGGCGCTGGGCACTGTGGAACCTGACCCGAATGCGGTGCAACTGATGACCATGCACGCGGCGAAAGGCCTGGAATGGGATCATGTGCTTCTGCCGGGTCTGTGCGGTAGTGCGACCGGCGGGCAGACCCCGAACCTGTGGCAGATGTCGGCTAGTACGGCTCTGCCCTGGCCGCTGCGTGGCGACCGCGAGTACCTTCCCTCGATCCTTGAGACCCCGGAGGAGATTACCGCCTTCGAGAAGGCGAAGGAGCTTGAAGACTACCTAGGCGAGCATAAGGATGATGCCGCCGAGCATGCCGGCATGGAGGACCGCCGCCTCATGTACGTGGCGATGACCCGTGCCCGTAACCTGCTAGCGATGAGCGCCTACCGCTGGAAGAGCGCCGCTATACTCCCCCTGCCTGTGCAGCCCTTCTGGGAGGAGCTTATGGAGATGCTTTTCAAGTCGCTCTTTGACATGGGCACCCCCACGGTAGATGCGCCCTCTGCGCGCTTCGAAGAGACAATGGATACCCCCTGGGCGGCGCCGCAGTTGGTGGGCATGGGCCTGTCGTACACGATGCCGAACCCCGCCGATAAGCGCAAGAAGGTGCACCTGAACCATGTGCGCCGCTGGGCTGAGCAGCTGGCTGAGTCGAAGTACCGCCTGGCTGAGCCGGTGACCCTGGTACACGGTACGGTCGTGGATCCCTCGAACCTGCCGCCCGCCCCCGATGAGGCGGCGCTACTGGAGGACCTGGAACTCTACCCCGTAGACGCTGACGAGCTCACCCCCGAGCAGGCGGAGGCGCGCGCGAACGCCCGGGCGACCTACGCCGAGCAGGTGCAACGCTACGCCTGGGCGCTGGTTGAGGTCATGGCTCCCGCCCTCGCGCAGGATTGGCAGCAGGCGGCTCCTTCTGTACGAGCACGCACCGTGGCGGAGAACTGTACCCGCCTGAACCTGCCGGTTCCCGAATGGATTATCGAAGCCACCGAGCGGGAGAAATGGCGTGAGGCGCAACCGCCTCAGCCCGGTTTCTCACCCACGGTGGCGGCGGCGCTACCGATTGAGGTGCGTGGTCAATTCGCCCAGAAGAACTACGAAGACAGGAACCCGAACCTGGGTGCGGTGCTGACCGCCATGTGGCCTTTTGACCCGCTGGAACGCCCCGTGATTTGGCGTTGGGCTTCTGACGATGCCCTCAACCGGGGTACGGAGGCGGTGCTTCGCCGCGGCCAGCATGAGCATCTAGAGCGTGAGATTGCGATTAACTCCTCGAGCCGTCGCGAGGCGGTGGAGCGTGCCGCCCTGGCGGTGGAGCTTGCCGTCGGCGCGGGTGACGAGGGCGCCGAGTCTGAGGGTACCCCGTATGGGGGTACCGAGTTTGGGGCGGCGGGGGAGAGCACAAGCTATACTGCACCCGCCGTATCCACGGCGCACGGCGAGTCCGCCATTCCTGAATCCCTGCGCCAGCAGGCGGTGGACTGGGAACGCGAAGCTGACCTGCTACTGCTCATGATGGGTCAGACCGACCCGGTGCTGAGCGATCAGCTGCCGGGGCACCTGTCCGCATCCACGTTCATTCGCCTGCGCGAGGACCCGCAGGGCACGGTGCATCAGCTGATGCGCCCGGTGCCGCAGCGTCCCTCGCGTGCGGCAACGATTGGTACGGCGGTGCACGCGCTGATTGAGGAGCACTTCGGTGTTGCGCCGAGCGCCGACCCGCTGGAGGCGCCCGATGCGGAGGACACGGTGGGGGCTGACCTGCCTGGTTCCGCTGCCTCCACCTCCGCCGCGCCCGCTGATCCCTCTGAGTCTGCAGACCTGCAGGAACAGGACGAGTTCACCTTCGAGGACGCCTTCGAGGAATCCGAGAGCGAACTGGAGGCCTCCGTTCAGCGTCTCTGGGAGCGCTTCGCCACCAGCGAGTGGGGCAGCGATGAGTGGAAGGACCGCATCTGGGCGGTCGAATACCCGGTCGAAACCCACATCGAGGGTGTAAGCCTGCGCGGCCGTATCGACGCGGTGTTCCGCACCGAGGACGAGGACGGCGAACGCTGGGTCCTGGTGGATTGGAAGAGCGGTTCCCGCCCGAAGATGGCGACCATGCAGTCTCGACGCTTCCAGCTGGGCCTGTACCGCATCGCGTTCTCCCGCATTATGGGCGTGGATCCGGAGCGTATCAGCACCGTGTTCGTGTATCTGGGCGGCAAGGGCGTTGCGGAGGTGTGGGATCACCAGATCCGCGGCGGCCTGCCCACGGAGGCGCAGCTGGCGAAGGTGATTCGTGAGGCGCGCAAGGGCTAGGCAGCAAGGCTAAGCGGCGGAAGCATGCGCTCGCGTATTAGCGCCCGCCGTAACCGAATATGGAAAAGCAGCTCACGGAGGCATTGCGCCTCGTGAGCTGCTTTTCTGTGTGGACTTCTGCGGTTAATGGCAGAGAACGCCTCTTCACTCCACTGCATTAGGGTGATGAGGCGTCCTCAGCCGCTGAAGAACTATAGAGGTACTTCGTGCCCTCGCACGCTCCGGAAAGAATTGCGCCGAACGACTGCCGCTCTCGCGACCTCACTCGCATCGCTGGCGCCCCGTGGGGTTTGCGTGCGTCTTTACTCTCAAACACAACCTCGAAAGTAACTCTATAGATTTCTGCCATCGGTGATTGGTTGCGCGGTGCATGAATCCGGCTCGGGTCTGACATGACCGGTCAGGGTCCCGTCCAATCTGTCTCCCCAATTTATCGCTGCCACGATATCAGTGCTGGTCAGTGCGCTATGGGGAGTGTGTCCGCTGGTTTTCTCGCGGCACAGCAAAAGTATTCCAGGAGTTTTTGAAAAAATCTACGGGGTAAGTTTTTACCCTAAAATGCACTATTTTGAGCATAGTTCAAGGTAGAGTTGAGGCTCTGTGGGTTCTTGAAATCAAAAGTTGGTTTATGTGGGTTTATGACGTATTTGGGTTCGGGAAATATTGTGAATAACACCTTTATCACACCTTCAAGTCTCAGCCTTAATTTGAGTCATTCATGCACAAAAATGCAAAACTGGTGCTCAAAAGGTGAGGGGAAACACTTAAAGAAATTTCGGCAAAAAGCCCACTAAAGCCCCTCCACTAGCCCTTATAGGCATAGTTCCGCCGGTTTGGCAGACAGTCAGTGACAGACAGTCAGGAGAGCTAGTTTCACCGGGCGCGAGGCAGTGGATATACAGCCCAGTAGATATACAGCCCAGTAGATACAGTTCAGCCCCGCAGCGCGGTACTGCGGGGCTGAACTGAAAAACCTATGCGGCAGGTGACACCTGGCTGGCAACAACCTGGCGGCTACTTACCTTATGAGCTACTCGGCGGGGCCGACCAATATCTATTCGGCGGGGCCGACCAGCGGACCGACCTCCTCCTGTCCGAGCAGTTCGCCGGAGGCGCGCAGGTCGTCCTGAATGTCCAGGAGCATGGACACGGCGTGGGTTGCGCCGTCGCGGTCGCCAACCTCCACGGTGTGGGTGAGCCACTGGGCGATCGCGAACTCTGCGTAGAAGTTCGCGCGCTGCGCCAGGTAGGCGTCGGGCAGCTGAGGCATCTGCTGGCGGTACACCTCGATTGCCTCGTCGGTGAATTCGATGTCCTGGCAGGAGTACAGCCAGGCGAAGTCCTGCGCGGGGTCGCCCACGTGCACATCGGACCAGCCGGTGACCTCCACGATGCGAGCTGTCGAGGGCGTGACGTGCAGTACGAGGTTCTCGGCGCCCATGTCACCGTGGACTACGCGCGGGCGGAACTGCCACATGGGGCCAGGGGAGAGCACGGTACGCCAGTGCGCGAGCAGGTCGGCGGGCACCTTGCCGGTTGCGGCGGCACGCTCGAGCTCAGCGTTCTTGCGCAGGCGAATCTGCTCCGAAGAGTAGGAAGGCAGGTCGGCTTCGTAAATAATGTCTTCGGGCATCACGTGCAGGGTCGCGATGTCCTTGGCGATGATGGATGCCAGGGAGGGGCGGTTTGCCGCAACTTCGCGGCGGCTCAGCTCGGCGAGCTGGTCCACGTCGTAGATGGTACCGGGGATGTGCGTGTACACGAACACGTTGCCGCCCGCGTAGGGTACGGTGCCGGCGACGGTGGGTACGGCGAAGGGCAGTCGTGCGCGCAGGCCGGGGCTGAACGACTGCAGGATGAGGTGTTCAGCTTCCAGACGCATGCTGGCGTCGGGGCGGCGCGGGGCGCGCACTCGCCAGCGGCGACCGGTGGAGTCGGCGATGATTGCCGAGTCGAAGTCGTCGCTGTCTTCGCGGACCGGTTCGGCGCCGACGGGGTAAATTCCGGGCACTCCGGCGGAGACAATGGCTGCTAGCTGAAGGGGAGATAAAGTCACGGGTTAAGGTTACCAAACCAATGTGTGCCGTTTAGTAGTTTTTGGGATCTTTATGCCAAGTGGTGAAGATACTTGTGGATAAGCCTAAACGTGCTCGCCTGCGCTGCCCGTTGAGCTTCTACTTGCCCACTCCAAAAGAGGCGGGTTCCTCACGCCCTGAACGAAAGCAACAGCCAAGAAGCCGCGGCAGGTCTGGAGAACACAGTCTGGGAGAATACAATGGAAGACCGGCTATCACCGCCTCGGGCACCCGCATACACACACGTCCGTATGCCCGCGCGAGCACACGCCGCCTGCCCGCACCGCCCGCCTTACTGATGGAGTATTATGACCGCCACACCTCAACAGCCTCAGCATATGATCTCCGCAGACGATATTCTTGCCGGGCTTGACCCGGATCAGCGTGCGGTCGCCACCGAGCTTGACGGGCCCATGCGCGTGCTCGCCGGTGCCGGTACAGGTAAGACCCGTGCGATTACGCACCGCATCGCCTACGGTATTGCGATTGGTCGCTACCAGGGCCCGCGCGTACTCGCCTTGACCTTTACCCTGCGTGCTGCGGAGGAGATGCGCACCCGCCTGCACCAGCTGGGTGCGCACGGCGTGCAGGCGCGTACCTTCCACTCGGCGGCGCTACGTCAGCTGGCGTATTTCTGGCCGCAGGTGGTGGGCGGTACGTTCCCGTCCATCGTGCAGAATAAGGCAGCGCTCATTACGGAGGCGGCGAACCGTCTGCGCATCAGTACGGACCGTTCCCTGCTGCGTGATTTGGCGTCGCTGATTGAGTGGGCGAAGGTTCAGCTGCTCACCCCGGACACCATCATGCAGCGTCTGAGTGAGAAGCAGCTGCCCTCGGCGATTACCCCGCAGAATATGCAGCGTATTTTCCAGGCGTATGAGGATTTGAAGGATGAGCGTAACCTCATCGATTTTGAGGACGTGCTGCTGCTGACCATCGCCATGCTGGAGGAGGACGAGAAGCTCGCCGCAACCGTCCGCAACCAGTACCGCCATTTTGTGGTGGACGAGTACCAGGACGTGTCCCCGCTGCAACAGCGTCTGCTGGATGTGTGGCTGGGCGGCCGCGACGATATTTGCGTGGTGGGCGACGCCTCCCAGACGATTTACTCTTTTACCGGCGCGACCAGCCGTTACCTGCTGGATTTTGCACGCCGGTACCGTGGCGCGCACACGGTGAAGCTGACCCGCGACTACCGTTCCCATTCGCAGGTGGTGGAGTTGGCGAACCGCCTGTTGGCGGCGCGTCGTCCGCATCCGGATTCGAGCCCGCATTCGTGGGCGCCGCCGCTGGAGCTGATGTCTCAGCGCGGCCCCGGCGTGGATGTGGAGTGGTTCGGCTATGCCGACGATGAGCAGGAGGCCGCCGGCATTGCCGAGGATATCCGCGACCTGATTGAGAAGGACGGCGTGCCGCCTTCGGAGATTGCGGTGCTGTTCCGCACGAACGCGCAATCGGCGGCGATTGAGTCTGCGCTGGCTGCCGCCCACATTCCGTACCAGCTACGTGGCGCGGAGCGTTTCTTTGAGCGCCCCGAGGTCAAGCAGGCGATGCTTGCCCTGCGCGGTTCGGCGAAGTCCACGGACGGTACCGAGGACGTCACCCGCTACACCCGCGATGTGCTCGGCGGCCTCGGCTATAAGGAGGAAGGCCCCCTTTCGGGAGGCGCCACCCGCCAGAAGTGGGAGTCCCTCGCCGCCCTGGTGCATATGGTGGATATGATGGCGCAGCACCGCCAAGAGCAGCTTCAGGAGCACCGCGCGAATCCTCGCCCGGGCGTGCCCGAGCCGCTCCCTTTGACCATACACGAGGTGGTGGCGACCCTGAACCACCGCAGCGAATTCAACGACGCACCGCAGGTCAACGGCGTAACCCTCGCCTCCCTGCACGCGGCTAAGGGCCTGGAGTGGGACGCCGTGTTCCTGTGCGGCCTGAACGAGGGCCTCATGCCCATTACTTTTGCGACCACCCCGGATGAGGTGGATGAGGAGCGCCGCCTGCTGTACGTGGGTATTACGCGCGCCCGTAAGTACCTGTGGCTGACCTGGACGATGACCCGCACCGTGGGTGGTCGCGGTCAGCGTAAGCGTTCGCGTTTCCTGGACGATATTGATCCGGCGAAGCGCCGCCGCAGGGCTGAGAGTGCTGGCTCGTCGTATAGCCAGCGTTCAACACAGCCTCGCTCAACACAGCCCCGCCGTTCGTCGAAGGGAAGAGGAGACTATGGCTCAGCGTTTTAAGCGTGAGATTCTGCCCGCCACCGAGGACCGCCCGCAGATTGAGCTGGTCCGCTCGGCGCGCCGCACCCGCACCATCAGCATGCAGCGTGACGGCGTGGACGAGCACGGCAACCCCGCCTACCGCCTGCTCATTCCCGCCGCGAGTACGAGCGAAGAGATTGACGAGCATATTGCCCGCCTGCTGCCGCGCATTCAGCGTCGTGCCGCCCGCCGTGAGCGTGCCACTCAGCTGACGGTCACGGACGAATACCTGCGCTCCCGCGCCCTGCACCTGGCGCAGAAGAACCTGCCGGAGCTGGTTGCCTCGGGCAGGCTCGAGAAGCTGTCGATTCGCTGGGTGAGCAACCAGCGTCAGCGCTGGGGCTCGGCAACCTACGCGAACACGCAGATCCGCATCTCCTCGGAGCTGCAGGGCGTGCCCGAGTACGTGCTGGATTCGGTGATTCACCACGAGCTCTGCCACCTGCTGCAGCCGAATCATTCGGCGGCGTTCCGTGCCCTGGAGGCGCGCTACCCGCAGCTGCTGCGGGCGCAGGCCTACCTGGAGGGGTACGCGTTGGGGCGCTCGCGGGCTGAGGGTGAACGTGCTGAGGGCGAGCGCGGCGAAAACAGCGCCGGCTAAAATCCTGCCAGCTAAAATCCAGCCGGCTAAAGCGCTTCTCGAAAGTCAAAGAATCAAAAACCAACCGAACACTCAACCAAAACACTCGAGCGGGGGTGGCTTGTGAATACACAAGCCACCCCCGCTCGAGGTGTCAGCTATTTACTTTCGCCGCTCAGCTTTACTTCGCTCAGCTCTACTTTTCTTCGGGCGCGTCGCCGAAGCCGCCGTCCAGCAGCTTCTGCAGCTCCGAGTCGAAGTCCACATCGTCCAGGCTTATTTCGTTCATGCGCGCATCGTATGCAGTGAAGTCTTCCAGCTCGGCGGGGGTGGGCAGGGTCTC
This sequence comes from Rothia sp. HMSC061E04, assembly GCF_001813685.1. Lineage (NCBI taxonomy): Bacteria > Bacillati > Actinomycetota > Actinomycetes > Micrococcales > Micrococcaceae > Rothia > Rothia sp. HMSC061E04. The sequence goes on along the minus strand of NZ_KV813698.1, from coordinate 7,916 downwards.
CGGGGTGTCCCAGAGGCCGTCGCGCGCCTCAATGCCGTGGGAGTTTTCGTACCAGCGCCAGAACTGCTGTGCCTCACGCACCAGGCGCGGGCGCAGTTCCAGGCCGACCAGGTTCTCGAAGACCTGCTCGCTGGGGCCGCCGTCGATGCGGCGGCGCGCCATGATTTCGGTCAGCTGCGGTGCCTTGGGCAGGTTGCGGGTCGCATCCTCGGTCACGACGGACACCCAACCCTCGATGAGGGCGAGCAGACCCTCCAGGCGCTGTACCGCCAGTTCCTGGTCTTCGGTGCGCTGGGGGCTGAACATGCCGCCTTCGAATGCTTCCTGTACGGCGTCGGGGTTGCTCATGTCCACCTGGGATGCGGCGTCCTGCATGCGGTTCATGTCCACGCGGATGCCGCGGGCGTAGCGCGCCACGAGCTGAACCAGGTCTTCACGCAGCCAGGGGTTTGCCTTGTGCAGGCGGATCAGCGCGGATTCACGCACGGCAAGGTAGAGCAGGACCTCCTGCGGGGGAACCTCGATGCTCTCGGCGAGCTGCTGGTAGCCGTTGGGCAGCAGCGCGGAGGAGCCGGGCGCGAGGGGGAAGCCCACGTCGGTGGAGGAGTACACCTCACCGGCGAGCTGCGCGAGTGCCTGTGCCATCTGCGCACCAAAAATTACGGAACCAATGTTGTTCAAGAAACCGCTGTTGAGAATCTGCGAGATCTCTTCGGGTACGTCTTCGGGTGCGCCGGGCATGACCATGGACTGGGTAACTTCGGCGGCGACGGGCTCAACCATTTCGCGCCAGGAGTCGAAGGAATGCTCAACCCATTCCGCCTTGGACCACGCCTGCACCGGCAGGTTGTGGCGTTCAACGATAGTCACCGCGTCCAGCCAGAGGTCGGCGAGGTTCGCCGCGTCTTCTACAGCGCGCTTGAGGTTTTCGGGTACGGAGGGGTCTTCACCCTTGGCGGCGAGCATCTGGCGGGTCTGGTTCTTCACACTATCCCAGTTCACGCCGCTGGGGCTGTCGGATGCGCCCGCGCCGGAGAACATCGCCTGCACCTGCGCAAACATGCTCTGCATCATGGCGGGGTCAAAGCCCATGCCCATGTTCTTGAGGTCTTCGGGGTCGATGCTGATGCCGAAGGGGTTCTGGCCGCCTTCACCGAAGAGCGCACCGAAGGGGTTCTGCGCGTTGGAGGCGCCCTTGCCGCCCTGGCCGGTTGCCCCTGCGGAGGGGTCGAAGCCCTGCTCCTGCATCTTCTTAAGGAATTCTTCGAGGGGGTCGCGCTCGTTGGAGGCGCCGCCGGTGGGGTTCTCAGACATGTGAAGCCTTTCGTAATCCGGGGGTGGGCGTAGCTGGCCCGCTCGCTGTCCAGCCTACCGATTTTTGCTGAGAATTTCCCGCGCCACCGCTGTGGATGCGGGTTAATCAGCTGAGGGCTCACAAGCTTGTCTCTGGCGCCGGGGTTTGGGAGCTTTTTCGTGCCGCTGTAACCTCGGGGTGCTGACACAGTGCGGCGGGGGCAAGAGCGGGGGCAAGAGAGTAAACGCCCCGTGGTTGCTCTATTTTTAGCTGGGTGAGGGTGCCCGCGCGCGTGTTGAAAAGTAGGTTTATCCGGTACTGTAGAAACCATGACTAAGTCCACCCCCGATGCTGAGCAGCAGCCGAACGCCGCCTCCGCGAGCGTGAAGAGTAATGAGAAGGCGGCTAAGCGCCGTTCGCGTTTTGCGCCGCGCCGTGTGAACCTGCGTTCGGTGAGCGCTGTGGCGACGTGCGCCCTGCTGGCTGGTGCTTTTGTGCTGCCCAGCTCCTATGTGAAGGAGGGCCCCGGCCCTCTCTTTGACGTGCTCGGAACCTACCAGGAGAAGGACGTCATTGAGGTCTCGGGTGCGCCGAGCTATAAGACGTTCGGCAAGATGAACATGACCACGGTGTCGGTTTCGGGTGGTCCCTACACTGAGCTGTCCGGTGCGGAGGCGTTCTACGGCTGGTTGGCGTTTGACGGTAACCGCAGCCTCGTGGTGCCGACCGATGCCCTGTACCCGCATGTGAGCCATGAGCAGGCGACGGCAGCGACCGGTGCGCAGATGGCTGATTCGCAGACTCAGGCGAAGGTCGCGGCAATGCGCCAGCTGAAGATGCCGGTGACCGAGAAGGTTCAGGTGCTTTCCACGGTGGAGGGTTCCCCGGCGGCGAGCGCGCTGAAGGCTGATGACCGCATCGTGAAGGTGGGGGAGAAGCAGATTGAGACCCTCACCGACGTTCCGAAGGCTGTGAATGCGTCGAACGGTTCGGCGATTGACGTGACCGTGGAGCGTGACGGCAAGCAGCAGACCTTTAAGCTGACCCCGGTTCGTGCCAGTGACGATAGCCGCTGGATTCTGGGCGCTGGCCTGAAGCAGAGCTATGACCTGCCGGCACACGTGCAGTACAACCTGGACGGTGTGGGCGGCCCGAGTGCGGGTCTGATGCTGGCGCTGGGCACGGTCGATAAGCTGAGCGAGGGTACTCTGCTCGCCGATGAGGACGCCGGAGGCGACCCGTACCGCAGCTACATTTCGGGTACCGGCACGATTGATGCGAACGGTAAGGTCGGCGCAATTGGCGGCATCAAGTACAAGATTTTGGCGACGGGCCGTTACGGTGCGCGCTACTTCTTGGCGCCTAAGGAGAACTGCGATTCGATTGTGAAGATGCAGGCGCAGGACCCCGACCTGTTCAACTACTATCACGCCGGTCAGGTGCGCGGCACGATGGTGGTTGTGCCGGTGTCGACCCTGGATGAGGCGGTGAAGACGGTGGAGGCGATTAAGTCCGGCACCCCGGATGATTCCCTGCCCCGCTGCGGTTCCTAACATAACGTTTTTCTCCGCAAGGTTCTCACCCGTATAGCGTAGAAGTCAGCCCCGGTACTTTACGGTACCGGGGCTGTTCTGTGCCCTATTCTCTGTCCTCGTCTGCGTCTCCGTAATCCTCGCCAGCACCTCTCATCTCAGCATTTCGCGCCCCAAAACCTCTCAACCGGTCATATTTCGCCCCGAGCTTCTACGAGGTTCTGCCCTTCTGCGTTACCTCTGAGATACTTAAAGGAAGTTATTTTCTCTGAACGTATGATGAGCGAGGAATTGTGTCTGAGTCGACCAATAACACCGCGCATCCCAAGCCGAAGAAGTCAACGCCTAAGCGTCGTAGCCCCCTGAGGGCGACGATTGCTGTGGTGGCGGTGCTCATTGCTGCTTTTGTGGGTGCGTCCCAGGTGTACACGGACTGGCTGTGGTTTGATCAGCTGGGTTATAGCACCGTGTTCACTACCCAGATTTTGTTGAAGGCAGCCGTGTTTGTGGTGGCTGCCGTGGTGATTGCTGTGCCGCTGTGGGCTTCGATGTCCTACGCGGTCCGTCATGCTGATGTGGCGCCGGCGTCCGAGAAGGAGCCGCAGGAGGCGCCGAACCCGAATCAGAGCGTACCGACCAGCGGCACGGATGCTGCCGAGCAGATGCTTCGTGACGTATTTGGTCAGCAGCGTGCTGAGGAGAGCATGCGCCGCTACCACGAGAGCGTGGATAAGGCGCGTAAGGTTCTGCTGATTGCGGTTCCGCTACTGCTGGGCCTGTTCATTGCTTCGGCGACGATGACTCAGTGGAGCACCGTCGCGCTGTTCTTCAACCAGCAGTCCTTCGGTAAGACTGACCCCGAGTTCGGTCTGGATTACGGGTTCTTCCTGTTTGCGTTGCCGTTCTTCCGCATGGTGGTGACTCTGGTGACCTCCGCTGTGGTGCTGTCGGCGCTCGCGGGTCTGTTCATGCACTACTTCTACGGCGGTATTAAGGTTCAGCCCGGTGGTGTGAGTACCACGTCGGCATTCCGCCGTCACGCTGCGATTGTGGTGGCTGTGTTTTTGCTGACTCGTGCGGTGAGCTTCTGGCTGGATCGTTATTCCTCGACTCAGCAGCAGGTGGGCCGCTGGGCTGGCGCAATGTACACGGATGTGAACTCGTCGATCCCGGTGAACGCTATTTTGGCGATTTCTGCTTTGCTGGTGGCGATCATGTTTGTGGTGGCGGCTTCGATAAATCGTTGGCGTCTGCCGTTGATTAGCACCGCGATGCTGGTGATTGTTGCCGTGGTTGCTGGCGGCCTGTACCCGTGGATTGTTCAGCGTTTCCAGGTGGTTCCGAATGAGCAGGGTGCTCAGTCGAAGTTTATTCAGCGCAATATTGATGCGACCCGTTACGCGTACGGTCTGGACAAGATTGAGACCACTCCGTATGACGCGACGATTGATACCCGTGCCGGTGCGTTGAGCTCTTCGAGCGCGACCATTGCGAATATCCGTCTGTTGGATCCGAATGTTGTGTCCTCGGCGTTTGCTCAGATGCAGCAGTTCCGTCCGTACTACCGTTTTGATTCGCAGCTGTCGGTGGACCGCTATTCGGTGGGTAACACCACGCAGGATACGGTGTTGGCGGCTCGTGAGCTCAACCCGGCGCAGACGAGCGGCGATTCCTGGTATAACCGCCACGTGGTGTACACCCACGGTTACGGCGTGATTGCCGCCTACGGTAACCAGGTGGATTCTGCGGGTAACCCGAAGTTCTTGCAGTCCGGTATTAAAGCGACCGGTTCCCTGAGCGAGGATTATGAGCCGCGTATTTACTTTGGCATGAGCTCGCCGGAGTATTCGATTGTGGGCGGTAAGGGCGACACCCTGGAGCTGGACCGTCCGCTTTCCGCTGAGGAAACCAACGCCTCCGATGCGAAGTACACTTTCGCCGGTTACGGTGGTCCTCGCGTTGATTCGCTGCTGGCTCGCCTGTCCTACGCGATTAAGTTCCAGTCCTCTGACATTCTGCTTTCGGATGCGGTGCGTGAGGGCTCGCAGATCCTGTACGAACGCAACCCGCTGGATCGTGTGCGTAAGGTGGCGCCGTACCTGAGCGTGGATTCTAAGCCGTACCCGGCGATTGTGAATAACCGCGTGCAGTGGATCGTGGATGCCTACACCACGAGCGATCAGTTCCCCTACGCGCAGGGTAGCTCCCAGGACGCGGCAACCGCTGCGGGTGCTCAGCGTTCTAACTCGGTGAACTACATCCGTAACTCGGTGAAGGCTACCGTGGACGCGTATGACGGTTCGGTAACCCTGTACGCGTGGGATGAGGAGGATCCGGTGCTGAAGGCGTGGCAGGGTGTTTTCCCTGGCACGGTGAAGAGCTACCGTGAGATGAACGCTTCGCTGATGAGCCACGTGCGTTACCCGACTGACATGTTCAATATTCAGCGCACCATGCTGAATAAGTACCACGTGACGAACGCGAATAGCTTCTATGCCGGTGACGATGTCTGGTCGATTCCGAATGACCCGACTAATGATCGTAACCAGCTGATTTCGCCCTACTACCTGTCCCTGCAGATGCCCGGGGATTCTCGTGCGCACTTCTCGTTGACGACCACGTTCATTCCTCAGCAGAGCGATTCGAACTCTCGTAACGTGATGTACGGCTTCCTTGCCGCTAACGGTGATGCCGGTACCGGTAAGGACGGCGAGCGTAGCCCCGATTACGGCAAGCTGCGTCTGCTGGAGTTGCCGCGTTCTTCGGTGGTTCCGGGTCCGGGCCAGGCTCAGAACATTTTCAACTCTGATGCTGAGGTGTCGAACCAGCTGAACCTGCTGCGCCGCGGTTCGTCTGAGGTTATTAACGGCAATATGCTGACTCTGCCGGTGGGCGGCGGCATGCTGTACGTTCAGCCGGTGTACGTGCAGTCGAGCGGTGACGCTAAGTACCCGCGTCTGCAGCGTGTGCTGGTGAGCTTCGGCGATAAGGTCGGTTTCGCTCCGACTCTGGAGGAGGCGCTGAACCAGGTGTTCGGTGGCTCTTCGGGTGCGAAGCTGGACGGTTCGGCGTCGGCCAGCCCCTCGGCTTCTGGTTCTTCGGGCGCTTCGACCGGAGGTTCGACCGGCGGTTCGTCGGCTTCGCAGTCTTCGGAGCTGAAGCAGGCTCTGACGGATGCCTCGAAGGCGATGACCGATGCTGATGCGGCAATGAAGAAGGGCGACTGGGCTGCCTACGGTGAGGCTCAGAAGCGTCTGGAAGCAGCCGTGAAGAAGGCTCTGGAGGCTGAGGAGGCGCAGAGCGCGGCTTCCGCTAAGGCTTCGGCAGCGCCCAGTGCCTCTGCGGCTCCGAGCGCCTCTGCAGCTCCCAGTGCCGCGGCTTCTGCAAGCGCCCCCGCAAGCGCGAAGCCCAGCGCCAGCGCCTCGGCTTCTCGCTAAGACTAAGAGGCTAAGCCTAAGAGACAGCGGGGGAGTAGCCCATACCGGATGCTCACGGGTCTAGCGTCCTCGCTCTAGAACCGGAGCCTGCGCTGGGTATGGCTCCTACTGGCTACCTCTAGCGGTCTCTGGCGGAACGGGGTGGAAGCAATCGCTTCCACCCCGTTCCTGTACGTTCTACCCCTGGTACTGCCCCGTAGCCCCTATTATTGACCCACAGCCTCTATTTTTGTGTGCTTGGTTACAAATCGTGATTTTAGCTTGCGCGCCCGGTTTCGGGTCTGTATAGTTATATGAGTCGCCGCGGGGTGGAGCAGTTCGGTAGCTCGCCGGGCTCATAACCCGGAGGTCGCAGGTTCAAATCCTGTCCCCGCA
>NZ_KV813698.1:0-1178 GCF_001813685.1 Rothia sp. HMSC061E04 | reverse complement strand
CGGAGGTCGCAGGTTCAAATCCTGTCCCCGCAACCAGAAAAACCCGGTATCTCAACGAAAAGTCGCTGAGATACCGGGTTTTGTTTTGCCCTGACGAGACCGAATCCCTATGTTATTCCCTACCTTTCAGCCAAACTCAGGCCCGTCGTCGAGGTGGGGGGAGGGGGGACTATCACCCAACATCGAGGACTATCATCCAACGCCCCTTCGGGGCGTATGACTATCTTCGCTCGTGCATGATCTCGTGGGAGGGAGGTTGCAGAGGAGGATTTTCACCGCCTAATCGGCGTTGATACCGGCTGTTTACCGCCTGAAAATGCAAAAGCGGTATAGCATTTTCCCTCGTATCTCAACCGAATCCCAACCCTTTACCGCCTTCACCGCCTAAAACCGAAAACTTTTATATATACACACGCATATGTAGGAAGATGAACACTCGCGTGTACACTTTTTAGAAATTAGGCGGTAGAGGCGGCAACACACCATGTTTTGACTGATATACCAACGTTTTCGATATACCGCTTAGCCTCAAACAGGCGGTAACTAAGCGGTGAAAGAGTAGCGTCCCGCATAGTGGTGTAACCGTGTGGTGATCGGCCCGTTGCTTGTGATGGGTGCGGTCACCGTGTGATCCTTCGAGAAAGCTCTTCTACTTCTGACTCGAAATGATTTGGAGGCACAACGATGACCGCTCCTCATATTATCGACCCTGCTGGCATGCTTGGCGAGGCGTTGTCCCAGGCATCCCCAGATTTGATGCGTTCCTTGCTCCAGCACGTCATTAACGCGTTGCTATCAGCGGACGCTGATGCGGTGTGCGGGGCCCAGTGGGGTCAACAAGATCCGCAGCGTCACACCAGGCGCAACGGGTATCGCTACCGGCCCCTGGACACCAGGGTCGGCACCATCGACGTGGCGATCCCCAAGCTGCGCTCAGGCACCTACTTCCCAGAATGGTTACTGCAACGGCGCAAACGCTGTGAAACCGCGTTGATCACAGTGGTCGCTGACTGCTACCTGGCAGGAGTATCCACGCGCCGTATGGACAAGCTCGTCAAAACCCTGGGGATCACAGGACTGTCCAAGTCCCAGGTCTCACGGATGGCAACAGACCTCGACGAACACGTGGACCAGTTCCGCAACCGGCCCCTCCACGATGCCGGGCCTTTCACCTTCGT